>JAZRYC010000046.1:0-71999 GCA_045600525.1 Bacteroidales bacterium
TTCCGTATAACCGAGAATGCCCTTGAGTTCGTTTTCAGAAGCTTTCTTCATGGCAGCCTTAATATCTTCATAGGTAGCGGCCTTTTCAATCTTACAGGTAAGGTCAACCACAGAAACATCAGCGGTAGGAACGCGGAGGGACATACCGGTAAGCTTGCCTTGGAGGGAGGGGATTACTTTGCCAACGGCCTTTGCAGCACGTGTTGAGGAAGGAATGATGTTACCAAGGATGGAACGACCACCGCGCCAGTCTTTTTTAGAAGGACCATCAACAGTTTTCTGGGTAGCTGTGGCAGCGTGTACGGTAGTCATAAGACCTTCTACCAAGCCGAAGTTGTCATTTACGACCTTAGCCAAAGGAGCCAAGCAGTTTGTGGTGCAGGATGCATTGGAAACGATTTGCTGGCCAGCATATTCGTGATTGTTAACACCCATGACGAACATTGGAGTGTCGTCCTTGGAAGGAGCAGACATGACAACTCTCTTTGCGCCAGCGGTCAAGTGTGCGGAAGCGAGTTCCTTGGTCAGGAAAAGACCAGTAGATTCAACAACGTAGTCGGCACCCACTTCATTCCATTTCAGATTGGCAGGATCCTTTTCTGCTGTGACGCGGATTTTATTGCCATTGACAACCAACATGCCATCTTCCACGGCGATAGTGCCTTCGAAATGACCGTGCGTTGTGTCATATTTCAACATATAGGCCATATAATCAACATCCAACAAATCGTTGATGGCAACTACTTGAACATCATCTCTTTCGGTAGTAGCTCTGAAAACTAATCTACCAATTCTACCAAAACCATTGATACCAATTCTAATTTTTTCCATAAGTTGTTTATTTTTAGTTTATTATTGTTTATTTGCAAAAGCGTTGCAAAGATAGTAATTTTATATTAAGTGCCAAGATTAAAATCTTTTTGACGCCAAAACATTTCTTCTTCTGCGAGATGGTCCCTCAGTGTGTTTAGTTGTTCAACAGTGAGTTCTTGAAAAGAAACGGTTTTAGACAGCCATGTGGGCGTTTTGTCGGGCATCCACCGCATAAAGTTGTCAAATAAAGCTTCTTCATCCGAATGAGGGAGTTGTTTATGTTTCTGTCGAACATATTGCAATAATCGCAGGCCGTCGGCTTTTTCATGGAAGGCATGTTCAAAATGCGCATAGTCTTTTACATTTCCGCGAATGTTTTTCCAGAGGTCGTTATTTTTGAATTGTTCTTTGAGGAATTGTAGAAAATCCGTTTCTATGTCTGTATAGAATAGTTCTTTGAGTTGTAGATAAGTTTGTTGTATGGGGATGAAAAGAGAATGATGAAAAATTGGATAGCTTTGCCAATTTCCCTGTGTGCCTTTTTGTATGGCAGGTCCAGTGCCAAAATCAACGCGGGAAGAATATCGGGAAGAAGGATATACCTTTTCTTGATTGTAATGGCCGATGGATGCCATTTTTCGGATTTTTTGAAGCAGATAGAAATCTTCGCCGCTTTTGAGGGGTGTGATGTTCCCGATTTTGCGTAGGGTTTTTGTGCGTAAGGCGATGGCAGAGCCAATGGCCGTAAAACAATAGGGGCTGTTGATTTGGAACAGGTTTATGGCATAGTTTCGCATATAGAGTTCGTAGCGAAGAATGGCACGATCACGTTGTTCCTCTCCAGAAAGTGTATGATAGTAGGGGATGGCAATGGCGGCAAAGGAGGGATGGGTTTGGAAGTTTTCCAAAAGGGTTTGCAGATAATTTGGCCTTATTCGTGTATCAGCATCTAGGCAGACAATGATGTCACTATCCTTTGCGGAGAGCAGGATTTGTTCAAACATTACGCGTCGGGCCCAACCCACTCCGAAATTTTTGCCTTTCCATCCTTTTTCTGGAGAACTATAGTCTAAGACATGCAAAGACAACTCTTTATTCTTTAGAAGCCGTTGAAGAAGTTCCTGATTGTGTTCGCAAATGGCTTTTTTTTCAGGATCCAGCCAATAACATTCTGGCTGGTTTACACAAACAAACACTTCCACAGGATTCTCTATACATTGCGATGCCAAGTCCTGTAGAGTAGCGGGCAGGTATTCCAGCTCGTCCATGGCGGGAATGGCCACATAGAGACTGGGTGATTCCATTATTTAACTACAAAAGTAATGTCGCGTGTACGAGCGGTGTCTTTACGGTTTCCGCGGGCATAAATGAAATTCAGGGTTTCCGTACCTTTTTTCTTGGCGGTGAATTTCCAGTAAAGGGTGGAGGATGCACCGACCATGCCTTTGGGAGCATTGCATTCATAGCGTTTACCTGCCGTATCCACAACGCTGATTTGATTGAGATTTGTCAGTTGCCAGAAAAATCCAGTGGAGGCGTTTGTTCGAAATTTAACTTCACAGGAAGAACCGACTTTGAGTTCGATGTTATTTACGTCTCGTTCATAAATAACGACTTCCTTTTGTGAACGACATCCAACCATGGTGAGAACCAAGATACTGAGGAGCATGATTTTTTTCATAGGATTTTTATTTTTGATTAAAGCAGGTTACATAGATATTCATAATCCTGAACGTTTAATTGTTCCGCCCTTTTGGTGAAAATAGGGTCGGAGGCAACGATTTCAGGAGGAAAGGGCAATGATTGTAAGGCATTGCGGAGGGTTTTCCGCCTATAATTGAAGGCTGTTTTTACTATTTTGCGAAACAATTCTTCATCGCAATGAAGTTTTTTGTCGAAGTTGCGAGTGATGCGTATGACGGCGGATTTAACTTTAGGAGGGGGAAGAAATTCGTTTTCTCCCACGGTAAAAAGGTATTCTGTGTCATAGAATGCTTGTAGCAGTACACTAATGATGCCATATTGCTTTTTACCGGCCATGGCTGTGACACGTTCTGCCACTTCCTTTTGGAACATTCCCACAACTTCCACGGCTTGGTCTTTATATTCCAACACCTTAAATAAGATTTGAGAGGAAATATTGTAGGGGAAATTGCCGACAATGACGAATGGTCCCGAATATCGAGAGCCTAAATCCAACTGAAGAAAATCTCCGGAAATCAAGTGATGACCTAATTGGGGAAAATGTTCCTGTAGGTAGGCCACGGATTCTTCGTCTAGTTCAATGACAGAGAAGTCGGAAAAGGACTGCTGAAGAAGAAATTGCGTTAAGACACCCATTCCAGGGCCTATTTCCAGTACTTGGGCATTGGGAGTTTGTACCGCTTCAGCGATTCTGCGAGCAATGTCTTCGTTTTTTAAGAAATGCTGACCTAGTCTTTTTTTAGCTCTGACTTCCATCTCATGTGATTGTGGTTTATTCTACAGCATCTCCTCTGAGAGCTCTATAGTGTTTTCTTGCTTCTACCACATAAAGACTGCTGCTGTATTGCTGCATAATCTTGTGGTAGTATTCCATAGCTTTGGGAATATCCTTAAAATAGTATTCATAGAGTTCGGCCAGTTGATATACGGCATCGTCACCCAATAATTCATCACCATGATGCTCTTCTATGTCCAATAGGATTTTTTCCGCCCCTAAGTAGTTCTTCTGTTTGATGAAAATCAGGGCCTTTTGATAAAGTGCGTCATCCACCAAAGTGCCGAAGGGGGCTGCTGCAATAACGGAATCCAGCATCACAAGGGCTTGGTCGTCTTTATTTTGGAAAATGAGAAAATCAGCTTCAGCATATTTTTTCAGTGGTAGGTTACTGGAACTTTTGGTAAAAAGCAGATATGTGGTGTCTTCATCATCCTCTTCTTCCTCTTCCTCTTGGTTGTCTGCAATCATAAGGGAAAAATAGATGGCATCATTGGCAATCAATTTTGAAGTAGCCGCACTGAGTACGTCGAGTTGGCTTTGGGCCCAGTCAAATTCTCCGATGTAGAAGGAAAGTTTGGCGTTTTTGAATTTGGCTTCGTTTCCCAATGCATCATTGGGCATATCTTTATCAACCTGTGAATAGTTTAACGTGGCATCCCAGATGTTGCCCATATACAATTGCACATCCGCCAAATCGATTTTATATTGATTTTTCTCTTGAGGATTGTTTGTGTTGGCAATACTCTGGTTCAGCAGATCAACGGCTTCCTGCGGTTTGTTTACAAAGAAAGCCAACAAATGGGCGTATTTTCGAAACCAATCCATAGTTCCGGAGTGAATGCCGTTTTCATCCAATTCCTTTTTGAAGTCACGTTCCAAAGCAAGAGCCTCCGACATTTTGATGGGGGAGGATGATATCAAAAGTTGATAGCGTACGTCTAAGAGTTTCTTTTTCGCCAGGTTATAATTATAGACGTCTTCTCCTTTGGAAATAATGTAGTTCAATGCTTCAATAGCGGTGTTGAAGTCTTTGTTGTCGGCAGCCAGCGCCGCCAGTTCGTAGGTCTTGATACCTTCTGTTTTCTGTCGTTTGTCGATGGCTTTGGCCAAAACGAAGGCTTCTGCATAGTCTTTATGCAGTTGGTCTATCCAATAGAGCAACTGCATATAGCAGAGATTAGAAGGGCTTTTTTGTGAATTTTTTTGCAATGCCGTTTTGACGGTATTGTATTTTTGGTTGTCTTCGTCTTCCAAAAGAAGATTTTGAAGAGCTGTTTGTGCAGGTTCCAGATTTTCATGTACGTCGTCCTTCACCAAGGCTAAGACTTCATCAACGATTTTATCTGTTTGATGGAGATATTGGTAGATGCTGATGAGTTCTTTGGAGAGTAGTAGGTTTTTTCCCAATAACCTTCGTCCTTTCATAATTGCCTCAATGGCGTAGTCGAATTTGGATCGGGAATAGAATGCGCTATAGAGTTCCTGTACGGAAGATTCCTTGGCAGGCATGTTTTTCAATAAATCCTGATAGCTTTTTTCTGCCTTGGCATTGTCGCCGGAACGTTCGTAGCAATAGCCTAAATCCACTTTGTAGCGTTGTACGTTTGGTAAGTTCTTGATTTGTTTTTTAGTTAGTTTTTCCAAATCATTATAGCGTTCCAATTCTAGGAGGGAGGAATAGTAGTAGTAGTAGATATAGGAGTTAGGCTTTTTATTCTGGATTTTTTCAAAAAGCTCAATGGCTTTATCAAACTCTTTGTCTTTATAGTATTGCAAAGCAAGTTTTTCATCATCACTCTGTTGTGCGAACAAAGAGACGATGGAAAAGGCGAACAATAAGGTAAAGAGGAATTTCTTCATCCGTTGGGGTTAGTCAATGATGTCGAAGTGAGTGTAAGGGCGTAAAACTTCAGGAACGACGATTCCTTTTTCGGTTTGATAGTTTTCCAAAATGGCAGCTAACACGCGCGGAAGGGCCAAGGCGCTGCCGTTGAGTGTATGTGCCAGTCTGGTTTTGCCAGTGGAGTCTTTGAATCTTAGTTTCAAACGATTGGCCTGATAGGCTTCGAAGTTGGAAACGGAGCTGACTTCCAGCCATTTCTGCTGGGCCTTGGAGTAAACTTCCAAGTCGTATGTCAAGGCGGAAGTAAAGCTGATGTCGCCGCCACAAAGACGAAGCACACGGAACGGCAGACCGAGTTTGGTAAGCAGGCCTTTGGCGTAGTCTGTCATTTTTTCCAGTGTTTCGTAAGAACGATCAGGATGTTCAATGGTTACGATTTCGATTTTATCGAATTGATGCAGACGGTTTAGTCCGCGGACATCTTTTCCGTAGGAACCGGCTTCTCGGCGGAAACAAGCGGAGTAGGCGCAGTTTTTCAAAGGAAAGTCGCTTTCCTTGAGGATGACGTCACGGTAGATATTGGTAACGGGAACCTCTGCCGTGGGGATGAGATAGAAATTATCGACTTGGCAGTGGTACATCTGTCCTTCTTTATCGGGCAGTTGTCCGGTACCATAAGCGGAGTCTTCATTTACCATGTAGGGCGGTTGGATTTCGGTAAAGCCTGCTTCTGTGGCGCTGTCCAAGAAGAAATCGATGAGTGCGCGCTGCATACGGGCGCCTTTGCCTTTATACACGGGAAATCCCGCGCCGGTGATTTTATTGCCGAGTTCGAAGTCAATGATGTCGTATTTTTTCACCAAGTCCCAATGGGGAAGGGCAGGCCAGTCAAAATTAGAAGCATCACCTTCCGTATAGATGATTTCGTTGTCATCGGCGCCTTTGCCAGGAGCAACAGCTTTGTTGGGAAGGTTGGGCAGCAACATCATTTTGTTGAGCAGTTGGGCTTCTAATTCCTGTAGTTGGGCACGTCCGGTTTTTTCGGATTCTTTTAGTTCGGCCATGCGGGCTTTGAGATCGTTGGCTTCAGCTCCCTTGCCTTCTTTGAAGAGTTGGCCGATTTGTTTGGCACCACGGTTTTGTTCCATGAGGTTGTCGTCGAGTGCCTTTTTGAGATTACGGCTATCATTGTCCAATTGACGGATTTCTTCCACCAATTCAGTGGCATCGAAATTCTTAATTTTCAATCTGTCAATTATTTCTTGGGGGTTTTCGCGTAAAAGTTGAATTTGTAACATTGTTTCGTATTTTTAAGGGCGCAAAGATAAGAAATTATATGGTTAGGGCAGGTTGAAAAACCTGCCCTAAACGATTATTCTCTTTCGTAACGTGTTTCTCTCAACAGCCTGAAATGTTCAGGTTGTATTTCATCTTGAATGAATTCTTTGGAGGAGTTTTCCTTCTGCTGGTCATCGTAGGTGTATTCGGCCCAGCCTAACAGCTTACCTTCTTTATTGAGGAGGGAGTTCTTCACTACTAGATCTTGATCGTATTCCATCGTTATCTTACGATAATTGTCTAAATCCTCTTCTTCGGTTTCTATAAGCTTGCCATGCTCATTATATTGACGGTAGGTTTTGGAAATGAGAGCGTTACCATAGTCATAAACGAGTTCTTTGATACAGTTTCCTTGGTCATTGTAGGTGTATTCGTAGGTTCGTCGGTCCTTGTTTTGGATTTCATCGCGGACATGTTTGATGAGTAGTCCGTCGCTTCCATAGGTATAATAATGGATATTCACGTTGTTTCCATAATCGTCATTTTCCACTTCTTTGACAAGGACACCGTTTTCATAGGTCATTTCTTTTTCGACGAAGTCCAATTCTCCGTCGGCGTACATTTCAATACGGATCAGATGGTCTTCATCATCATAAACGTATTGGGTAATGTATTCGTTATCATCTTCGCCGAAGAAGTTGCCTTGTTTTACCAATAATTGTTTTTCATTGTAATGGTAAACGGATTTTTGCAAAAGGATGTGGTCTTGGTCAAACTGCTCTGTTTGAGAAAGAAGTTTGTTTTCATTGTAGGCGTTGATAGTGAGGGTGTTCAGCGTTCCGTCGGCATCAAATCGTTCTTCTTGAAGAATTTGGCCGTTTTCATTGTAGGAAGCTTTTACTTCAACATATTCTACGGGTTCGATGTCATTCTCATCGTAGCCAACGCGTTGATATTCCTTTTTAACAATAGTGAGGGTTTTCATAATAAGTCATGTTTGAATGTGAGGTGCAAACATACATAAAAAATCCGATTTTGCCAAAGAGTGGTAGGATGAAAGATTAGAATTCATCCCGCACGGTCACCCATTTATATACTTGGTCGCCGCGGCGAACCAATTCCTTTACGGGTATGGAGCAGTAAGTTCCCTTTTGGGCACATTCTGTGGTTTTGAGGTCCACACGGATTTCCGAAACGGAATCTTCATAAACACCAGTAGTAGGGCCGATGATGAGGATTTCGTCTTGTACGGAGAGTCTTTCTTCCTCAATGCATATTTCGGCTACGGAGATGTTGCTGAAGTAATTGGTGATTTTTCCGATATGTTGTTTGATACGGGTGGCTTGGGAACCATAGCGTTCTGACCATTCGCCCATTTTTCTACCCAAGTAGTATCCATCCCAAAAATCGCGATTGTAAACACTGCGCAGGCGGGTCATCCATTGGTTGGTTTTTTCCAAGTTGAAAGTTCCCTCTTCAATGGCGTGTAGAGCTTCGTGATAGCATTGGGTCACGATTTTCACATATTCGGCGGAACGTCCGCGTCCTTCTATTTTAAGGATGGAGACACCAGCCTTGATGATTTTGTCCAAGAAACCGATGGTGCACAAATCCTTTGGAGACATGATATACTTATTGTCCACTAAAAGTTCGATTTCGTTTTCCGCATCTTGGACTTTATAGGCGCGACGGCAAGGTTGTATGCAGGCACCGCGGTTGGCAGGGTAGTTGAAATTATCGAGGCTGAGGTAGCATTTCCCAGAAACAGCCATGCATAGGGCGCCGTGAACGAACATTTCCACTTTCACTAATTCTCCTTTGGGTCCGGTGATGTGTTCGTCTCGAATGGTGGTACAGATATCAGCCACGTGTTTGAGTTGGCATTCGCGACCCAGTACAACGACGTCGGCGAATTGTGCGTAGTAGCGAACTGCTTCCACATTGGTTACGTTGCACTGAGTGGAGAGATGTATTTCCAGTCCGATTTGACGGGCATATTGGATAACGGCCATGTCGGAAGCGATAATGGCTGTGACCTGACAGGCCTTGGCCTTGTCTAAAAGTTCGTGGGCTTTGGATATTTCGTCGTTATAGACGATGGTGTTTACGGTGAGGTAGGAATTGACGCCATTTTCACGGCAAATATCAGTGATTTGCTGCAGATCGTCCAAAGTAAAATTCGCAGCGGAACGCGAACGCATATTCAATGCGCCCACGCCAAAGTACACGGAACCGGCCCCGGCGTGTATGGCGGCCATGAGGGCTTCGTATGAGCCCGCCGGCGACATAATTTCAATTCCACTCATTTTTAATAATTTTGCTTTTCTTCTGTTGCGGAAGATTCTTTCTTAGAAATCATCTTAAGGAAGGCAACCTCTTGCTTGGTCAGCATACGCCATCTGCCGCGTGGCAGATCTTTCTTCGTAAGGCCAGCAAAGATGACGCGGTCAAGTTTTACGACTTCATAGCCAAGGAAATCAAAGATGCGGCGTACGATGCGGTTTTTGCCGGAATGAATGGTGATACCGACTTCGCTTTTAGATTCACCTACGTATTGAACATCATCAGGAGTGATGACACCATCGCTGAGTTCAATGCCGTTTCGCAAGGCGGCCATGTCAATGGAGGCAAAGGGTTTGTCAAGTTCTACGGCGTAGGTTTTTTCAATCTTTGAACTGGGATGCGTGAGTTTTTTCGTCAGGTCGCCATCATTGGTGAACAACAGCAATCCAGTGGTGTCTCGGTCAAGACGGCCAACAGGGTAGATACGTTCCTCACAGGCATCACGTACGAGTTCCATCACGTTGGCGCGATCGTGTTCGTCGTCGGTAGTAGTGATATAGTCTTTGGGTTTGTTCAAAAGCACATACACTGGTTTTTCTCGTTGAAGAACTTTGTCTTCATAGCGAACCTCATCTGTTGGAAGAACCTTATGCCCCATTTCGGTAACGACTTCGCCATTAACGGTAATGGCACCGGAGGCAATAAGGATATCTGCATCTCTTCGAGAGCAGATACCGGCATTGGCAATGTATTTGTTTAAGCGGATAGGACCATGCAGCTCTTCGTATTCCAAAGACAGGATCTTTTGTTTACGAGGTGCCTGGCGACCTTCCATCTTTCTTTTATTGACGATTTCGGTCAGGATTTCGGATTCTGCGGTGACATTGCGGCGACGAGGGCGTTTTTCCTCCTTTTCTTCAAATTTACGTTTGTCGCGGAACGAAGGGCGTTCTCCTCCTTTATGGAAGGAACGTTCCCCATGGTCGTTGAATTTGCGCTTGGGACGAGATGATCCTTCTCCTGAATCATTGAACTTACGTTTGGGACGCGATGTTCTTTCTTTGGAGTCATCACTGAACGAATGTCTGGATTTAGTGTGTTTGTCATTATCGTCAAAACGACGTTTAGGACGACTATTACTACGTGACTTTCTCTCGAAAGGCTGGTCGTCCTCGAAGTTCTTTTTATTGAATTTTCTTTCCATTAATGGATTATGTTTTAATAACGGCGGCAAAGATACAAAAAATGCGGCAGCACTGTGAAGCAATGCTGGAGTGGTTTGCACCATGTATTGTTAGTATATAAGGCCCAACTCCAACTTGGCTGCTTCAGTCATCATGTCCATTTCCCAAGGCGGGTCGAAGGTGATATCCACGACGACATTACCTACTCCCTGTATCATGGAAACACGAGTTTTTACTTCCATGGGCAGGCTTTCTGCCACTGGGCAGTTGGGTGCTGTGAGGGTCATCAGGATATATACATCGTTATTGTTGTTCACCTCCAATTTGTATATAAATCCAAGTTCCCAGATATTTACCGGAATTTCTGGATCATAAATGTCTTGGAGAATTTTGATAACTTGTGTCTTGATCATTTTAAATTGGTTATTTGCTTAGTTTTATTGATGTATTTGCTATTTAGTTGAGTGCTTTTTCCCGAAGGGGAATAAATCCATCTCCCAATGTTTCTGAGGCCTCAAGGATAGACATGAAGGCCTTGGGGTCGATTTCGTGAACGAAGTGAATCAGAATGGGCAGTTGTTTTCTGGAGATAGAGGTGAAAATGATTTTCTTTTCATCTTTGTTATACATGCCTTCTCCATGAAGAAAGGTTCCACCACGATCCAATTCGTCAAAAATATGTTGGCGAATTTCATCGTATTTGTCGGATACGATGAGCACCACCTTGTTGGCATGGAATCCAGCAATGACTTTGTCCATGACCACGCCAGTGACGTAGATAATCAACCAGGAATACAATGGAATCGTCCAATCTTTAAAAGCTGCCAATGCGGCCAGCACGATGGTGGAATCCACAAAAATCAGGATTGTGCCGAGAGGTATGTGCTTAATATATTTGCCAATAATCATGGCGATAATGTCCGTTCCGCCTGAAGTGGCCCTTGTTTTGAATATAAGTCCCAACCCTACTCCGATGATGATGCCGCCGCAAAGAGCCATGATAAAGGTTGCAGAAGGATCCGGAACCATGGGCTGACCCGGCAGGCTGATCAAAGGGGCGTATCCATATATTTTTTCCCAGAGGGAAATAAAAGAGGGAAGGGTTAGGACGCCAACCAATGTTTTGGCTCCGAATTTTGGTCCCAACCAAAGGGTCCCGATAAGTAAAAGAGGAAGGTCTAGGCATAAACCCGACAAACCGATGGGGAAATTGAAGAGGTGGTGCAGGATGATGGCAATGCCGTAAACACCGCCTGGAGCCAATTTAAGTGGTGAAACGAAAACAACGAATCCAATGGCCATGATGAAAGTTCCGGCAACAATCAGTCCATAGGTCTTTATCAATTCCTTCCAATTGATTTTTTTCCAGTCTATATTTTTGATTTTTTTCATATTCTTTTTTATTTACTGACAGCCATATTGAGACGATCGGCAATAGTTTTCCTACATTTGACAAGAGTGCTGCTTTGTTGGATCAGAAGGATTTTATCGTCTTCAGAACATGTGGGATTTCCCATCTCTTTTTGTAACAGGGAGAGTTTCTGTTCCACAATTCTTAGTTTCAAAGAAAGCAGTGTGTGTTCCACCTCTTGTTGAAGAACCATTTTGCTGTTTTCTACGGAATTGGTGAACATGTCGTATCTTTTTTCCCATTTGGGACTATAGGAGGGATCTTCCATTCCGATGTGGGTCATGGCAAATTCGCTTTCCTCTTTGTCTTCGCTCAAAAGAAAGGTTCGCTTAATGTCGTCTTGGTCACGTAGGATTTCCGCCACTTCAGCGTAGTGTTGGTATATTTTAAGGAGGAGGGGATTTTGAATGACGATGTTGTCTTGATAGAGTTCATCGCAAATATATTGGTCAATACGAGTAATTTTGGATTCGGCATCGGTTGAATTTTTGATGACGTTGATTTCGTAAAGACCATATTTAAGAAGGAGAATGATGATGTTTTTTTCTGCCTCAAAGACGAGATCTTCGGAAGAAACAGGCTTTTCAAGTTTGTTCCTTTCAATGGGCGAGGGAAAAGATACTGTTGCCGGTTCTTCTTTGGAATTGCGTTTGGGATTGTCTTTGATTTTATTTTGCCAGACATGATAACGCAGTTCATCGCCTAATGTTTTTTCCGTTAGATCGAAGATGGTGGAGCATTGCTTGATATAGAAGGATTGGGCAATGTGGTCTTGCACTTTGGCAATGCTTTTGACAATTTCCCTAACCATTTCCGACCGCTTCATCGGGTCGTTGCCGGCATCTTGAGATAGGATTTTCGCCTTAAAGAGTAGGAAGTCGGTGGCATTTTGGGTAAGGTAGTCCGAAAGTTCGCTGTCGCGATGCTTTTTGGCGAAGGAGTCTGGGTCTTCACCATCAGGCAGGAGGCAGACTTTAACGTTCAAACCTTTTTCCAGAAGCATATCAATACCACGTAAGGCGGCTTTGATACCGGCACGGTCGCCGTCGTATAAAACGGTGATGTTGCGCGTTTGTGTTCCGAGTATTTTGACTTGTTCATCCGTTAGAGAGGTTCCGGAGGAGGCAACGACATTCTCAATGCCGGCTTCAAACATGGAAATCACGTCTGTATAGCCTTCAACAAGGAATACATTGTCCTTTTGGCGAATGGTCTTCTTGGCAAGATAGATATCATAGAGAGTGAAACTCTTATGATAAATTTCACTTTCGGGCGAATTTACGTATTTGGCCGTTTTTTCGTCCTTTTTTAAAACACGTCCTCCAAAACCAATGGTTTTACCGGTTGCATTGTGAATGGGAAAAATCACTCTTCCTCTAAAGGCGTCGTATAGTTTGCCGCTTTCGCTTTTCTTAGTAAGACCGAGTTTGAGAAGGAATTCCTCCTTATAGCCTTTTTGCAGGGCGTGTTTTGTAAAAGTGTCCCATCCATTAGGACAATATCCCAAGTGGAATTTGTCCATGGTGATGTCCTTGAAGCCGCGTTCCTTAAAATAACTCATACCGAGGAGCTTTCCCTCTTCACTATTACGGAGTTGGTCCATAAAGTATTTCTCGGCAAATTCGTTGACGAGGTAGAGACTGTCCTTTTCGTTGCGAAGTTCCTTTTCCTCGGGCGTTTCCTGACGGTCATATTCTACTGTGATGCTGTATTTCTGCGCCAGATACTCCAATGCCTCCGGATAGGTCATCTTGTTGTGCTCCATCAGGAAGGTGACGGCGCTGCCGTGGGCATCGCATACAAAGCATTTATAGATTCCAAGTCGCGGACTGACATGCATAGACGGATTCCGATCATCGTGAAAAGGGCATACGCCTACGAAATTCTGTCCCTGTCTTTTCAGAGGGATGAAATCGCCGATGACTTCTTCAATCTTAGTGGCGAAGAGGATTTCGTCTATGGATTTCTTGGAAATCATTATTCGTTGTTCTTACCGGAATATACTTTGAATTTCTTGAACAGTTTTTTATTGTGCATGACTTCTACCGCCTTTTGGAAGGTGTCATCGCTTTCCAGGAAGATACGATAGGCGTCACCAAAGCCAAACAGACTGCGGGCTATTTCGTATCGAAGGTATTCTTTGATGTATTCGGCCACATGAGTTTCGTTTCGGAGACGCATGGCTTCGTCATAATTTTTTGTGACATAGTTGGAGAACATCGTATCCAAGGTATGCATGTCCATGTTTTTTGCGGAGGTGAAGAGGGAGTCCAATTTTTCTTTGTTGGCCTTGATAAAGGCGTTGGCATAATTGGAGAAGGTAAAGGAGGCACTGTCGCTGACGCCTTCTTTTTTGGCATATTGCATAAAATCGCTATAAAGTTCATCTGAAATGGTGAAGTTTTTCTGATATACTTCAAAGGAGGGATATGTGTTCTTCATGGATTCACGGTTTTTCTCCAGATAGTCCATGGCAAAACTGCCGAAGATACCCTTGCGGGCAATTTCATTGTACAGGGTGGAGTATTTGGTCGTATCCATGGGGACGAAGATGTCGGGCATAATGCCACCACCACCATACACGGTGCGGCCGTGAGGAGTTTTGTATTTCAGGGAGTCTGGAAAATGAATGCTGTCGGCAGTGTATAGTTCGCCGCGGCTGGCACGTTTTTGAATATCTTTGAAATAGTCGTCCAATCCGTCATTGTAGGGTTTTTGGATACATCTTCCCGTGGGGGTGTAGTAATGTGAGATAGTTAGACGTACCTGTGATTGATCCACAAAAGTGAGGGGCTTTTGAACAAGGCCTTTGCCAAAGGTGCGGCGTCCGATGACCAAACCGCGATCCCAGTCTTGAATGCATCCCGAGGTGATTTCAGATGCCGAAGCGGAATTCTCATCTACAAGGACGATAAGTCTTCCTTCTTCAAAAAGTCCGTCTTTTTCTGAATAGAATTTTTCTCCTGTTTTACGGAAGTTGTCGGTATAGACAATGATTTTCTTTCCTGCAATGAACTGGTCGCAAATTTCAAAGGCCACATTTAGGTATCCGCCGCCGTTTCCCCGTAAATCGAGGATGAGGTCCTGCATGCCTTGCTGCTGCAGCTTTTTCATGGCTTCGGTTAGTTCTTTGGTGGAAGTGGCGGCAAAACGTTCGAGTTTGATATAACCGGTGGTTTCGTCCACCATAAAGGAAACATTGATGCTGTACATGGGAATGGCGCCTCGGGTAATGACGAAGTCAATGAGTTCCGGACTTTTTCCTCTTCTAACGGAGACTTTCACTTTGGACCCTTTGCTTCCGCGTAGGTGTTTGCGCACCCAGTCGTTGGTGATTTTGTCGCCGCAGGCAAGAGTGTCATCCACTTTCACAATTTTATCGCCAGCCAGGAGCCCTACCTTTTCAGATGGACCATTAATAATGACTTCCATGACGTTGATGGTGTCCTTGATCAGTTGGAAGGTTACTCCGATTCCGTCAAAGGTTCCCTGAAGAGGTTCGTTCATAGCCTGCACATCCTTTTTGGGAATATAGGCGGTATGGGGATCCAGTTCCTTCAGCATGGCGGTAATGGATTTGTCGATCATTGGGTCGAAATCTACCGAATCAACGTACATCAAGTTGATGGCGTTGAGGAGTTGGTCCATTTTAGTTTTGCAGGGTTGGTAGTTCTTGTTCGGATTTTGAGCAAATGAAGTAAGGGAAATTAGGCAAATTGAAAGAATAAAGGTTAGGAATAGTCTTTTCATAATGGTCTCTTTTTAAGGGCGGCAAAGATAAAAAAAATGTAGGGGCGAAGTCTTCCGCCCCTACATTTTTATTCTGTTGATAAAATCAATAGGAATTATCTGAAAAGTTCTTTTTCCATCATGTTGATTACATCCTGAAGGGATTTTTTTAGTTCGATGAAGGAATCTTCGTTTTCTTCAATGATATCGTTGGCTTCCTTGATGACGGTTTTGCGGTCTTTTTTGGAAATATTGGGATCATTGTTGACTCTTTCAATATCTTCGTATGCCTTTACGAAACTAGCATAACGGTCGTCAAGGTTATAGGTGTTAGAACTGGAACCGTAACCGGAATAGGTTTCCGTTATTTTTATTTTGTAAAGGTTGTATTTGATGTGGTTGTCGCTGACATTGAATTTAACAACGAAGGTTGCGTATTCGTTGAACCAGCCTGCGAATGGGTTATAGGAAGATTTTGTCTTAATAGTGCCATTGGTTAATACTTCTCCTTTTTCCAAGTCTTGAGAGATTACGGCATCCTTGCTGGCAAAGGTGGATACGGCCCAAGAAACGGCGCTTTCGAATAATTCGGCTTTGGAATATTTTGAATTGGATTCATTGGTGAAGCATACACTACCGTCATTGGTTGGAAAATTTACTTTTTGAGCATTGACTGTAAAAAGCGTGCATGCGAATACACAAAGGGTAAGGATAAAGTTCTTTTTCATTTTGCTTATTTTTGTTGGTGAATATTTTTTTATTTTGACTGCAAAGATAGCAAAAAATTGTTTGAAACGACGTTAGATGGACATTTTTACCACAGTGATACCGCAACCGCCCATTTCTAATGCTTCGTCTTGATAGTTTTCAACATCCTGTCTTTTAGCCAAATACTGGCGAACGACTTGGCGTAGAATGCCATTCCCCTTGCCATGAAGAATACGCACAAAGCGAATGCTGAGTAGGGCGGCTTCGTCAAGATAATCAGATAACAGGGGGGTCATTTCATCTACGCGCATTCCCCGGACGTCTAGGGTGGCGTCAAAATCGGCAAGCTTTTTATTCATAGCTTCACCCAGTGTTCCTTCGTTGTAGCGTATTACCCCTGTGCGACGTACTTCGCGAGCTTCTTTTTTGCTGATTTTAGAAAGTTTTCGAAGGTCTGTCTTAAAGGCTACGGAGTTGAATACGATGGTTGCATCGTTGCCGTTGATGTTCGTTACTTCACCCGTAATCTGCATATCGGCCATGAAAACGGTATCGCCTATATGGATGGAGGTGTCTTCTGTTTTTTCAACGACTTTTTTCTCTTTGGGCTTCGTACGTTTTACAGGTATGATGGGTTGTAGGGATTCTTCTTTTTCTATGGAGGCTATTTCTGTTTGGAGTTCATCCTTCAGTTTCACTACGTTTTCTCGCGCCTTTTTTGTTTTCACGCTGTCGGCCTTGGCCTCCTTAATATCGCGGATTGTTTTTTCAATGACTTTGTTGGCGCTTTCCACGATGCTATTGGCTTGGTTTTTGGCCTTTTGGATGATTTCTTTTCGCTGTTTGTCCAATTCGGCGAATTTATCGGCGTACTCGTCAATCATATCTGCTAATTGATCATCTGCGGCACGTACCTGTTTGAGCACTTTTTCCGATTCCAATCGGGCGATTTCTATTTCCTCTAATTTTTTCTCGTAGTCGATTTGCGCAGTGCCGGACTTGGCGACGGCACTGTCGATGATGTGGCTGTCAAGTCCGATGTGGCGTGCGATCTCGTATGTGAAGGAACTTCCGGGTTTCCCGATTTTGAGTTGATAGAGGGGTTTCAGCGCCTTTGTGTCGTACAACATGGCTCCGTTTTCCGACTCAGGATGGGAATCAGGAAACATTTTCAGATTCCCATAGTGGGTAGTGATGATGCCGAAGGCGTTTTTGGCATAGAAACTCTCTAGAATGGCTTCCGCCAATGCTCCACCCAAGGTAGGTTCGGTACCGGATCCGAATTCGTCTATTAGGAATAGAGAACGCGCATCCAGGTTATCATCCATGGCCTTAAGGTTGGAAAGATGCGAGCTATAGGTGCTGAGGTCGTTTTCAATAGATTGTTCATCTCCAATGTCAATGAAGATGCTATGGAAGATGCCCATATCGGAGGTACTTTGCATAGAAACGAGAAGTCCGCACTGCATCATGTATTGTAGAAGTCCGACGCATTTTAAACAGACAGATTTTCCACCTGCGTTGGGACCTGAGATGATGAGTATGCGCCTTTCCGGTGTCAGTGTCATGTCAAGGGGGACCACCTTTTTCCCGTTGCGTTTCAGGGTGAGAAATAATAGGGGGTGAACAGCCTGTTGCCAGTTCGCTTGTGGATTGGCATGTATGTGTGGGAGCGCCCCGTTGATGTCAATGGCAAGAAGGGCCTTGGCACGTAAAAAATCGTATTGGCCTAAAAGTTGCTGAGCTTCCAGCAGTTCTGGAATGACTGGGCGGATTTTTTCCGATAGTTCGGAAAGAATCCGAATCACTTCCCGGTGTTCGGCATTTTGCAAGTCCTTCAGTTCGTTGTTGGCGTCAAATACCTCTGTCGGCTCAATAAAGACAGTCTGTCCCGTGGCAGATTCGTCATGAATGAAGCCTTTGAGTCTGCGTTTGTATTGGGCAGCGATGGGAATGCACAAACGACCATTCCGGATGGTCATTTCCGCATCTTCTTTGACTAATCCGTCTTGTTTGGCCGCGTTGAGGATCTTTCTGATTTGTCTGTCGGCGGAATTGGAAATACGGTTTATCTCACTTTTGATGCGGCAGAGTTCATCGGAGGCGTTGTCGCGCATTTGTCCTTTGTCGTCAAGGACTCGGTTGAAGGCGGCAGATAACTCTCTTTGCAGGGGCATGTCTTCACATAAACCCCACAAATAAGGATATTTCTTATCTTCATGCCGGACTTTGAGATAGACGAAGATATTGGTCATGGTGGCAATGAAGCCGCGTAATTGAACTAAGTCCTCAAGTTCGATATAGGTGCCGTCGGTGTGCAGTCGTTTAAGAGCTGCGCGAAGGTCATAGTAGTCCTGGGCGGGAAAAGGTTCGTCAAACAACAGTATTTGTCGAAATTCCTCCACGGTTTCCAATTCGGGCAGGATACCATCCACGTCCGTCATCATGTGCATAGATTCCACATGATCTTGTCCGAGCGAACTGAGACAGTGCCCGAGCAAGAGGTGGCGAATGGTGTTGAATCCTATTTTTTCTTCGAAATTATCGGGATATAGCATTAGGATTTCTTTGTGATTTTGCAGCCGACAGTTGCAAAGAACATAATGTAGGCATAACTGACAAATAGTAGTGCGTAGGCAATATGTGGATTGGCTGTATCGGCAATCTGTCCGTAGATCAACGGCATTACCGCTCCGCCGGCAATGGCCATAATGAGAAGGGCAGAACCAAACTCGGTATGTTCTCCAAGATCATGGATGGAGAGCGGCCAGATGGCCGGCCACATGATGGCATGAGCGAAACTCAGGCATATTATGGCCACAATGGAAAACAATCCGGATGTGCAGAGGGCCACAATGACCAAGGCAATCGCCACGCAGAGTTGCACAATCAGCGCATTTCGCTGAGAAATAAAGCGAGGAACGAAAAATATTCCGCAGAAATAGCCGATAAGCAGCGCAATTAAGGCGTAAACGCCGAAATAATGGGATACTTCCGTTGGAATGCCGTAGAAGTTTCCATAGGGGATCAAGGTATCGATGGCAATGACTTCCGCTCCCACATAGAAGAAGATAGCCAAAACACCCAGCCAAAGGTATGGATAGTTGAAAATACTGTTCTGGGTTGCGGATTTTTCTGTTTCTTCAACTTGAATTTCAGGTAATTTTGCGAATTTTACGAACATTACCAGAGCGATTAGCACGGCTGTCATGATTATGTACGGAAGAATTACGCCATTTGACAATTGCTGGAGCAATGCTTCCTTTTCCGGCCCGGCAGGAGTGTTGTTGATTTGCTCAAATAAATGTTCCTTTCCAGAGAATAGGGCGTTGTAGAGAATGAGGATGCCTACCATGCCGGCCAGTTTGTTGCAGACGCCCATAATGCTCATGCGGCGGGCGGCGGATTCAACGGGCCCGAGTACGGTGACGTACGGATTGCTGGCGGTTTGCAAGAGAGATAATCCCACCCCTTGGATGAATAAGCCGGTCAAAAAGATGGAATAACTACGGAGGCGTGCACCCGGAATGAAAAGCATACAGCCAATAGCCATAACGATCAATCCCAAAGCCATACCATTCCCGTATCCGGTCTTTTTCAACACGTAAGAAGATGGGATGGACATTACGAAATAGGCGATGTAGAAGGCGAACGGGACCAAATAGGCCTGCACCTGTGAAGTCAGTTCACAGGAAACCTTCATATAAGGAATCAAAATGTTGTTGAGCCATGTTACGAACCCAAATACGAAGAATAGGGCTCCGATGACGAACATGCTGTAGGATGCGCTTCTTTGTTTTTCCATATTGCAAATTATTTGATGTATTTCATTAATTCAGCCTTTTTTGGCGTCGTATTCTTCCTGGGTGATGATCTCAAGTTCCAGTTTTTCTTTCCACTTAGTTCAGATGCTGTTTTTCCTGCTAGAATGTCTTTATAGGTTATGGTTTGTGTCTGTAAAAACGCAAGACAGGTAATGAAAATGGAAAGAGCAAAGAATTTTTATAAATAAATTTTAAAAAGGTGGAGTTCGTTAAATGCTTTTTAAAGCAACTATTTCCTCCTCAGGGCTTTCGGCTTTGAATACGGCACTTCCTGCCACTACGGCGTCAGCACCGGCCTTAACGATGGCGGCCACATTATCGCGGCAGACACCGCCGTCCACTTCAATCAGCGCCTCTGATTTGTTTCGCTTGATCATATCACGTAATTCACTGATTTTGCGCAATGAGCGTTCAATGAATTTTTGTCCGCCGAAGCCGGGATTGACGGACATGATGAGGATGAGGTTCACGTCATTGATGATGTCTTCCAAACCGGCCACGGGTGTGTGCGGGTTCAATGCCACACCAGCCAGCATACCTTCTTCTTTGATTTGATTGATGGTTCTATTCAGGTGGGTGCACGCCTCCCAGTGAACGGTCAGTATGTCGGCGCCACATTCTTTAAACTCATGGATGTATCGCTCTGGTTGCATAATCATCAAGTGAACGTCCAATGGCTTTTCTGAAATTTTGCGGATGGCTTTTACAACGGGCATCCCATAGGAAATATTAGGGACGAACATGCCGTCCATAATGTCCAAGTGCATCCAATCGGCCTTGGATCTGTTCAACATTTTGACATCTCTCTCTAAATTGCCAAAGTCTGCAGAGAGTAGGGAAGGAGCAATGATAGGTTTCATAATAGGTATGTTTTTTGAGGTTGCAAAAATACGAAAAAAGCTTTGTGCAGACGATAATAAATACAGGTTGGCTTGGAAGTTTCCTTTTATTGGCAAGCCCTATTTACGGAATAGGCGTGTTTATGCTTTTTTTGTACCTTTGCCGCCTCAATCAAATTATTGTAAAATTATGTCAGGATGTAATCACGACTGCGAGCACTGCAGTCAGCAAAGTTGTGAAAAAAAGGATTTGCGCGAAAAACCGAATCCTAAAAGCGATATTAAAAAGGTAATCGGCATTGTCAGTGGAAAAGGCGGTGTGGGAAAGAGTTCTGTAACTTCTCTGTTAGCTGTGCAATTGAGAAAGAAAGGCTATCGTGTGGGTATTCTTGATGCCGACATCACGGGTCCGTCCATTCCGAAAATGTTCAATCTTCATGAGCTCATCACGGGCAGTGAAGATGGTGTGTTTCCAGTTGAAACACAATCGGGCATACATGTAATATCTTCCAATTTGCTCACGCACGATGAAAAAACACCCGTTATATGGCGCGGTCCGCTTATCGCTGGAATGGTAAAGCAGTTTTGGACGGAGGTTATTTGGGATAGAATTGATTTTTTGTTGGTGGATATGCCTCCCGGAACGGGCGACGTGCCTTTGACGGTGTTCCAAAGCATGGCGGTGGACGGCATTATCATGGTTACCTCCCCGCAAGATCTCGTATCCCTCATTGTGAGCAAGGCAGTGAATATGGCCTCCATGATGGAAATTCCTGTATTGGGTTTAGTGGAGAACTATAGTTATGTGCAATGCCCGCACTGCAATGAGAAAATCAATGTCTTTGGGGAAAGCCATGCTGCTGAAGTTGCACAGGAGTTCAATCTCAAACTGCTTGCTCAAATGCCTATTGATTCGGAAATCGCCAAGTTGGCCGACAAGGGAGAAATTGAAAAGGCCGATGTTGATTATCTGGATGATGTCATCGATGTTCTGGAAAGTTTGGAAGCATAGTTCTTAATGGAAAACGTCAAACCCATATCAGCCCATAAATCTCTATGAAGCAATATCAAGATCTTCTTCGCACCATTTTGGAACAAGGCTCTTATAAGTCTGACCGTACGGGCACGGGCACGTACAGCGTTTTCGGCTATCAAATGCGCTTTGACCTTTTGCAGGGCTTTCCTTTGCTGACGACTAAGAAACTGCACCTGCGTTCCATTATTTATGAGTTACTCTGGTTCTTACAGGGAGATACCAATATTAAGTACCTGAAAGACCATGGCGTTTCCATTTGGGACGAATGGGCGGATCCCAATGGAGATCTTGGTCCGATTTATGGTCATCAGTGGCGCTCTTGGGGTACGCCGGATGGAAACAAGGTTGACCAAATCAGTCAATTAATAGAGCAAATAAAAAACAATCCGGATTCTCGCAGATTGATGGTCTGCGCCTGGAATGTGGGCGAAATTGATAAGATGGCGCTTCCTCCGTGTCATGTGCTTTTTCAGTTTTATGTGAATAATGGGGAAATATCCCTTCAACTATACCAACGTAGCGCAGATGTGTTTCTCGGTGTTCCCTTCAATATTGCCTCATATTCGCTTCTGCTCATGATGGTGGCTCAGGTGTGCGGACTTCGACCAAAGGAATTTATTCATACGCTCGGCGATGCGCACATTTATTCCAACCACGTAGAACAGGCTAAATTACAGCTTTCCCGCGAACCAAGACACTTACCTACTATGCAAATCAATCCCGAGGTTAAGGATATCTTTGGTTTCCAATTTGAAGACTTCCATTTGGAAGACTATGATCCTCATCCCCATATTAAGGCCGATGTGGCTATTTAATGTGTCAATACAATAAATGAAGGTTCTGTGCGGTTTATAAAAATGATAATTTTTAATTAATTATATTATGAAATCAATAGATCAATACAATTTCAGTAATCAAAAGGCGCTCATTCGTGTGGACTATAACGTACCCTTGGATGATAATTTTAATGTAACCGATGTAACCCGTATCGTACGTACGAAGGAAACTGTGGACAAAATCCTCAATGATGGCGGTTCCGTGGTGCTCATGTCCCATCTGGGACGCCCAAAAGGCGAAGCCAACGACAAATTTTCTTTGAAACACATTGTCGGAAAGGTTTCTGAAATTCTTGGTCAGGAGGTTGTTTTTGCCGGTGACGTACTGAGTGAAGAAGCCGAAAAAATCACTGCCGCTATGAAACCAGGTTCAATAGCTTTGTTGGAAAATCTTCGCTTCCATTCTGAAGAGGAAAAGGGAGATGTTGATTTTGCCAAAGCCATTGCCCGCTTGGGAGATGTCTATGTGAATGATGCGTTTGGCACAGCCCATCGCGAACATGCTTCTACAGCTACCATCGCCCGCTTTTTCCCTGGAAAGGCCTTTGCCGGATATTTGCTTTATAATGAGGTGATGAGTTTGGAAAAAGTCCTCAACGGACAGGTTCGTCCTTTTACGGCTATTATCGGAGGTTCCAAGGTTTCCACGAAAATCAATATTCTTAACAATCTTCTTCCCAAGGTGGATAATCTTATCGTTGGCGGTGGTTTGAGCTATACGTTCCTTGCCGCAATGGGCTTGAAGATAGGAAATTCTCTTTTTGAACCCGATATGCTGCCCGTGGCCAAGGAAATTCTGGCTAAGGTGGATGCTACGGGTACGAATTTCTATTGCCGTGTGGATAGTGTGTGTGGTGATAAGTTCGGTGAGGATGCCAATGTGCTGATACCAGAAGACAATAACATTCCTGATGGTTGGGAAGGCCTCGATATCGGTCCGAAGACCCGTCGTAACATTTCTCAGGTCATCAAAAACTCCAATACTATTTTGTGGAATGGTCCGGTCGGCGTGTTCGAACTGGAGAAATTCAGTAAGGGAACGAAGGCAGTTGCTATCAGCGTTGCTGCTTCCACCTTGGCAGGTGCCTATTCTGTTATCGGCGGTGGCGATTCAATTGCTGCCATTAACAAGTATGAACTGGGCGACTACATTTCCTATATCAGCACAGGCGGTGGCGCCATGCTCGAATATCTTGAGGGAAAGGAACTCCCAGGTGTGAAGGCTCTGAATGAAAACTAGTTGATAGACGGTTAGTGGCCATTCTGCCACTAACCGCATTCATATAATACAAACAATTTTATTGGTATGATCAATCCCAATTATTATTGCGTTATCATGGCCGGCGGCGTCGGTGCACGCTTTTGGCCCATGAGCAACAGCACAACGCCGAAGCAGTTTATTGATATTCTCGGCGAAGGAAAGACGTTAATCCAAAAGACTTTTGAACGATTTACGAAAATCTGCCCCAAGGAAAACATATATATCGTTACCAGTACTTCTTATAAGGAGATTACAAAAGAGCAGTTGCCGGAAATTCATGACGATCAGATCATATTGGAGCCTTATAGACGCAACACGGCCCCCTGCATCGCCTATGCAACGTATAAAATTAAGTCCAAAAATCCCCATGCGGTAGTGGTGGTGGCTCCCTCCGACCACGTTATTCTTAAGGAAGATGTCTTTGTTCGCGTGATTGAGCAGGGACTGGAGGCCGTCTCCTCTAAAAATTGGTTGCTCACTATAGGCATTCGTCCGTCTTCTCCCAATACTGGATATGGATATATCCAATATGATGAAGATAAGAGCTATGATAAGAATGCCACCATTTACGATGTAAAAACCTTTACCGAAAAACCGGAACTGGAAATGGCCCGTCGCTTCATTGAAAGTGGCGACTTCCTTTGGAATGCTGGTATTTTTATGTGGTCAGTACCTTCCATTATCCAAGCTTATGAACAATATCTGCCCGAGGTGGATAATTTGTTCAAACAGGGTGAGGACCTCTATAATACTGAACAGGAAACGGAATTCATAGATCGTATATATCAAGTATGTCGTAATATTTCCGTGGATTATGGTATTATGGAGAAAGCTCAGAATGTGAAAGTCTATGCGGCTGATTTCGGTTGGTCAGATCTAGGTACATGGGGCTCTCTTTACGAATTACGAAAGAAAGATACCAATAGAAACGCCATTTCCGGAAATCATGTTAAGACGTATGATACCACTAAGTGCGTGGTGAGCGTTCCCAAAAATAAAGTTGTTGTTTTACAAGGATTGGAAGACTACATTGTTGTTGAAAACAATGATATTCTTTTGATTTGCAAAAAGTCAGACGAGCAGCAAATCAGACAATATGTGGCCGACGTCCAAGTGGATTTCGGAAACAAATATATATAGGTCCAAGAATTCGTACAATATTGTAGGTATATGTCAGACAAATACAAGGCTATCAGAATTTCTTTATGGGGATTGATGGCCTTGTTTTGTTTTTTTTCTATTTGTGCACAGAATCCTGTAGATAGCGGTAAGGTTCGTTATCTGGAGGAAGTTCAAATAGGCGGAGATTATTTTCGTCAGGAAGCAGGTGTTGCGGTAGTTCAGACATTGACGGCGAAACAACTGCGCGACCTTCCGACTTTGCAACTTTCCGATGCGCTGAAATATATGTCTGGAGTTGTGATAAAAGACTATGGTGGCTCGGGAGGATTGAAAACCATATCCGTACGCGGATTGGGCGCTCAACATACCGGAGTGGCCTATGATGGAATCGCTTTGACCGATTGTCAGACAGGACAGGTTGATTTAGGAAAACTTTCTTTAGAATATATAGAGAATATTACGCTTACAACAGGCTTGTCGGAGGATCTCTTAAAACCGGCACGCCTCTTTTCCTTTAGCAATTTGCTTCAAATTAGAACACATGGACAGCTTCCTTCCAAGCCTCTTCGCCTCCGTGTTTCCATGACGGCTGGATCGTTTGGATTTTATTCTCCTCAGGTTTTTTGCGAACATTTGATGAAAAGCAAAAAACGCAACAATCGATTTTTCTTATGGAACTTATCTGCCAATTATACACATGCCAAAGGTGATTATCCCTATTTGCTGCATTATGGAGGTCCAACGGATAGTGTCTCAACAGAACGAAGACAAAATACGGATGTATCTGCCTTTAATGTGGAAGCCAATGCCCGTATAGGAATAGATACTACGCAGGGCTTGTTCTTTAAATGGTATTATTACGATTCAGAAAGAGGTCTCCCTTCCGCTATAGTGTTCTATAATCTTCATTCCGCCCAAAGACTATGGAATAGGAATACTTTCGGACAATTGACCTATTTCAAATATTTTGATCCTCGTTGGGCCTATTTGCTCAACGCAAAATTCAATTATGACTACACGCATTATTTGGATCCGGATTATTTAAATGAAGATGGTTTTTTAGATAATCAGTTTGTGCAATATGAAGGATACGTTTCCAATACGGTGAAATATAAAGCCTTGTCCTTGCATTTGGCAAAACCGGTGTATCTTGTATTGGCTCTGTCTAATGATTTGTTCTTTAATCAATTGAATTCTAATATAATGGAATATGAACAACCTAAAAGGTTCACGTCCATGACCGCTTTTTCCGTGTATTGTGGCAATAGGCGTTTCTCTCTATTGGGAAATGCGCTTTTGACAACGGTGAATAATATAACTTCCATGGATAAAGCGGACAAAAACTATGTTCATCTTTCTCCATCTGTTGGTGGCTCTGTTCGTCTGGGGCAGCAGCTGATGCTTCGAGCTTTCTATAAGAATATTTTCCGTATGCCTACTTTTAACGATTTATACTATCGTGAGGTTGGTAATGTCAATTTGGAACCCGAGAAAACGCACCAGTGGAATGTAGGTTTGGTGCTGGAGGAGCAGCGAATGGCTTCGGGCAAGGTGTTACTATCAGCTTCAATAGATGGTTATTTCAATATGGTAAAAGATAAAATAGTGGCGTTCCCTTCCCATAATCTGTTTTCTTGGACGATGTTGAATTATGGTCTTGTCTGGATAGGAGGTTCGGATTTAAATGTCCATGTTCAATATCAGATGATTAAAGGGTATTGGTGGCGCCTAAACGGGAGCTGTTCTTATCAAAAGGCAGTTGACCGAACGGATCCTCTTGGGAAGACGTTTAATCAGCAAATTCCCTATACTCCTCTTTGGTCTGGTTCTATAGGTGTGAGTTTTGATATGCCCTGGCTGACTGTTTCTTATGCTTTGATTGCTTGCGGGCAAAGATATGCGTTGGGGCAAAACATTCCCGACAATTTGGTGGAAGGTTATTTGGATCATAGCGTTACAGTGGGTCATACTTACCGTATTAAGGCTATGGATTTGGGCTTTAAATGCGAGTTTTTGAATATTTCCAATAATAACTATGAAGTTATAAGAAACTATCCTATGCAGGGATTCGGATGGCGGTTGAAGGTTTCTTTGGGTTGGTAGAATTTTCCGTATTCTCTAAATCTTTCTTTTTCGTATTTTTGCCGCATCTTTGAATTGAATGTTTCACCTGTGTAATGTTTTTAATAAATGAAAAAGAAAATTATTTACATCGCATCTATATCTGTCTTAGTTGTTGTCTGCTTAGTCCTGGCTCTATTCAAGTCAGGCGCCTTCCAAGGTTCAGGCGCTCCGAAATCGGATATTTTCGCAGTTAAGGATACGGCAAGTATCACGAAGGTCTTTATAGCGGATATGAATGGTGAATATGTATTGTTGAATCGCCGGGAAGGATCGTGGTATGTTCAAGATTCTATCCAGGCCCAGCCTTCCAAAGTGAAGGAACTGCTTGCAACGATTTGCAATGTGACACTTCAACAAACGGTGGCAAAAACCGCACAATCCAATATCAATAAGATGATGTCGGTGAATGCCGTCAAAGTCGAAATCTATCAAAAAGCCCCTAAGTTCAAGCTTTTCGGTATAAAATTTTTCAATAGGGAACGTTTGGCAAAAACCTATTATATGGGACCAGCCACGATGGACAACACGGCTAATTTTGCCATTCTTGACGGATTTGACGAGCCCTGTATTGTACATATCCCCGGTTTCCGCGGCTTTCTAACGCCGTTTTATTCCTTTAAGGAAGAAGAATGGTATAATTGCGACCTCTTTACGACTAAAATTACGCGTATCCAATCTCTTTCAGTTCGCGATTATGAGCATCCGGAGCAGTCTTTTACCATTGAAAAGTCTGGTCCCCGTTTCTTTAATCTATTTGATGCCCAACATCAGCAGATTATGGAATATGATACCGTGAAACTTCTGGATATGCTGGCTGAGTATAGGGATTTAAATTATGAGATTTATATTACGAATATGAGTACTTCCACCAGAGATTCTATTTTGAAATTCAATAAATTTAAGACTATTACCTTGGTGGATGTGAATGGGGTGGAAACAAAATTGGATATGTATCGCAAATTAACCCAGGATGCCTTGTCTTTGGATGCTATTCTTGAACAAGAGCAACCCGCCGCAGAAAATTTGCCTTATAATCGCGACAAATTCTATGCTGTTTTGAATGGCAATACGAAGAATTTGGTTCAATGCCAATATTATCATTTCGATCGTCAGAACCAACCATTGTCTTATTTTCTAAAACAACAATAGAAGAGGTTGTCACCATTGCTTATGCAGAAGGATGAAATCTTTATGCAGCGCTGTCTGCAATTGGCACGCCTTGGCTTGGGAAAGGTTCAACCCAATCCGATGGTGGGTGCTGTAATTGTGTATAGGGACAAAATTATCGGCGAGGGCTATCATCACCAGTATGGCGAGGCACATGCGGAAATTAATGCCATTAATTCTGTTAAAGAAAAAAACCTTCTTCGTGAATCCACAATATATGTGAGTTTGGAACCTTGTTCTCATTTTGGGAAAACGCCCCCTTGTGCAGATGCCATTATTCGCTATGGATTTCCAAAAGTGGTAATCGGTACAGTGGATTATCATGACAAAGTGAATGGCAGTGGAATACAGAAACTTCGCCAAGCAGGCATAGAAGTTGTTGAACATGTATGTGAAGAGGATTGCGTAGAGTTAAATCGTCGTTTTTTTACTTACCACCGTCTTCATCGCCCGTATGTTATTTTAAAGTGGGCCCAGACGGCTGACGGCTATATGGATGTGGATAGAAGCGATGGAAAGCCCCATACATATTGGATTACCAATCCGGCATTAAAAGTATTGGTCCATAAATGGAGAAGTGAGGAGGATGCCATATTGGTGGGTTATAATACCATGAATAATGACCAACCTCAATTGACCACGAGACTATATCCAGGGAAAAACCCACAACGATATGTGATGCAAAGAACAGATGAGAAAATTTCACACAAGGATTACAAGATTCTTCCCATGGAAGTAAAGGCTGCCCTTCAGGAAATGTATGAGGATCGTATTCAATCGGTCATAGTGGAAGGCGGACGTAAGACATTGGATCGATTTTTAATATCCGACTTGTGGGATGAAGCCCGTATCTTGGTTGGAAACCAACAATGGGAAGGAGGCATAAAGGCTCCAACGTTACCTTCATCTCTTGTTTTTCAGGAACAAAGTGTGGATGATAATAAGATATTCTATGTTCGAAGACACCTATAAAACCATTGTGGCCCCTTCTGTGGGTAGTTATAGCGAGAAGCGTAGCAAGTTTCTGGCGTATGCCTTTCCTGTACAGACGGAAGAGCAGATAAAAAACCATATTTCTGAGATTCAAAAAAAACACAATGATGCGCGTCATCATTGTTATGCCTATATTTTAGGACCTCATAAGGATGCTTATCGAATGAATGACAACGGAGAACCATCTGGGACGGCCGGTCGTCCTATTCATGGGCAGCTACTATCAAAAGATCTAACTAACACATTGGTGATCGTAGTTCGTTATTTTGGAGGAATCAAGTTGGGTGTCAGTGGATTGCAAAATGCATATAAGATTGCGGCCAGAGAAGCATTGGATGCGGCTACTATAGTGGAAAAGACCATAGATGAAGTGTATGACGTAACATTTGAATATCTTCAAATGAATGCCGTGATGCAGTTGATGAAAGATCCCTTTGTGACGATTATCAGTCAGCAGAGTGATCTTAATTGTACGATTCGATTCAGCATACGCCGCAGAGAGGCAGACCGTATTGTCACCGCTTTGCGCAAAGTTTCTTCCCAAGTGAATTTAGTAGAGAAAAATATCGTTTAGAAATCCAATCCGTTAAGTTCGCCCCTTGGATGGGTGATGGTATATTTGGAAAAGCGTTCGTCGGCTTCAAAGCCGTCTCCGTAATTGACAGAACCATCTGCTTTGGTTTGCTTAACCAATGTATGGGAATAAATGCATTTGTTTTTTTGGTCCCAAATAATTTCCTCTGTTTTTAATGTATCACCTTTGATAAGGTCGCAAATAACAACGTTTTTAGAGGCTTTATACATGGAGTTGTTAATGTTGCAGGCATAGTCGGCGGTTAGAACAGACTGTTTTTCGCCATAGTCCGTATAGGAAGTAACTGTAATTCCCATTGGGCATTCCATGTAGTTGGAATCGGTGGAATAGGTGTTAAAAAGGGGGGCTTTTACGATGAAGCTGACGATGCCGGAGTCGCTGATGGTGAGCGTCATGTTTTCTGCAGACTCATCGGGATATTTTCCTTCGTAAGAAAGGAGTATGGATTTGTTTTGTTTATGGTTACAGGAAACAAAAAACATCATAAGGCACAAGGCCGTTATGATGTTTTTTGTAATATGTTTTGATATTTGCAGAAGCATTATCTTACGGTTGTGTTTTCTTGGATCCAGCAGCCCACGTGATATGAATCACCATTGTTGAGACCACGAACGAAGCGATCTTGTTGGCTGGGGAATCTAAGTTTGGCGCGTTGAGCATTAGCTTTTTCGGCACAACTCGGATCAACGGCAGCGGCTTTGCTGTATTTGTCGGCAGCGGCCCATGCAAAATCGTAAGGAATGCCATCAGTACATCTACCACCGGAATTAGCGTAGAGGTCGCCAATGAGAATATAGGCTTTTCCCATGTTTGGTTGATATTTCAATGCGGCGTATGCGGCATTACGGGCTTCAGAGAAGGAACTCTTGGTTTGATAAGCCAAAGCGAGCATGTAATTGGCTTCAGCCTTCTGTTCGTTGGTCTCGCTTAAGCTAACAGCTTCCTGAAGGTATTTTACGGCGTTATCCAATTCAACATTTTCGTGAGAGGTAACGTAGCTCTTCAATGAGAGGTTACCCATCATGAAGGCAGAGTTACGGCTCGGGTTGGCTTTGTGGAGAATTTCAAGACCTTCTTTGAAGATAGGACTGGAAAGACAACCGCTCTTTGACATGGTCATGACCATTTTGTAGATGGCGGCCATATCACCTCTGATTTTATCCATCTTGTTGGTATAGATACCTTCCAATACGTTGCAGGATGCATAAGGCGTAATCTTGTTTTCGATCTTTGCCAAAGTTTTGCGATAGTTGGTGACGAGTTTTATTTGACGGGTTGTATCAGCGGCCAGAGGTTTGATTCTTTTGTCGTATTCCATTCTGTCTATTTGACCGGCTTCGTATTGAGCAGTTAGGGTGTCAATAGCGGCAACTCCGGTTTCATAGTTTTTCTGTGCATTGGTAATGGAAAGATCCAAGTAGTCGGTAGCCCGTTCGTAGGCTTCAATAACAATGCTGGTGTCTTTCTTTGCCTTGGTTAAACTTTCAGAAAGTTGGAAATAGGTGTCCCAAACGGCCGGTTGCGTGTTTTCTTTCTCAAGTTCGATGGATTCCACATACCAATCGTATGCTTGTTCGAAGTTGGCTTTACGATAGCGCATGGTGTTGTAGGCCATATAACCCAAACCTGATCCCCTTGTGAATTTATCGGGGAAATAGTTGCTGCGAACCTCATATACCCAGAGAAGAGTATCGATGTAGTGCTCTCTTTTTACAGAATCTGTTTCGGCTTTGATGAGGTTGTCAAACATAGTCTGTGCATTGGTATATATACCGTTCCAGCTGCAAGGACAGTTGTTAACGATATATTGCCATGCTTCGTATGCGTCCACGTAGCTTTTTGCTTTGTAAAAGGTGTTGAAATTAGTGATTTGCTCCAAGCATTTCAAGGAGTCTTCTTCTGTTGCACCATATTGGAATGGGCAGTTTTTCTGTCCGAAGGCCAAGCTGCCAGAGGCAAGCAACAGGATGGCTACTAATAATTTTTTCATCTTTCTTATTTTTTTATAGTTAATATTCTAATCTAATTTCATTCGTTGATACCATTTCTCCTGTAAGGTGAAATTGAAGGTGAAACGGAAGTAATTCTGCTGAAGAAGGTCGTTCACCGTGGTTCCTAATCTGCCATATTCGAATACTACATTGATAGAAGAATGCGTGTTAAAGGTGTTTAATGGAATACCAAGCCCCAAACAGACTCCGAATTCGCTGATAGGTTTATTATGGAATAAAATTTCTCCGGTAGAATATCTTGCTCCAAGTCGGAAACTCATTTTCTTGAAGAATTTATTGGATTGAGGATCAGGAGTAAATTGAGCCCCAAGGGAAGCGCTAATGGCGTTCGTCAAGGAATCTTGTTTGCCCATAAAGGAGTATTGATTCCAATTCTGCCAAGTAACATCTGCAGCAATGGTTAGTTTGTCGTTGTAGGTATAGCTTAATCCACCGCCAACAGATTGCGGAATACGGAGATTTCCTCGGTTTTCATCATTATAATACACGGTATCATAAGAAGTCACAGAACTATAGGAACCTTCGTATGAATTGATGAGTAATTTCTCTTTTGCCCAGATATAGGCTGTGTTTCCATAAACGGCTCCAAAGCCCAATCGATGCTTTTCCTTGATATTGACGAAGTATTGTATACCTCCGGTAAGATGAATACCATCAATATGAAAAGCATCGTTGATATACGAATTGTAGAAGTTGCTGCCGTCAAAGGAAATATTGCGGGTATTGTACAGGGAGCCGAACATATAGGAGGCATTCAAACCAATGGAAAGCCCTTTGCAGAGCTTAAAGGCGTTTCCCCAATACAGTTGGTTGAGCCCTCCGTTCCCGGAATACAAGTAAGATACATTACCGACGTTGTCAATAGTTTTGGAATCTTCAATGCTGTAACCTACATTACTGAAAGGAATGACTCCGATGCTGGTTCGCCAATGGGGAGTAACAGGAAGACCGATGGAGATGTATCCAGGGCGGGCAAAGGAATTTTTCTGTGTGTTGGCAGAATTGCTTAACGTGGAGACGTAGATGGATGCGGCAGCGTCTGCCACCAGTGACAAGGAATCAAAGGCCGCGTAGGAAGCGGGATTTCTGAAATTTATAAAATAAGGACTCTGCACGGCATAGGAAGAACCACCCATTCCGTCTAAAACAGCATTGGAATATTTGTTTACCATGCCGATTCCGAAACTGGAATAAGGATTGCTGATTTCATTCTGTGCTTGCGTGGAAATAATTCCAAACATTGCCACACAGGTCAGAATCAATCTGTAAATATGTTTATGCCACATTGAACCTTAATATTTTATACAAACCCACCATTACTAAATTGGGGGCGGCAAATATACGATTTTTTATGAAATCCATGAGGAAACCAGCATCACCACCGGTGATAACGGATTGTAAAGTTGGATATGTTTTTCGATAATGTTGTATAAAGCCGTCAATTTCGCAAGACATACCGTTAATTACGCCTGACAATATGGAATTCTCGGTGGTGTCGCCGATAAAGAAATCTATGTTGTTAGGAGAGATAAGAGGAAGGTTTGCCGTGTTTTGATGTAATGATTGGAAACGCATGGACATACCGGGGGCTATAGAGCCACCCAGATATTCTCCCTGGGCATTGATAAAGTCCGTTACTAAACAAGTCCCAGCCTGAAAAGATAGTACATCTTGGTGTGGAAAAAGGGAGGCAGCGCCGACGGCATTGGCGATTCTATCGGTTCCCAAGGTAGAAGGTGTTGCATATTTGATGTCAATGGGCAATTTTAGATCTGTGGAGAAAGGAATCGTGGAAACCTGTCTGCCAATCCAATCAAAGAGATCAGGTTCTATTTTTCCAACGGAGGAAATAATGGCAGACTGTATGGGAAACTGCGCAAAAATGTCGGCGTAGTCATTTTTCCGAAGAGTGGGTTGCTGAAGGAGGCTGACTATTTCTCCTGTTTCACTGAAAACGGCCGCCTTATGGTTGGTGTTGCCGATGTCTATAATTAAATACATAACAACTAAACGAAGAAACGGGTTGTTTATTGCATGAGTGTCTGGCTTTTGAACATTATGATTTTTGCTACTTTTGCAGTGTGTTCAAAATGAATGCACGACAATTATCTTTATTAAGTTAGTAGATTTAAAATGAGTTATTTAGAATTATTCTTGCTGTCGTTGAGTCTTGCTATGGATTGTTTTGCGGTAAGTTGTTCTGCGGGAATCACCCAACCTAAATTATCAATAAGATATGTTCTGTTTTTTGCTTTCTGCTTTGGGTTCTTTCAGGCGTTCATGCCTGTTATTGGTTGGTATTTTGGGGAGGCGGTAATCGGTTATCTTAGTAATTTCACCAATTGGATTGCTTTTGCTATTTTGGCTTTTATAGGCGGAAAGATGATTGTTGAAGGTGTGCGTCAGGAGGATTCGGGCAAAACGGATATGACAAAATTGGGAACGGTTCTTTTGTTGTCGGTGGCAACAAGCATAGATGCCCTTGCGGTTGGTTTTGGCTTTTCTATGATGCAGAATGTTCGGATAGGATGGGCTGTTTTCAATATAGGCCTTGTTTCCTTTTTGGTTTCTATACTGGGATATGCTTTGACAAAGCGTTTCAGCAGACATATTAAGGCACATATTGCTGAAATTGTAGGTGGGGCAGTTTTGGTATGTATTGGGTTGAAGATTCTTCTGGGTTTTTAATCATCGTCGCTGCCAACGCCGATTTTCCGGAATAGGATAATATTCGTATGCGCCGATGTCGGGAATGCCGTTGCGCATACGCCCCATGATGTCGGTGGTGATGCCTAACCCAGTTTTGCCGGCATCAATGGCTGGAGAGGTTTCCTCAATATTGTAGTTTTGTTTGTATTTATCAATGAATAAGGGGTCTTTATTCAAAAGACAATTATGATAATGAGAATCTTTATCCAGTTGTTTGATGAGGCAGTTGTTGAATTGATAGTCTAAGGCCACTTCGTTATTTTTTGAAGTAACAATTTCATTATCAAGATATCCATATATAATACTGTTGTTGCAGACAAGGTTGGTGTTGCCCAATATGAGGAAGTTGTCTTTTTCATAGAAATTGGATAATCCGAAGGCTGGATCCTGTCGCGCGTTTTGCGAATAGTAATTGGCGATGGTCAGGTGGTTCAAAGTATAGTCACCCACTTGTAGCGCGATGCTATAACTGCCGTTGTTGCTGATTTGGCAGTTGTTCATTTCCAGGTTGGCCGTACGTCCCAGAACGCCGACGTTTTTATTGTTCTGGATGACGGTATTATTCACAATGGTTTTTCCTTTGAGGTATTCTTCCAGGGATTCTACTTGAAGTCCAATGGCGGCATTGGTGATAACGGCATGGTTGATGACGTTGTCTTCCGTGCCCTCATTTATCAAAATTCGATCCCATTGGGCATAGTCGTTGTCATAGAAAGAAGAAAGCTGGTCTCCGGCAAAGACCACGGGATTATCAACGGTACCATTTACCTGTATGTTCCCATAACGAAATACCCAAATACCACCACCGTTGTGGACATATACGTGTGTGCCGGGATCTATTGTCAGCTTTCCCAGTGAGTCCACGACAGCCCATCCGTAGATAACCCATGGCTTGTCGTTCGTCCAGTGGGTGTGTTCGTGATCATGGGCTACTATTCTATAGTTTCTGGAAGGGGTAAAATGGTCTGGAATAATAAAATGAGCATCTTGTCCGAAGGCAGCCAGCTGAACCGACTGTCTGCGTTGTGTGTTATAGAAAATGACAGAGTCAGTGGCCAAGTAAGGTGTGCTTTGACTGGTCGGATTGATAGTTACTTTGACAAATACAAAAAGGCTGTCGTGTGCGGCAATTTCCACATCATGGAATTCAGTCCCGGCAACCCCGTCCACATTGATGCTATAATAAGACTGGGCTCCACCGGCAAGAAGGATGTCTAATTTTACAGGTTCGGAACTGGGGTTATAAACGGTGAAATTTTTGGTGGTGGAAGACACGGTGGTGAAAAGTGTGTCAAACATCAAAGTGTCGGTGGAAAAGACCAACTTCACGGACTCATCGTAACCATGGGGGTTGCAGCTTGTGAATAGGAAGGTGCCGCAGAATAAAGTGCAGCATATGGCGAAAATAAAACCAAATTGCGATAGAATTCGGTTTTTGGATTCATTAGGATTGGAATGATCTGTCATATTCATTGATAATCTGTGACCAATTATAACGCACTTCTGTCAAAAATAGTGCGTGAGCAGGGACAGATGTTCCTGCTTTGCATCTATCTTTTTGATTTATAATTTTTTGAAAATCATCTGTAGACAATTTTCCCCATCCTACTTCCAAGAGGGTGCCAACAATGGCGCGTACCATGTTGCGCAAAAACCGGTTTGCCGTGATGGTGAAAACGATATCGTTTCCCTCTTTATTCCATTGGGCTTGGGAAATATGGCAGATGAAGTTATTGACTTGGGTATGAACTTTTGAAAAACTGGTAAAGTCTTCATTATGCAGAAGGATTTCCGCAGCTTCGTTCATTCGTGCGATGTCTAAGTTTTTAAAGGCGAAATGTCTTTGTGTGAAGCGAAAAGGATCCTTTTGCGTGGAAATATAGTATTTATACGTCCTATCAATAGCATCGAAACGAGCATGGGCGGTCTCTTTTACGGGAAACAATTTGTAAATGACGATGTCTTTGGGAAGGAAGTTGTTGAGTTGGTCGGTGAGTTTTCGACATTGTTCTAAAGAGAAAGATTCCCCGAAGTCGAAATGGGCATAGAAATCGGCGGCATGCACACCGGTGTCTGTTCGTCCGCAGCCGGTAATGGGAATGCGTTCCGTATGAAGTAGGAGAGAGAGACTTTTCTCCAATACTTCTTGCACGGATGGCTGGTCCGGTTGTATCTGCCAGCCAAAATAGGCGGCTCCATTGTATGCTAAATGCAGGAAATAACGCATAAATAGGATTTAAGGCGGCAAAAATACGAAATTTCGTATTTTTGCCGCCTTATGGAAAAACTATTGGAAATATCGGATCTTTCGTTGGAACTGAAACAGGATGATCAATGGAAACCCATTTTGCATCACGTGGATTTCTGCCTTGGCAGAGGAGAAACGTTGGGCATTGTGGGTGAGTCTGGCTCAGGAAAGTCTGTGACGGCCCTGTCGGTTATGCAGCTGCTGAATCCGAATATTTCCCGTTATCCGAACGGATCCATCCTGTTTCATGATCCGGAACGACCTGATGTGCCCATTGACGTTCTTACCGCTTCTTTGAAAACATTGCAGCATTTGCGTGGCAATAGAATTGCCATGATTTTTCAAGAACCGATGACCTCCCTGAATCCCGTATTGAAATGTGGCGAGCAGATAACGGAACAAATTCTTTTGCATACTTCCACAAACAAGGAACAAGCGCGCAAACAGGTGATAGAATTGTTCAAGGAAGTGATGCTTCCCCGTCCGGAACAGATTTTCGACTCCTATCCCCATGAATTGTCTGGCGGTCAAAAGCAACGTGTGATGATTGCCATGGCGATGAGTTGTCATCCTGATTTGCTTATTGCCGACGAGCCGACGACCGCATTGGACGTGACGGTGCAGAAAGGCATTCTTGAATTGATTCGCAAATTGCAGCAAAAATATGGAATGAGTGTGCTGTTCATCACGCATGATCTCGGCGTTGTGGCTGAAATAGCTGATCAGGTATTGGTGCTATATAAGGGAAATATTGTGGAGCAGGGCAGTATTCAGGATATTTTCAAAAATCCTAAACATGCCTATACAAAGGGACTGATTGCCTGTCGTCCCTCTATGGCAGTCAGATTGAAAAAACTGCCTACGGTGGATGACTTTCTCTCGAATGCCTCAAACAGCGAGGATGGAATAATGGACGAGCAGGTTGTTTCTTTGGAAGAAAGAAGAGCCTATCATCAAAAATTGTATTCCACAGAACCTTTGATTAAAATAGAACACTTATCTAAAAGATATCCTATTCGAAAACATAAACTTTTTGAAAGACGTCAATATGTGGATGCACTACAGGATATCAATTTAGAGGTTTATGAAGGTGAAACCCTGGGCTTGGTGGGTGAATCGGGATGTGGAAAGACGACCTTGGGGCGTTCTATGATTCGCCTTATCAATCCTACGGAAGGCAATGTTTTCTATAAAGGGGTTGATTTAATGACTCTTTCCGATAGGGAAATGCGCGGAATGAGAAAGGATTTGCAGATTATTCTTCAAGATCCTTATTCTTCTTTGAACCAGCGACTCACTATTGGTGATGCTTTAATGGAGCCGATGCGCGTGCATGGTATTGGAGGTAATGAGCGGGAACGCAAAATGAAGGCTATAGCCTTGTTGGAGAGGGTGAGTCTGAATGAATCCCATTTTTACCGATATCCGCATGAGTTTTCCGGAGGACAACGCCAACGTATTTCCATAGCCAGGGCCTTGGCGGTCAATCCTCGTTTCATTATTTGCGATGAGTCGGTTTCCGCATTGGATGTGTCTGTACAGGCCCAGGTGCTTAATTTGTTGAACGAACTTAAACAGGAATACCGATTCACCTATATTTTTATTTCTCACGACTTATCGGTGGTGAAATTCATGTCCGACCGAATTGTGGTGATGCAGTCGGGGCAAATTGTGGAAAGTGGGGAGGCGGATGAAATATGCAGCCATCCGCAGACGGAATATACAAGAAAACTAATAGCTGCTATTCCCAAAGGCATATAAATTTAAAGCAAAAAAATAATGGAGAATCCTATGGAAAATAAAGGTTTTTATATTTTCAAACAAGTACTTCGCATATTATTGGGTACTTTCTTTATGGTAACGGCAGTTTTTAAGTTATTGTCGTTGGATAGTTTTGAACTATATATCTATAGTTTTAATATTTTCAATTTTGTGATTTCCTCGTTTGTGGCCCGTTGTGTGATAGCGGCGGAATTATTGCTGGGAACACTGCTGATTGTAAAGATTCGCTATAGGTTGGTTTGGTGGCTGACAATGGTTATGTTATGCGGCTTTACACTATTGCTGGTTTATGTGGCGATTTTCAGAAACGACACGAACTGTCATTGTCTGGGTGATATCGTGCAATTGAACCCGACGTTGTCCATTGTTAAGAATATTGTAACCATGTTGTTGCTTATGATTGTTCGCAAGGAAGAAGAATATGTCTTTAGAAGAAAAAAACTTGTTGGAATTCTTGTTTTGGTGGCCTCTATGGCGATTCCTTTTGCCTGTTTCCCTATGGATGTCGTTTATAATGCTTTCTCTAAATCCAATCTTAAGGTTAATGAGGAAAAATTTAATGCTTTTCTACAAGACTCAACGGCGCAGGCTCTGCATCTCTCTCAAGGGAATTATGTGGTAGCCTATTTCGCAGCAGGCTGTCCATATTGTAAAATCAGTGCTACAAAATTGAGTACTATTGTGGAAAACAATCATTTGGATACCGACCGATTTGTATTTTTCATTTGGGGCAAAGATGATAAAATAGAAACATTTAAAGAGGAAACAAAAACACAGAATTTCCGTTTTGTTGATATCAATCCCATTGAATCGGTTCAATTGGTTTATGGCAATTTTCCAACGATGGTGTTTCTGCGTAATGGAAAAATTGAAGAAGTGGCCGATGTTCGCAGCTTTGACGATAAGAAAGTGGTTCGATTTTTAAAGAAATAACCTCGTCATGACGACTTCGGAAGATAAGATAAAAGTCCTCTATGAATATTACCTGCTTCATGGATTCAAGCATTCCGTGGACGTGGTTGCCAAGGAATTGGGTATTAGTCACATGACTTTTTTCAACCGCTATGGCAGTAAGGAAAATGCCATTGGTATGGCCCATGATTATTGGTACCAGACCATTCTCAAACGTTTTCAGGAAAAACAATCCCAATGTAACCATCCGGTTGAGGAGATTCTTTTTTTTGTTGGTGAGATAATGAATATGAATTGTTTGGAAAATGTTTATCTCCAATACGAAAGAGAACATATTACAGCTCTTTCACCTGGGCTGCCCTATGTGAGTGTTCTCCATTCCATTATTGAAACGGGCATTCAGAAATATCAGTTTAAAGAGGACCTTGACATTGAAACATATATTCGATTTTTCTTGTATAATGTCAGCAATCGTCCGCTCATGCATGAAAAAAGGGAAACAGTGGTGCGCTACCTCTTGATGCCGCTGTTAAATGAACGGGGCATGGATCTCCTGTCGGAGATGATTGTAACAGAATTGATATAAGTTAGTTAATCATTTTAATGGCTTCGGCAACAGCTTCAGGCACGCCGGCGGGGTTCTTGCCTCCTGCCATGGCGAGGGTCGGTTGTCCTCCTCCGCCACCCTGGATGAACTTACCTGCGGCACGCACCATCTGCGGCGCATTGTACTTGCCTGCCAAATCGTCAGAGACGGCCACTACGAGGTTCGGCTTGCCATCGAACACACTGCCGAACACAATCACACGATTGGCAGCCGTTCTCAGGTTGAAGGCGGCCTGGCGCAGCATGTCCGGTGACAGCGTGGTAATCTTGGAGATAAGGCTCACGCCGTTTACCTCTTCTGCAGCCTGTTCCATCTCTTTGCAGAAGTTGTTGATTTGTTGTTTTTCAAACTCTTCCAACTTTTTGCGATATTGGGCGTTGTCATCGTTCAGTTTTTGAATGGCCTGCAGCAGGTTGGTGGTGTTCAACAACTCTTTGCTCTGTTTGATGAGTTCCTGGTTGGCATACATAATTTCTTCGGCGGCAAGTCCGGTGACGGCTTCAATACGACGTACGCCGGCGGCAATGGCACCCTCAGATACAATCTTGAAGAGGCCTATGTTGCCCGTGGCGGAGGTGTGCGTGCCTCCGCACAACTCCACAGAATCGCCAAATTGGATGACGCGTACGAATTTGCCGTACTTTTCGCCGAAGAGCGCGATGGCTCCCTTGGCACGCGCCTCGTCAATGGGAATGTCAATGTGTTCTTGCAAAGCTATATTTTGACGCACTAAATTGTTGACCAACTGCTCGATTTTCCTAATCTCTTCGTCCGTGACTTTGGAAAAATGGGAAAAGTCGAAGCGCAAACGTTCGGAGGTGACCAGGGATCCCTTCTGCTCTACGTGTGTGCCGAGGATAGAACGCAGGGCATAATCCAACAAGTGGGTTGCCGAGTGGTTGTTGGCTGTGAGTTGTCGCTTTTCAATGTCGATTTTGGCCGTGAAAGTTACTTCCATATTGTCGGGTAACTTATTGGCATGGTGGATGGTCAGGTTGTTTTCCTTGGTGGTGTTGTAGATTGCCACAGACTCGTTGGTACTTTCCAAGATGCCCGTGTCGCCTACCTGTCCGCCGGATTCGGCGTAGAACGGAGTCTTGTCAAGCACGATTTGGTAGAAGGTCTTGTTTTTGGCTGTGACTTTTCTGTATTTCACAATCTTACATTCGCAAAGGTTTTCGTGATAACCCACAAACTGAGTTGGTGAGTCTTGTGCGATGAGTTCTACCCAGTCGTCATTGGTGACGGCAGCTGCGGCGCGCGAGCGGTCCTTCTGCATTTGCAATCCATGTTGGAAACCTTCCATGTCCACGGTGAGGTTCTTTTCGGAGGCAAGCAGTTGCGTCAGGTCGATGGGGAAGCCGTAGGTGTCGAAGAGTTCGAAGGCGAAATCTCCGTCCACGATGGTTTTCCCCTGCAGTTTGGCGCAGTAGTTTTCAAACTTCATGATGCCGGAGTCCAACGTTTTGAGGAAGGAAGCCTCTTCTTCTTGGGTAACCTTTTCGATGAGTGTTTGTTGTGCTTTCAGTTCGGGGAACTGGTGACCCATTTGGGCAACGAGGTCGGCCACGAGACCGTAGAGGAACGGTTCTTTGAAGCCGAGGAAGGTGAAGCCGTAACGAATGCCGCGGCGAAGGATTCGGCGAATGACGTAGCCGGCGCCGGTATTAGAAGGCAGTTGTCCGTCGGCGATGGCGAAGGTGACGGCGCGCAAGTGGTCGGCTACCACGCGCAGGGCGATGTCGGTTTCACGTTGCTCACCGTATTTCACGTTGGCTTTTTGCGCTATCTTTTGGATGATGGGCTGGAAGACGTCGGTGTCGTAATTGGACTTCTTGTTTTGAACCGCCATGCAGAGGCGTTCGAAGCCCATGCCGGTATCAACATGTTTGTTGGCCAACGGCTTGAGTTCTCCGGAGGCAATGCGGTTGTACTGCATGAACACGAGGTTCCAGATTTCAATCACCAGGGGATTGTCCTTATTCACGAGATCACGGCCGGGAACTTTGGCGCGTTCGGCATCGTCACGCAGGTCGATATGGATTTCAGAGCAGGGACCGCACGGACCGGTGTCGCCCATTTCCCAGAAATTGTCTTTCTTGTTGCCTTTCAAGATGCGGTCTTCGGGAAGGTGTTCCTTCCAGAAGTCGTATGCTTCCTGGTCAAAGGCGGTGCCGTCTTTTTCATCACCTTGGAAGACGGTGGCGTAAAGACGGTCTTTGTCAAGTTTCATCACTTCGGTTAGAAATTCCCATCCGTATGCAATGGCTTCTTTTTTGAAGTAGTCGCCAAAAGACCAGTTGCCGAGCATTTCGAACATGGTGTGGTGGTAGGTGTCGCGGCCTACTTCCTCAAGGTCGTTGTGTTTGCCGGAGACGCGCAGACATTTTTGGGAATCAGCCACGCGGGGATGTTCGGCTTTGTTGTTTCCAAGAAAGATGTCTTTGAATTGATTCATGCCGGCATTGGTAAACATCAGTGTCGGATCGTTTTTAATCACCATCGGCGCGGAAGGTACGATGAAGTGTTCTTTGGATTGGAAAAACTTTAGGAAAGCGTCGCGAATTTCTATTGAAGTCATACTTGAAAAATTTTAGGCGGCAAAAGTACAAAAAAGGATTATAGGATGGTTTGGAGTTAGAAGTGATAAATCTCCTTAAGGTCGGGATAGGAAAGAATGTCTGAACAAAAGATAACTGGGGGCAGGGCAGGCGCCTTGTGCCGTTTCCCACAGGAAAGGTCTTTGTTTAAAGTGGAAAGATAGAGGTACCAAACCAGTTCGGTGCAATAAAATTTGGAGGAATCCTCACAGTTAAACGCATTGTCGAAAAGCGCGTGCCTTTGATAGATGGAAAGAGCCTTTTGCAATAATTTCAAAGTGTCCTCATCCGTTGCACCGGCATGGTAGATGGCTCCATGAACGGCCCGCTCCTTAGCGTAGAAAAGGGTTAGGGGCTCTATTTTCACGCTATCTTTTTCACCATGGGATTGTCGTTCATTTGGAACAGCGTGAATAACGCACCATTGCTGGTTGTAATGAATAATCATACCCACATGAGAAAAAGTGCTGGAGGTATCTGCCTTAACAACGCTTTTGCTTAACGTGCCGGCTCCCAGCCTAAAGGCGAGATCGCCACTATGGATGGGAATTTCGTTAGAAATCAGGTTGGCGGGTTGAGGTGAAGGATGAGTGCATCCATTCAACACCAGCAGAAAGGAAATTATGCTGACAAATGGAAATGTCAGTTTTTTCAATGCGCTGAAAAAAGAATGATAATGGTTAGTCAATCTTCCACTCGCCATCAACTTGGACTAATTTTTCCTGATTGGTCGTTTCTTCTGGTTCTGCATTGAAGGCCGATGTGAATGTGTATTTTACTTCAACCATGGCGGATTCTCCGTCTTCGGAAACTTCTTCGGAAAGAATTTCATATTTGGGAATTTTCACTTCCAGACCATTCATTTTTTCCACTTGTTTTTTCACTTCCTCATCGTTGGCAGTGGTATAAGTGAGAGCCTTTTCAAAATCGCCCTTTGTCAAAGACGTGTAATAATTGTCCACTACATCAGATGGTGTGGAGGGTTTGCAGGCGATAAGAAGGAGAGATAAAAAAATGAAAGAGAGGAAAAAGGATATTTTTTTCATAGAATAAAGTTTAACGGAAAATGATGCGGCAAACGTACATAAAAAAATTGATTTTTTTGTAAGTTGAACATTAATTTTGAGTTTTATTAGAGTAAAGATAGGAAGTAATTGACAGCTGATATTTTATTCTGCTGGAAGTTCACCCGCCGTTATTTCTTCATCACCTTGCAGTTGGTCTCGGTGCCGTTGTCAAGGCGCACCTTCAGCAGGTACATCCCGGCATTGAGGGTGGAGATGTCCAGCAGGCAGAAGGGGCCGTTGCATTGTTCGGTGAGCATCAGTTTGCCGAATGAGTCGTAGATTTCCACGATAGAGAGGATGTTGTCGCTTTCTATACGCAGTGCGCCATCTGTGGGGTTGGGTGACACCGTGACACTGCTGTTGCCTTCATCGGCGGATGGTGTCAGCATTATGCTGCGCATCTGGTCGGCGGGGTCACCGTATGTTTCGTAAAAGTATTCCGCGCACAGGTTGAAGAAGCACAACACGCCCTGTGCCATTACGGAGGAACGTCCCGTGCGGGCCTCCGCTATGCGTTGCAGCTCGTCAATCTGCGCGGAGATGCCTGGGGTGGCGTGATGCCAGGCATGGAGCGCCGAAAGGTCCGTTAATATCACGGATAGTGGAGCCTGCGGGTAGATAGGCGAAGACTTTTCGCGCCTCAATATCATTGCGAATGGCAGTAAAATACTGTGATTCAGACAAGTTAAATTCAAAAGGCTGATAACAAACTTGCCGATAGATTTTAAGATAGGTCTTGCTTTCAAAAACCGTGTCTCCCGATGCCTTGTATTTTTCATTGCTATACGACCATACGCTACCGTCGGTAATTGGGTGATATTCGTTTTGCGCATACGTGGCACCCGCAATGAGAAGGCATACAAAAAATAATAACTTTTTCATATCCGTATTTCACTGGACTTCATTTGTTTATCATGTTTTCCCCTCTAGCCCTCCTTCTACCTGCGAAGTCCGTTGGACAAAGTGGAATGGTGAGCGGAACAGCAAATATAGTGTTTTTTTGCTTGGTGGTGTGGGATAGTAAATGCCGAGAAAATAATAGAGTATAGTTTGCAGAGCATAAAAAAAAGCCCCACATGCGGGGCTTTTTTTTTATTTCACGGCGATGGTTTCAATTTCCACCATCACGCCTTTGGGCAGGTCTCTGACGGCAAACGCGGCGCGGGCAGGAGGATTGGTGAGAAAATATTTGGCATAAACCTCGTTCATGGCGCCAAAGTTGGCGATGTCGCTTAATAGACAGGTGGTTTTTACCACGTTGTCGAAAGTATAGCCGGCTTCATTGAGGATGGCGGCGATGTTTTTCATGACTTGTTCGGTTTGGGCGGTAATGCCTTCCGGAACAATACCGGAGCCTGGATCAACGGGGATCTGGCCGGAAATGAATAACATACCATTGGCTTCAATGGCTTGGCTGTAGGGACCGATGGCGGCAGGGGCCTTGTCTGTGTGAATGACTTTCTTCATGTTTTAGGATTTTGATTATTAGAAAATTACGTTTTTTTAATAAGAATTTGCAAAAATAACACTTTTATTTTTTTCCTATTCTCTTTTTTTGTATTTTTGCACGTAATAAAAAATAAACTTTTATGTCTTTTATTACAGATAGAATTACCCTTGAAGGATTGACATTTGACGATGTTTTGTTGATCCCCTCCTATTCAGAAGTTTTACCCAAAGAGGTTAGTCTGAAGACGCGTTTTTCCCGCAATATCATCTTGAATCTGCCGTTTGTTTCAGCGGCCATGGACACGGTGACAGAGGCTAAGATGGCTATTTCCATTGCCCGGGAAGGCGGAATCGGTGTCATCCATAAGAACATGACCATTGAAGAACAGGCTAAGCAGGTGGCATCGGTGAAGCGTGCCGAAAACGGCATGATCAATGCGCCGGTCATCATCACCCCGGATAAGACGGTGGGAGATGCGCTTCGTATGATGGCCGAATACAAAATCGGTGGTATCCCCGTGGTGAACGAACGAAACATCCTCATTGGTATTGTTACCAATCGTGATCTTCGCTTTGAGAAGGATTTCAGCAAGAAAATTGATTTGGTGATGACGCGCGAGAACCTCATTACAACATCTCGTGATACGGATTTAAACCAGGCTACGGACATTCTCCAACAACACAAGATTGAGAAACTTCCCGTAGTGGCAGAAGACGGCACCTTGTTGGGCTTGATCACCTATAAGGATATCACGAAGGCCAAAGACAAGCCATTTGCCTGCAAAGATGCGCAAGGCCGTTTGCGCGTGGCAGCCGGTGTGGGCATTACCAATGACGCCGTGCAACGCGCGGAAGCCCTCGTGGCGGCCGGTGTGGATGCCCTTGTGTTGGACTGTGCCCATGGTCATTCTATGAATGTGGTGAAGACATTGAAAGATATCAAGGCGCATTTTGACAATGTGGATGTCGTTGTCGGCAATATTGCCACAGGCGAAGCTGCAAAAATGCTGGCTGATGCCGGTGCGGATGCCGTAAAAGTTGGTATTGGTCCCGGATCCATCTGTACTACCCGTGTGGTGGCTGGTGTGGGTGTTCCTCAGCTTAGCGCCGTCTATGATGTCTATAAGGCTTTACAAGCCTATGATATTCCTTTGATTGCAGATGGTGGTATTCGTTATTCCGGCGATATTGTGAAGGCTCTTGCCGCAGGCGGTAGCTCTGTGATGTTAGGTGGTCTTCTCGCTGGTGTTGAAGAATCTCCAGGTACAACGATTCTATTCAATGGTCGTAAATTCAAAACCTATCGCGGTATGGGATCCCTTGAGGCTATGCAGCATGGTTCCAAAGACCGCTATATGCAGAGCGATGTGGATGATGCCAAGAAACTTGTCCCCGAAGGCATTGTGGGTCGTGTACCTTATAAAGGCGACCTTTATGAAGTCATTTATCAAATGGCCGGCGGACTTCGCTCCGGAATGGGATATATTGGCGCACGTAATATTGAAGAAATGCATAATGCCCGTTTCTGCCGAATTACCAATGCGGGAGTCCTTGAAAGTCATCCCCATGACATTACCATTACTGCGGAAGCTCCTAATTATTCCAGCGAATCCAAATAAAGTATTTAATAATTGTAAAATTCCAATATTATGAAAAATATCGTTGTCGGTATCGACTTTTCCAATAGTTCCATGACGGCTATGCGTCATGCAGTTGCCATTGCCTTACGTGATAAGGCCACCCTTCATCTTGTTTGGGTAAAGGCCCCTGGTGTGGCAAGTAGTTCTGAAGAATTTGATGAAGGTAAAAGTTTTATGCACCATCAACAGGAAAAGCTCCAGGAATGGGCTGCTATGTGCAAGCACGAAGCTCCAGAATGCATCGTCAATAATGTCTTCTTGGAGGGCAAGCCCCATATTGAAGTTAACAAGTATGCAGCCAATCTGCCAGAAGCCATCATTGTCCTCGGTGCGCACGGCGCTTCCGGATTTGAGGAGGGTTATATCGGCAATAATGCCTATCGTATGATCAATGCTGCCGAAGTTCCCGTTTTGATTATGCGTGAGAATATCCAAATCAACCGCGACCTCACCAAGATATTGGTGCCTATTGATATCAGCTTCGAAACGTTGCAGAAGATGAGATTGTCCATTTATTTGGCTAAGCTTTTCGCTGCTCAGATTTATCTTTTCGGCGTAAACTATCCGAATGACGCGCAAACAAAACACATCATCAACGTACAGCTTCGCAATGCGATGACCATGTGCGACGATGCCAATGTGAGATATGTGGCCGAAGCACACAATGTTACCAATAACGATGTTTGCAACACGATTATCTCTTCAGCTAAAGAATTGGATGCCAATCTTATTACAATTATGCGCGAAGAACAGGAAACAGATTTTACGGCATCTCGCAATATGCGCCAGATTTTGAGTACCTGCTCTATGCCGCTACTCATCATTCCCAATAGAAACACATTCTCTGTAGGCAGATAATTAGTGATCGGTAATCGGTGAACTGTGATCTGTTAGTTTCGGTTCAAGATAACAAGTGCTTACAAGATTTTTATAGAGAAGATAAAGCGTGTTAAATGTCTTAACACGCTTTTTTAATTTATCCAATAATCCTTTTTGCGATAATTCGCGAAATTTGATAAAATATGTTTTATGGAAAAAAACAGCAAACCAAGTAAAAAAAACAGTAAAAGAACCCTGCGCGCCGGCAATATGCTGAACCCCTCACCTGTGGTGATGGTTTCCTGCGGCAGTTCGATTGACGAATATAATATTATAACGATAGCATGGACGGGCACCCTCTGCTCTGACCCTGCGCTTTGCTACATTTCCGTGCGTCCGGAGCGCCATTCCTACAACCTTATCAAGGAGAGTGGTGAGTTTGTCATCAACTTGGTAAACCGCGACCTGGCACCCATCGCCGATTGGTGCGGAGTGAAATCAGGCAAGAAGTTCAACAAGTTCTTTGAGACCGGTCTCACGCCCGTGCGCGGCACACAGGTCAAAGCCCCGATGATTGACGAAGCCCCCGTGAACCTCGAGTGCAAGGTTAAGCAGATCATCCCCTTGGGCTCACACGATATGTTCGTCGCCGAAATCGTGGCTGTTCATGCCAAAGAGAATCTTTTCAACTATAAGACCGACGCTCTTGAATTGCAGCGTGCCAACCTTGTGAGTTATTCCCACGGACATTATTACGATCTGGGTAAGATTCTCGGCAAGTTTGGTTACTCGGTTGAGAAAAAGCAGTAGGCTATTTGCCTTTCACACATCTTACGCTGTAGCCTAAGGATTTAGACGATAGTATTTCCTGTAGCATGTAGCAGTTACAATCGGCCATAAAACTCTTGGCAATGGTATTATTAGTTTCGTCACATGTCCAGAAATAGGCTCTGCCCAAGAGGTTTTCACAACGGGCTTTGGCATCGTTGTAGAATCCTGACGGCAACATGGAAAAGTCTGTTTCGTTTGTGCCCGGATTCAGCAGCCAGTAGTCGGGAGATCTCAACGTTAATGCGTCTATGTACACCAGGGTGTTGAATTGCTCTTCGGTCGGCAGATACCAACCTTCTGGGCAGGCACCTTGAATAGGTGAAGTTGAAGGTGTTGTCGTACCTTGCGGTATGCGAGCAGCATCGTACCAAGAATACAGTCTTCCAAAAACAAGCGCATTTTGAGTCGTATCGCTATTGTTGGTGGCGTAATATGGACGGGCATTCGGAATAGGTTCACCGTCGCTGTAATGAGTAGATTTGAGGTTCTGCTTCAACCAGCAATTAAAGCCTATACGGACAGTGCTGTATTCGTTTCCGTCATAGTCGGTCACAGAAAGCTCACCTTCACCACAAGGAGGCAGATTCAACATAATGTTCTGACTGCATTCGTGCGTATTTCCACAAACATCAGTAACTTGCCAATAAATGGTGGTGTTGGGATTATCGGTACTCGGAATAAAGACGGAGTCGGTGGGTAGATGCCAATCTTCCATATTTGTACGACGATATAGAACAGAGGAAATCATCGTGTTGGGAAGCGTGTCTCCGTTATGGATTACTGGAGGTACCACCAACGAATCGGCATGTAAGAACGGCTCGCCAAAGTTTACGTTATAAGAAGCAGAGGTGCATTCCAGATTGTCATCGGTGAGGTTGTAAACCACAATATTGAAACTGTCAACGGTAGTACAGCCGTTTTGATTCACTGTAAGGTAGTGCATCTTTGAATGAGTAGTTTCGTCAGCCATATAATCTAAAGTAAAGAATGAAGTGTCCGTGCTGGAAATGATGGGACCGTCTTCAGTGGACCATATCACGCGGTTGGCTTCTGGAACTAATGCGAAGTTCAAAGCAGTGGTATCTAGTTTGAACTGCATATCAGTGCCCTGACATACTGTGTCCGTACCGATTGTTTGTATCCAGATAGGCTGTTTGCGCATTGTGATAAGTCCTATTTTTTGTAATGGAGTAGATGCGCATCGTGTATCGGGTTCTGCTTCCACAAGGTAGCGAGCGAAAAGATCATCGGAAAGAGTACCACTTAAAGAAATAGTGTCTTCTCTTTCATTGTCAATGACCACACCAGCTGGTATAACATTTCCATCTGTCAGCCAAGTAAGAGTGTAGGAAACGGCGTTACTAATAACAAACTCATTGTCAATCATCGTGTTTCCACAAATACCGAGGTCGAGAGATCCACGAGTAAGAGTAATGACAGGCATTTTGACAACTTCTACATGGAAGGTCCAACTACTATCGCAATGTGTAATTTGATCAACGGCTTTGATCGTGTAGTCAGCTGTAGCATCTGGGGTGATGGTTAATTCAGTAGTACCATTGAAAGGCGTTTCTTCAGAAGTTGTTTCATTAACGAGGAAGAATTTGAGATAGTCGTCATCGCCCTGACAGGTGAAAGTAACATCAGTACCTTCGCAAACATAGGATGCGTTGCATGTTTGAGCAGTGGCGTCCAGTGTTGTCAAAGCAGGTCTGTCGCCCGAAACCATCAGGTTGTCAATGGTAATATAGGATGGTAAATATTTGGAGCCCTTCAAAGTTCCGCAAGACTGGGTATTACCGGCAGAACCGCCTGTAAATTCGAGTTTAATGAATAATTCATCTTCATTCAAAGAACTTAGCGAAGACAAGTCAAATTCTGCTGTAGACCAAGATGTTCCGTTAATCGTTTTTGAACCCAGGTAGGTATAACTGTCGCTGGCGGCGAATTTATAGCTGTAGTTTACATTATTAAAGGCCGCGCCACCATTGTTGTTGTCACGCTTGTAGTCAAATTTCAAATTCAAGTTATTATAATTTTCCGGGACCAACTTGATTTCGAAATAAACGCCGTCATAATAGGTGTAAGAAGGTTCATTTAAAAAGCCCGAGCACGTACTGGACAAATTTGCCCATTGCAATGCGCCATTGGCACCATCAGTGCTATAGCAATAATCGGATGAAGGGGCATATCCAGTCACATTATTAAATTCGGAAGTATTATATACTGAGAAATTGGCTCCAGAGGTTCTAATACCGCATGTTGGCTGGAAGTTATTGGTACCCGTATTCATATCCCAAGCAACCAGGGTGACATTGCTTTCGGAAGAAAGAATTTGCTGGACGCTGTTGGTAATCAAGGTGACACGATAAACGCTGTCGCAACCTGTGGAACATTGCCAGTCTGCTGGAGAAGTCAAATATTCCACACCTTCTTCGGTTGGCGTAAAATTAAAGCCATAATCAGTATAGCTTTCGCCAAGGCAGATATAGGCTACGATGGTTGTATCGAATGCCTTGCGAACATCCAACCATAAAGTAATGACGCTGTCACAGGGATTGCTTTCTGAAGGAATGCTCAATTGGCACTCATACAGGCCTGGCTGACGCATTTCATCGGCCTTGGGTGTAATGATGAACATACCCGGAATATATTCGCATTCGTCTGTAAAAGTAATGTTTGAAACCTGATCTACTTCATTGGCGCAAACGTAGCCATGACGTTCAATATCCAGACGATAGGCGGGAGCGATGCCGACCATGTCCAAAGTATCAGAAACGATACAGGTGCCGTTACCCACACTTACCACATATTGGAAATCACCTGTAGGAATATCATCTTCATCAGTAAGATAATAATCATGGGCATCCAAAAGTGTACTCACCCCATTGTGAATACGCTCCCAATTGTAATTGACAGGGGTCGTTTCGTTTGGGGTGACATCTGTATTGACGTAAGGAGGAGTTGCCATCAGCGCAGATCCTTGATTGGTACAAACTATGGTTTCAGCGGAAATGGTAATTTCATCAATGGCTTTGTGACCCGATATGCAAATGTTGTCGAGCAAAGAATACTTTGTCCATTCAGATAAATAACCAAAGGTACTCTTAGCTGCGCCATCAAAAGTGATTTTAATATACAAGTCATTATTATCATCTATGGCTTTTGATGACTTTTCAGACAAGTTCAATTCATAGCTGCCGTCAACTCTGTCGCTTCCTTCCATCGTAATCATTTTCGTTGCGCAGGAATGATAGGTAACATTATCCGTACTATAGGCAAATGTCAAATTGGTAAAACCATGATCGTTGTCGCCTGTAGTAAGGCGTTCAATTCCGTAGTCAAATCTTAACTTAATATTTGCGTAATCTTTGGTGGAAGTATGGATAATGATGTTTTTACCATTGTTCATCCTTAAGTCAGGACTAAACAAACTACCTTCCATAACTCCGTTAATCAAGCCCAAGGAGTTTCCAGATGCGGGAATCAGACTTGAACTGCTGGAAAGGTTGTCGGAAGTGATATTGGATCCGTTCCAATCGCTATAGGAGATGGTGGAACCAGGCATGGATCCGTTCACATCGGCAGAAATAGGTGAGGATACGTTGCTGAAAGAGGTCCAACCTGCAAGCAGTGTTTCATTTTCCTCAAAGCCAAATTGGTTCCATTCCTGAATATAAAGGTCCAACGTAACGATGCTGTCGCAACCGTTTACTGATTTCAAGTCGTCAATAATATACACACCTGTGGTGTTGTATGTGTGCGAGGTACCGTGTTGGTCGCTGACGGTATAGCTGTTGCCGGCGCAAAGTGACTGTACATCAGTAATATTATATGTCGGATGCACAGTAATAGTTCCATCAAAAGAGTTTGGTGCTGCGCATTTTGTGTTTTCGTTGGGGAGCAGGGCAACATGATAAGTGAAAGTTCCTGCCACTGCTGGAGCGCCTGTAATACGGGTTTCACCAGCTATAGAGTTGTCAATGGTGATTCCATCCGGCATATAGGGTGAGAATGTGATTAGAGGTTCGCAATCACCACCATGGTAAAACAGAATATCTTCAACGACATCATTTTGGCAAACGGTCTGAATCAAATCGCCGCTTGCGTCAACATACTGAAGATGGGCGCTATAAGTGATATAGATAGCATCAGGTACACGGGCACTGACGCAACCGTCTTCAGGGTTGTATTGTGCCACATAATTGGTTGTATCCAATTCATAGTCCATGGAAACCGATGGGGTTGAGGTCACATAATTGGAAGAGGTTTCAGTTTCATACCATCTCAATGAAAAACTCGGGTCCGTAGCAGTAGCTTTAAAGGATATGGTTTTTCCTGTTTCGGGGCATACGGTTGTATCTCCGCGGACGATAGGTACAGCCAGACTAATCACATTCAAATTCACAGGATCAGAATAAACGTCGCAGCCACGGTCGTTGCTCACATATACTCTATATTGAAGATCACCTGTCGTTTTGTAATTAGAGGCGAGAATCACATTGTTGTGATAGGTGTCGTATGAGGCCTCATTTGCGGAGATGGTATCCCAGTCGGAGACTTCATCCTTAAATTCCCAAGTATAGTTAAAAGTTGAACCAGCACCTGCTTGGATGCCGTTCTCAATGGATTGTGAGGTCAGCGTAACTTCGTTGCTTGGGCATATGGAGGCAGTTGAAACGGTGGGAGCAGTTAAGGTGGGGTCTGCAACCACGGTCACTTGGATGGGATCTGTGGAAACTTTACAAACTGTTTGGTTGAAATAAAACAGGTCCACGCCAATGGTATAAAGGCCTTCGGCTGTCAATTCCTGACTTAAGTTTTCATTGTTGCTTACCAAAGCCGCCGGATCAGCATTCTGGGCAATCATCCAATGGTATTCGGATGGTGTGGCATAAAAGCCCAAGGATTCATCCAAATGCCAATTACCTTTGGAGATCAATACTTTGCCGCCCACGCAGAATTCATCATAATTTGGAGTTGGAGCATCGTATTTCGATGGCAATTCAACGGCATAAATGGTTGCAGAGCCCTCACTGACAAACCAGTCGGAACAAGCAACTTTTGCGTAACGCTTCAAAATATAGGTACCGGCACCGAGTGTTTGAATATCCAATAAACTATTGTCAAGACTTGCAACATCGCTATTTGCGATAGCTGTTTCCTCACCACCATCTTTAGTGTAAGTCCACTTATAGGAAATAGTCTTGTTTGGTGTAATAGAGGCTTCCGTTACGTTTTGAACAGAAAAACTTCCAGCCAAACAGGTATAAATATCAGAACTTGATATTTTTCCTGGTTGAACATCAGCCACAGTAATCAGGTATTCGTTTTCTGAAGCGATGGAATCCATAGCACAGCCATTGGTTTTGGCATAGCGCAAGTATGTATGGTTGCCAGAGCACAATGTGTTTTCAGCAATAGAAAGATTTTGGTTTGTGGCACCAGGCACAATGTCGCCATTATGTGTCCAAAAATATTCGCTGTTGCTAACTTCTGAGCCATTAATAGAAATGGGTGTGCCAGGTGCTATGGTGGTATCAATGTCTTCAATATTGCCTGAATTAAAGGTGACTTCAATATGATATTCACCATTAGAAGCATATTCGTTTGATCCAATTTTCACATAGCGGACAACAGAATAGATGTCAGGATTTGTGGCGGTGAAACTACCGGAAGCCAAAGTTGGCGCATTACTCTCGAAAGAATCGCCTGTCAAGGTTCCGTTTTTCTTCAAATACCAGTTATAGGTAAAATTAACATCGTTAGAAATATTGGCCGGAACTTGGTTTTCAACTGCAAACAGAGCGCAAGGAGATATATTTGTTACTCCCGAAATAGAACCTGTATAGAGCCACTGTGCATATATTGTATAATTGTCTGTATTTTGACACTGATTGGAAGTAGAAAGATAGTCGTGACCGTTTTGACTGGTGGTCCAACCGAGGAAGACATAGCCATCACGAGTAGGAGCGGTCAGGTTATCGTTGGTATAGTTGTTATAATAAGGTATTGTAAAGGAACCGTCGTCAGGTGCTCCTTCATAATTCAAATCTCTGGTAACCAAAAGGGTGAGTGTTTCATAAGTGATAATGATGGCACCATTAGCACCATCACCTCCGGTTTTATTTGAGCTCATTATACCCGTACGACAAGCACCACCGCCGCCGCCGCCATAATCTGAACCGTCATTACCATTACCAGCAGAATTATATCTTCCAGCTCCACCATTTCCTGAATGAGAACTAACGCCCGTATGTCCTTGTCCTGCGGCACCTGCGGCTGAAGTTGTTCCATTCCCGCCAGCGCCACCAGCAGAAGAAGGACCAGCAGCACCGCCGCCGCCACCAGAGCCATACTTACTGCTTGACGTACCATTACCACCTTTACCGCCCTGATTACCTGTACCTTTATTTACGGTACCGCCATCTGCACCCGTTGTTGAAGTGCCGGGTGATTTTCCGCCCCCCGCTGCAGCATAGGCAGAGGCTTCATTGGAAGATGAAAAGTAAGTGTTTCCACCGCCGTTGCCTCCAGTACCGCCAGCACCAACATGAATATTAAAAGTTGAGCCCGGTATCGTAGTGATGTCGGAATTGTAAGCAGCGTATGCGCCACCGCCACCGCCACCAGCTCCCATTCTAGCATTGGTACTACCACCACTACCACCGGCTCCCCAGCATTCCACTTTTGTAATTTTCAAAGCTCCAGCAGGCACCGTCCAAGTGCTTGTAGAGGTTGATGTGATTGTTGTTGTTTGGGTTTGTTTTAACGGATAGGTCTGCGCGGATATTTTATAGAGTGGCAGGCTTAAAAGCAAGACTAAAACAAAAAAGGTAAAACTTTTTTTCATATTTAATTATTATTCATCATTTAATAATTCAACAAAACCCTACCGCAGAATTTTAATTAACAATTCTGTTTTTACTTTGTTGAAAAGTCGGCAAAAATACATTTTTTATTTATATGATTTTTTACAAAAAATGATTTTTCAACATTATTTGTTGAAAAATCAATATTTTAAATAAATTAATAAATGTTAATATTTCTTGTACATACGTTCGGTGATGTCTGTCAATTCATCTCCTTCTACGCGGTAGAGGCGTTGGTTGGTGGTTTTAGATTTCAAACCTCCTTTTTCGGGAATGTATGGACCCAATTTGATGTAATTGAAAAAATCTTGTAAAGACGGTGTGCATACTGTCTCTACAATGGTGGGCAATTTATCGCGTCCAGAATACCAAGCGGTCTTCAAATGGGCGTGTCGTCGCACATGTTGCAGCAGTTGTAAAACAGTCTGTGGTTCTGCATCGCCACCCATCAGGCAAACACAAGTGATGAGTGATTTGTATTTGGAAATAAGGGAATCCAAGACCTCTTCGGTCAGCGGGTTGCCGATATCCTGCCACAGATGCGGACTATGGCAGCCATTGCAATGATTCGGACAGCCCGTAATGTTGATAGCCAGCGAAACCTCATCGGGGACTTCCTGGAAGACAATGTCGTAATTATAATACTTCATGAGCGGCGTTGGCGTAATAACGGCGGTGTTCCTCCTCTTGGCGTGCTTCTGAGAAACTGCTTACTCGCTTCATGTAGCCGATGACGCGTGTCATATAATCTATGTCTTTGCTATGGCAGTGCGGACATTCTTTGAGATAACGTTTGTCGATATGTCCACATTCGTTGCAGATGGTATTGGGGATGTTGAAAGTGAAGTAATTACACCCTTCAACGGCGGCCACACGAAGTAATTGGCGATATTGTTCTTGGCTAAGATGTTCCTCTAAATTAAGATGTAGGGCGGAACCTCCAGTGAGATGTGTAATGTATTTCCTACCGTGCAGGCGGAACTTGTCAAGGACATTAATATTAGGATCCTCAACAATGTAGAAATAACTGTTGTAGCAGTCACGAGAGACATGATATCCGTCTTCGCGGTCCCATTTAGCATGTTTTACCCCCACATTTTCAGCAGGAATCATTTCGCAGTTGAAAAGAAGGTCTTTGCTTCTGTAACGTTTGTTGTATTGTTCGATCAAGCCAAGAATTTCTTCTACGAATGCTTGGTATTTGGGATTGTCGTTAATGGGGATGTTAAGATATTCGGCGGCTTCCACCAGGCCATTGATACCGATGGTCAGGTATTGTCTGGACATAGCGATATAGCCGGCATCAAACAGAGGTAGCATGCCTTTGTCGAGCAGATATCTGAGGTTCTCGTTATAGCAAATCTGCACTTTGTGGGTTAAATCCACCAATTCTTCCAAGAACTGCATATAGGGAATGTTGTTCTTGTTGGCATATTGGATGCAGCGATTGAGGTTTATGGTGAGCACGCTTTTGGAACCCGTTGATACACCGCCGGCGCCAAGGGTATAGCTAAATCCGTTGTCTTGGATTTCATTACGCAGGCGGCAGCAGCTGCTGAGTGAATCTGCGTTGTCGCTGAGGTATGTGAAGAAGGAATGTCCAGCGGCATACATCTCGGCTGTGAAGTCGGCATATTCCTGATCCAACACGTCACCATCCTTAGACAGCAAGGCCATTGTTTCCACAGGGAAGGTGAGTATGGCGCGGGTACGTTCCTGATTGAACCAGCGCATGAAGCGTTTTTGTAGCCAGCTCAGAGAATTCCAGTCGGGTTGGCTGCCGTCAGGGAAATAGAAGTTGCCAAACAGGCTTTGAAAATAAAATTTATCGTAGTAGGCGATATTCCAGAACACAGATTGGAAGTTCCTGGCTCCGGAAGGTTGGTTGATTGTGTAAACAACCTGTTCGAAACAGTCGGTAATGACTTTGTCGATGGTGCGTTGCTTTAAAGAGAGATCCACTATTTTGTCGGCGTGAAGATAATAGTCGGAGCCATATTCTAAGCCGATGAAGTAGTTCATATACATCAGGAATTCTGGTGTGGCGCAGGCACCACTGAGCATACTGGACACCATGAACACCATGTTGATGAATCCGCCGCAGAAGGATTTGAGGTTGGTGGGGCGGGATGCATTGCCACCGATGCTTTGAGTACCATTCAGCAGCCAGGGGTACATGGTTACGCTGGCGCAGTAGTTGGCGATGCTGGTTTCGTCATTCTTATAGATAAAGTGATTGTTAAGATAGAATAGGTATTTGTCGGATAGTTCTTTGCCATAGAGGTCTTTAATACGGTCGCAGAGCATCCTGCGGTTGAGGCGGATGAAACTGGATTTTGGCAATTCGCCAATAAGGGTGGCAATGTTCTTTCGTTCCACATTGGCGTTGGCGTCGTATTTGCTTCCTGTGGCTGCGTTGCGGGCGTTGCAGTAATTGATGAGAAAGTCCATCTTATCCTTTACCTCGCGGTCCTCATAATGTTTTTGACGGTATAGGATGTAGGCTTTGGCCACTTCGTAGTAACGTTCGGCCATCAGTGACTTTTCCACTTGGTTTTGGATGTCTTCCACCGCGATGCCATCGTATATGTTGAGTCGGCTGAGAATGTTGATCATGGCATCCTGAGAGGCAAAACCGCCTACGGAAATAAAGGCCTTGGCAATGGCGTTTCTAATTTTATCCATGGAAAACGGCTCACGTTTTCCGTTTCTTTTGATGATGTAGATGTCTTCAATCATAGTTCATGTTTGTTGTCAATTGTTTATTGAATGGCAACGTTCAGGTACACAAAATCCTTTCGGACAAGTATGCTTTTATCCCGAAAGCTACATTTTGGAGATAGGCAGGTCTTCTGGCTTGTTTCTCGCAAAGACGCCTTCCCAACAAAAAGAATTTGTCAGTGGCCTAATGTCTATGCGAATGTAAAAACTTCACAGCTACGGGAATAGCTCCTGATTTTCACAGGATTCCCATTTAATCTATAGGAACCTATATCCGGCGACAAAAATAGAATTATTTCATCATACGCTTATCAAAGTCGTCTTCCATTTTATAAACAACTTTATCCGTTTATTTAGAATGGAAAATGAAATTTGTCGCTGTCAATGTTGATAAAATTATCAACGTCCAAGTTAGGCTTCATTGTATAACTTGGACGTTGATGAGACGAGGGAGAAACTTTTGGGAAAAGATTGTTAGAAGCCTGTCCAGAATTGTTCCCACATTTTGCCTTCCATTTCCTGCCATGTCTGTCGTGTGGCACCGGCGAAATCCGAGGTATATTGGTTCAGTTTGGTTTGCGCCTCTTCCTTCTTGTTTGCATTCAACAGGTCAATCACTTGTTTCTCAAGGGCGGGAAGTTCTTGGAAAGCCTTGTCTTCGTATCTTTTAATGTTATTGTAGAACATTTGTTTGGTGAGTCCCCATTTAACTTGGCCGAGTTTGTTGGCTTTGCGGTAGTGCCATAAAGCAGCTTTTTCATTGTAACGGAAATGTCCGCAAATGTCGAATCCAGCCGGCATTTTAGTGGCACCTGCATAAATGGGGATGCGCGGACTTTGGCCGGGATTTTCAAATGAGAACCAGCAGAGAGCCCCAACCTCGTCGGGCAGCCAGTCGCGGCATTGCGTGATAAAGGAATAGGAGCACCACGACATGGCTACGCCACGGTAGAAGGTCACGGTGCCGGGTTTGAGCATGTTGTACATGGCACGTTCGTTGCCATCCATCCATGGGTTGGCGTTGGGGCATACGACGGTATCAGTGACAATTTCTCCGTCCACTCTTCGTTTACGGGGATAGAGTAGGTTCTGGGTTTGGTCAAGTTCAGGGGAGCCCTCGTAGTTGGCACGGAAGAGTTCCATTACCTTGCGTACATCGACTTTTTCATCTGGTTTGACAGAGAATGGCAGTTCGTCGGCATCCATTGATAGATGCATGGAGGGAGCTAACTCATTGAAAATATACCATTCGCGTTCTTTGAAGTTTTTGTTTCCGCTATAGGAAGAGGGGAATGCCTTCCACCAGACAAAGTCGCCTTGGCCGTCCCATAGTCCATATTTCTTCGCAACTTTTTCAATATTGTCGGAAGCCATGAAGAAGTCTTTGTTTTTGCGGTCGATTTTGCCGATGCGGGCCACATTGCAGCTTACAGCCACATGGTCGTCAGGAACGCGTTGCGCCACCCAGATGCCTCCGATATGGTCAGGTCCTTCGCCCAGGATTTCAAATTGCCACACTTCTTTTTTGTCGGCAATGGTGAGACATTCGCCGCCGTCGCCATAGCCGTATTGGGCTACGAGTTCGCCTATGAGGCGGATAGCGTCGCGGGCGTTGTCACAACGTTGTAATACGATGCGCTCAAGTTCTTCTATGAGGAACATTCCCTTTTCATTCATCAGGGTGTCGGGTCCGGAGAAAGTACTTTCGCCAATGGCTAACTGCTTTTCGTTGAGACATGGGTATGCCGTGTTTAGGTAGGCGTAGGTGTGTGCGGCTTCTGGAATTTCGCCAGCCAAGGTCATTCCTTCCATGCTTTTGGGGGTCTCGGTGTGCATGGTGCCTTTATATACTTTGTGCATTTCTTCCTCTTTATGGTCGGCGGCGGGTTCCATGGTAACCCATGTGCGGTATTTGCTGTCGCAGGTATGGGAGGTTATGACGGAGCCGTCGGTGCTGGCATTGCGTCCTACCATGATGGAGGTGCAGTTTGCCCCCACGAGTTCTATTTCCTGACCATAGGAGAGTAAGGCCAGTATGCTGAAACATACAATGAAAAGTGAAATTTTGATTTTCATATTTGTAATTGTAAAAATGACTGATGATTATGGTGATTGAATTTTATTGCAGGTGTTTTCCTATGAGTCTGTAAGTTTTCATGCCGCCGATGAGGTTATAGACTTCGTCAAAACCCGACTGCATGAGAATGCGAGAGGCAATATAGCCGCGTAGGCCGACTTCGCAGAAAACGATGGTTTTCTTTTCCGGGTCAATGTCTTCCAAAAATTCACGGAGCTCATCCACGGGGAAGTTTTCGGCACCTTTGATTGTGTCTTTTTTGAATTCTTCAATGGCACGAACGTCAATGAGGTTGATATCTTCGTTATGGTCCAAGATGTCATCCAATTCATTGGCCTGGATGGGGTTCATGAGGTGTGCGAAGATGTTTTCGGCCACCATGCCGGCGAACATCACAGGGCTTTTGGCAGAGCCAAAGGGCGGGGCGTAGGCGTGCTCGCTGTTCACAAGGTCGAAAATGGATCCCTGGTGTTTGAGTAGCAGGGAGATGATGTCGATTTGCTTATCCACGTTTTTTGTACCTACAGCCTGAGCGCCGAGAATGAGTCCGGTTTCAGGGGAAAAATTGAGCTTTAGATGAATGGGGCTGCCTCCGGGATAGTACGTGGCATGGGCGGCGGGGTGTGTGATAATGGTTTGATAGGGAATGCCGGCTTTGTGAAGGGCATTTTCGTTCAAACCCGTACTGGCAGCGGTCAGTTGGAATATTTTGGCGATGGCGGTGGTGACGGATCCCTGGTATTTCACACTTTCAGGGTAAACCATGTTCATGGCGGCGATACGGGCCTGTAGGTTGGCCGGTCCTGCGAGGAAATTGCAGTAGGGTTGGCCGGTAATGGGATGTGGGAACTCAATGGCGTCGCCGACGGCGAAGATGCATTCGTCGGAGGTTTGAAGGTATTCGTTTACGCAGATACCCTTGGCTTCACCAATGGTCAGTCCGGCCGCTGCGGCCAACTGGGTGTTGGGGCGTACACCGATGCTGAGAATGGCAAGGTCGCAGGCCAGTTCGGAGTTGTCTTCAAGTTTTACGACGAGTTTGTCGTTGTTGCTTTGGAAGGCAGCCAGTCCATTATGGGTGATAACTTTTACCCCTTGTTCGATGAGGTGTTGTTGCACAATGGCGGCCATTGGCCAATCTAGTGGAGTAAGCACGTGCTCAGCCTTTTCCACGATAGTGACATGATATCCGATTTGATGCAGATTCTCTGCCATCTCCAGTCCGATGAAGCCGCCACCGATGATGACGGCTTGGCTGTTGTTGCCTTTAATATCAGCGGCTTGTGCTTTGATACGGTCGCAGTCGTTGACATTGCGCAGGGTGAAAATATTGGGAAGACCGATGCCTGGGACGGCTGGTATGATGGGTTCGGCACCGGGAGAGAGCAATAGGATGTCGTAGTTTTCCTCGTATTCTTTTCCGTTGCGCAGATTTTTCACACTTACGGTCTTGCGGTCTCTGTTGATGGAGGTAACTTCGTTGAGGGTGCGTACGTCCGCGTCGTACCGATTACCGAAGGAAACAGGTGTCTGAACAAAGAGTTTCTTTCGCTCCTCAATGGTGTTTCCAATGTAATAGGGTAGGCCGCAGTTGGCATAGGAAATGTATTCGCCCTTTTCAAGGAGGACAATTTCTGCGTCCTCGTTCAGTCTTTTGAGTCTGGCTGCGGCTGAAGCCCCTCCGGCCACACCGCCAATGATAACGTATTTCATATTTAAGGATGTTTTAGGTCGGCAAAAATACGAATTTGTATTTGTTGAATAATACCCTCCTGCGGAAATTTTGTGTATGTTTGCACTTCATTAAAAATGAGATTATGAAAATCAAGGAAGTAACAACTTTATTGGAAAATAGTTTTCCGTTGGAACTACAGGAGGATTTTGATAACTGTGGCGTACAATGTGGGGATGTGGAACAAGAAATCACAGGAGCCCTGGTTTGTTTTGAAATGTCGGAAAGGGTTATTGATGAGGCTTTGTCGCAGCATGCCAATTTGGTGATATCCCATCATCCACTAATGCTGAAGAGGGGGATTTGCAAAATCGAGCCGACAAACAGGGTGGGTAAGGTGATTTGTAAGGCGCTCGCAAACAATATGGTGCTTTATTCCATGCATACCAATGTGGATAGTGGGGAAGGGGGCGGAAACGATGCTTTTGCCGAAAAGCTCGGACTGCACGATGTCCGTGTTTTGGTTCCCAGTGCGAATTTGGATCCACAACGAAACGGACTCGGCCGCATTGGTCTGTTGCCAAAACCGATGCCAGTCCAAGAATTTCTTTGCTATATAAAGGAAAAAATGAGTTTGCAGGTGGTGCGTTATTATGTCCGAACGGAGCGGATGATTGAGCGGGTTGCTGTTTGCGGCGGTGGCGGCGCTTCTTTTATTGATGATGCCGTAGCGGCGGGCGCAGACGCGTATGTTTCTGGTGATATTAAGTATCATGACTTCTTCAAAGCGGAGGACCACATGCTGGTAGCTGATATCGGCCATTATGAAGGTGAATACTTTATTAAGGAAATTATTTATAAGGTACTTAAAGAAAATTTTACTACTTTTGCCGCCTCAATTTCTAAAATGGATAATTTAGAAGTTCTATATATTTAAATATTTGATAATCAAGTAATTGAAAATATTATGCCGAGAAAAAAAGTCACCGAAGAAGAGATTGCTGAACAAGTAGAAGAAACCGCAGCTCCAAAAGAAACGAAAAAATCATGCAAGGCCGCAAAGTCTGAGAAGGTTGAAAATGAGGAAAAGGTTAGTGCGAAGAAGGCTCCTTCCAAGAAAGAAGAGAAAGAGGCTCAGCCATCTGTTGTTTTGGATGATGACGTAAAGGTGGAAAAGACTTCCGATGGCGTCATTGAGGTTAAGAAGCTTGAATCTAATCAGACGAATGCCGAGGAGATTTCCATTGAACAGAAATTGCTTTCTTTGTATAACCTGCAACAAATATGTACAAAGATAGATGATATCCGTATGATTCGCGGTGAGCTTCCTGAAGAAATTCGCGACAATGAAGATGAATGTGAAGGAAAGCGCACGAGAATTGCGAAATTCAACGATGAAATCACCAATTTGAAGTTGAAGATTTCTGCAGAAGGTACCAAAAAAGAAGAGGCTATTGCTTCTATTAAGAAATATGAGGAACAGCAGAACAACGTTCGCAACAATCGTGAGTATGAATCCTTAAGCAAGGAAATAGAGTATCAGAATCTGGAAATACAGGTTTCAGAAAAGCATAAGGCCAAATACGAAGCCGAAATTGTAGATAAGGAGGCGTTGATTGCCGAAACACAGGTTAAGTTGGACGAGTTGGAGGAAGTGTTGAAACAGAAGAAGGCCGAGTTGGAAGTCATCGTTGCTGATACGGAAAAAGAGGAGATTGAATTGTTGGCACAGGCAGATGCGTTGAAGGCCAAAGTTGACCAGCGTCTCCTCACTGCTTTTGAAAGAATCCGTAAAAGTGCGCACAATGGTTTGGCTATCGTTAAAATCGAGCGTGATGCCTGTGGTGGTTGTTTCAGTAAGATTCCGCCGCAACGCCAATTGGATATTGCCCTTCACAAGAAGATTATTGTTTGTGAGGCTTGTGGACGTATCTTCATTGACGACAAATTGGTGCACAGCCAAGAACAGGAAGAGAACTAAAATACAAATTGTGGATAAAAAATAAAGGGACTTTTGCAAAAAAGTCCCTTTATTTTTATAATTGATTCTCGCCTCGGAGGATGTCTGCAATGTGAATGATTTCAATGCCGACGTTATGCGCTTCCTTGTAGGCATCCAAATGCTGTAGGCAGTGTATATCGGTGGAGGTGATGTATTCCGCGCCCAGTTCATAGACTTTGGAAATAATTTCACCAGCCATGGCTTCTGCTGTTTGGGGATTTGCTGTAGCAAAACGTCCGTTGGCGGCGCAGCATCCCTGAATGCTGTTGTCTGTCAGCAGTTCCAATCCCTGGGTGTTTTGCAGGAGGATTTCCGGAGCATCATTATCAGGGTAAAGGTTTCTGGCGGCGCAGGACTTAAAATAAAATACGCGGTGGTTGAACTGATTGCCCAAAGATGTGATTTTCCGGATATTGACGATATAGTCGCACAATTCCCAAATATTTTGGGTGAAGGTTTTCAGTTGGTTGGGCGGATAGGCGTTTTCCAACAGTTGGCGGAAATATTTCTTCATATATCCGGCACAGTTGCAGTCGGGAACCACAAAGGGAAGCCGATAGTCGTAACATTCTAATATCTGTACGCCCAGTTCTTTGGCATAGGCAATATCGCCCTGCATATAGAAACGTTGTCCGCAACAGGTCTGTTCTTCAAAATATTGGCAACGATCACCAATCCGTTCCAACACCGTGCGCACGCTGTAGGCGGTATTGGGTTGGAACATATCCATATGACAGGGTATGTATAGGTTGACGATTTTCGGTGTTTCTGCCATAATTCGGGAGAAGATTAGTTACCACACTTGGAATAGCCGCATTTTGTACAGACCAAGCAGCCTTCTTTGAATTCCATCGTATCCATTTCGTGGCAGTTCGGGCATTCCTGTCCTTTTTGTTTGGTGCCGTCTTGAATGAATTTCTTAAGCGCGCGGCATACGCCGTTACGCCAAGAATTGATGCTTTCCTGACGGAAGTTCAAGCTGGAGATAATGTTTACGATATTATTAACGGGAATACCGTTTCGTAGCAGGCCAGAGGTCAATTTGGCATAGTTCCAGAATTCTTGGTCAAAACAACGATCCAAACCGCAGAGTCTTACTTCGTAACCGGCTTTATCATAATATTTGAAGTCGTAGGATTTGGTCCCGTCTTCATTTCTGTTTTTGATGATGATGCCGTGGTCCACCCATTTCGGAAGGAGGAAGCTTTCATCGCCCGTTTTTCCGGTGAAGATTTCGTAGGGGCGTCCCTCATAGATTCCGATGTAAGCCACCCAGTCCTCATTGTTGTTTTTGAAATGGATGACGTCGGCGTGCAGTTCTTTCGGACGTTTGAAATTCTTAGGTTGGGCAGGGGCTTCTTTGGCTTTTTCCTTTTTGTTAAGGGATTCCAAAACGCCGTTTCTGGAACCTTCTCTATAAACGGTCATACCTTTGCAGCCCACCTGCCATGCTTTCATATACAGGTCGGCAACGGTTTGTTCGGAGATATCTTCGGGCAGATTGCCGGTTACGGATATGGAATGGTCCACCCACTTTTGAACAGAACCTTGGAGTTCCACCTTTTTGATGTAGTCTGTGTCAGCCGCGGTGGCTTTGTAATAGGGTGATTCCTTCACAAGGTTTTGGATTTCCTTGTCGTTCATGGAAGTCATCTGTTCGTAGGTGTAGCCTTTGGTTTCGGCCCAGGTTACAAATTTCTGGTGGAATACCATATATTCTTCAAAGCTGTCGCCCACCACGTCTTTGACAATGTTTTTCTTAATATTCATGTCATTGGGATTGACCTTTCTTCTACGTTTGTAAACCACGTTGAAGGCGGGCTCAAGGCCAGAGGTTGTCTGGGTGCAGATGCTTACACTGCCGGTTGGGGCGATCGTGAGCAGGGCGATATTACGGCGGCCGTAGCGAACCATATCTTCGTATAGTTTCGGGTCAGCCTGTTGAATTCTTTGGATGAAAGGATTGTGTCCTTCCTTAATACAGCTGTATACAGGGAAGGCACCACGTTCTTTGGCCATGGTAACGGAGGAACGATAGGCGGCAAGGGCCAGTTGTTTGTGGACTTCAGTGGAGAATGCGTTGCCTTCGTCAGAACCATAGCGGATGTTCAGGGCAGCAAGCATATCACCTTCTGCGGTGATTCCTAAGCCGGTACGGCGGCCCTTGGTTGACTGTCTGCGGATCTTCAGCCAAAGCTCCCTTTCCACGCGTTTGATGTCATCGCTTTCAGGGTCGCTTTCAATTTTTGCCAATATTTGATCTACCTTTTCCAGTTCCAAGTCGATGAGGTCGTCCATAAGCCTTTGGGCATATTGTACATGCTCTTTGAATTTGGGCATGTTGAAGCGTGCGTTCTCGGTAAATGGATTTTCCACATAGCTGTATAGGTTCAGTGCGATCAGTCGGCAACTGTCGTATGGGCAGAGAGGAATTTCACCACAGGGATTTGTGGAAACCGTTTCAAAACCCTCGTCCTTATAGCAGTCTGGCACGGATTCGCGACGGATGGTATCCCAGAACAAGATGCCGGGTTCGGCGGATTTCCATGCGTTATGAATAATCTTCTTCCAAAGTTTGTCGGCATCAATTTCCTGAGTAAACTGAGGATTGGCGGAGTTGATAGGGTATTGCTGAACATACGGAGTGGCATTTTGGGCGCACCGCATGAAGTCATCGTCTATTTTGACGGAAACGTTGGCTCCGGTCACCTTGCCCTCAGTCATTTTGGCATCAATGAACTTTTCTGAATCGGGATGCTTGATGGAGATTGACAGCATCAAGGCACCGCGTCGGCCGTCCTGTGCCACTTCGCGGGTGGAGTTGGAATAGCGTTCCATAAAGGGAACGACGCCGGTAGAACTTAATGCACAGTTTTGAACGTGGCTTCCCGTAGGACGAATGTCGGAAAGATCATGTCCGACGCCGCCGCGACGTTTCATTAGCTGAACTTGTTCTTCGTCCATCTTCATGATGCCGCCGTATGAATCGGAATTGCCGTCGTTGCCGATTACAAAGCAGTTGGAAAGGGATACGATTTGATCCCGATTGCCAATGCCGGCCATCGGACTTCCCTGAGGAATGATATACTTGAACTTGTCTAAGAGAGAGAAAATAAGATCTTCGCTCATAGGATGAACGTATCTTTTCTCAATGCGGGCGAATTCGCTGGCCAAACGGTGGTGCATGTCCACAGGCGTACGCTCTAAGATATTTCCATTCTTGTCTTTAAGCGCATACTTGTCAATCCATACGCCGGCAGCTAATTCATCACCGCCGAAGTACTTGACGTTATCTTGGAAAATTTCCTGTTTAGTATAAATTTTTCGAGTGGATTCTGAAGGAATGTTTTTTTGTTCAGGCATGGGACTACTTTCAATTTGATGGTTCTGCTCCATATCCAGTTTCGAAAGTTGCTGCATATTCTGCTCTCGCGAGTGAATAAGTTCTGCCGCATGGCTGGCAACAGTTGCTTCTTCCACTAAATTTGTCTCTTCTTCAAAGGCGAAAAGGGATAAATCTTTATTCATAAACAGATCTTACTTTATAATGGTTTGCGAATAATTTTTTCTTCTTGGCAATTTTTCCCAAAATGTTAAAGCTATCACGAAGCGAAATGAATAAATAGTTTGATATAGAAGTGGTTGCAAAAATATTTCGACTCCGGAAACGAGTTTGCTAAAATAGGAAATTGGTATTATATACGATGGTTTGGAAGGCAGTATAATATTAACAAAATGTGTTAATATTTTTCTGTTCGGCTTCCAGATTTCGTGCATACAAGTGTTGGTCGGCAATTGCGGATTCTCTATCCGTAGAAACATAGTTTTAAGTACAAAAAAAGGGAAGAATTTTTGTTCTTCCCTAATGTTTTATCGAAAAAAAATATAAGCAAAACCAGATGGAAATTTTGTATGAGTTGAATTGAAAGTTACGTCGTGGGTGTGGATGGTGAGGGCGTGGGAAGTATTCTTTTCAACAGGTTGTGCAAGGTTTCCCCCGGACCAAATTCAATGAAATCGTCAGCACCTGCTTCCGCCATGTTGAGAACGGTCTGCATCCAAAGAACAGGACTGGTGAGCTGCTTTAATAGGTTTTCCTGGATTTCCACCGGGTCTGAAGATGCTGTGGCTGTGACATTTTGATATATCGGACAAGTCGGTTTTTGGAAAGAACAATTTCTGATAGCTTCTGCCAATTCATCTTGTGCGGGTTGCATTAAAGGAGAATGAAAGGCACCACCGACTTTGAGCATGACCATCTTTCGGGCGCCCGCCTCTCTTAACTTCTCCATGGCGATGTCAAGTCCCTTCATGCTTCCCGAAATGACTAATTGCTGTGGGCTGTTGTAGTTGGCGGGAATGACGACTTCGTCAGTGATGGATGCGCATACCTGTTCGATGATTTCGTTCTCGAATTTTAGGATGACGGCCATTCCGGAAGGCTGCATTTCACAGGCGTGCTGCATGGCGTGGGCGCGTTTGGAAACCAAGATAAGAGCTTCTTCAAAAGAAAGGCACTCATTGATGGCAAGGGCAGTAAACTCTCCTAGGGAATGTCCTGCCACCATATCGGGTTTTACCTCCGCCTTGCATAGGCAGGATGCGTATGAATGGATGAAGACGGCGGGTTGTGTGACTTTTGTCTGTTTTAATTCATCTTCACTGCCTTCAAACATGATTTCGGAAATGGGAAACCCTAGAATCTCATCGGCTCGGCTGAAGATTTCCTTAGCAAGGGGATATTGTTCATAAAGTTCTTTGCCCATACCAACGGTTTGAGCACCCTGTCCGGGAAATAAGAATGCGGTTTTCATATTATTTTATGATGTAGTTGAGCGATAAAAAAGATCTCTATCGTTCGTCTTTTATGTAGGTTATAGTTTAAATGCTTTTTTGATTTTATCCACATAATCGAGACGTTCCCACGGGTAGAATGTTACCATCTTCCCATTGATTTCTTTCTCGTATGGACTTCTTCCGAAATGACCGTATGTTGCTGTCGGTTGGTAAATTGGATTCTTCAAACCGAAACGCTTGATGATTCCGTACGGCGTCATATCAAATATTTTATAAATATTTACAGCCATTTCGCCATCGGTCATATTCACTTTTGAGGTGCCGTAAGTATTGACATACAATCCAACCGGTTCAGCCTTGCCGATGGCGTAGGCAACCTGAACAAGCACTTGATCGCACAAACCGGCTGCCACCATGTTCTTAGCAATATGGCGTGTGGCGTATGCGGCCGAACGGTCCACTTTGGATGGGTCTTTGCCTGAAAAGGCACCACCACCGTGTGCACCGCGACCACCGTAGGTGTCCACGATAATCTTACGGCCGGTCAAACCTGTATCACCATGAGGACCACCGATTACAAACTTACCCGTCGGGTTGACGAACAACTTGTTTTCATAATCAAAGTTTTCAAACAGTTTTTGAACATTCTTGGGACATGTCTTAATGACGCGTGGAATCAGAATTTCCTTGATATCCTTTTTGATAGTGGACAACATTTTATCGTCATCCTTGTCAAAATCATCATGTTGGGTGGAAAGGACGATGGTGTCAATGGCTTCAGGGATGTTATTGTCGGAATAGCGGACCGTCACTTGGGATTTGGAATCCGGACGGAGATATTTCATTTTCTTTCCCTCTTTACGGATTTGGGCAAGTTCATAAACCAGTCGGTGAGCCAACTCGATGGTCAACGGCATGTAGTCGTCGGTTTCATTGCAGGCGTAACCGAACATCATGCCCTGGTCGCCAGCACCTTGCTCTTTTGCCTTCTTGCGTTCAACGCCTTGGTTGATGTCGCCAGACTGGCCGTGGATGGTGTTGATGACACCACAGGATTTGCTGTCGAACTGGTACTCGCTTTTGTTGTACCCAACAGTGTCAATTACATTTCTAACGATATCATCTACGGGTACATAACAGTTTGTTTTAACTTCACCAGCGCAAACTACCAAACCGGTAGTCACTAAAGTTTCGCAAGCCACTTTAGATTCAGGATCGCCTGCTAAAAAGGCATCCAGTAAAGCGTCTGAAATTTGATCACTCAGTTTGTCTGGGTGTCCTTCAGATACTGATTCAGATGTGAATAGATAGCTCATAACTAACGTTTTTTTGTGTTAATAATTAAATTGTTACAGAAAACCGTGGAAGAGCTGAAAGGGCATTTTAGCATTTTTTCATGTGGTTGCAAGCAGTTCAAATCTGTCCACGAATTTTCGGCTGCAAAAGTACATAAAAAATCTGATATTGGCGAGATGATTTTTTACGTTAACTTTAACATTGACATTAATTGTTGACAGGTGGATTTTCAATTTAACGAGACTATCTTATAACGGCACTATCCCAATAATGCTTTCATACTTATATACAACAATAAGCAAACCAAGGATACGGAAACATAACTGAGCACGTAGTTCGTATATATATTGTCGGCAATACCTAGTTTTTGTCTTATTGTACCTTTTCTACCCTCAATAAATCCATGAATGGTGGCCACTACCATCAGCAGAAGAAAAGGAATATCAACGAGCAAATCCAATCGGTGTTTTTTCAGAAAGGGTACACATAAAACCAACAAGACCAACGTCAGTGACACGAAGGTGGCAATCATAATTTCCTTGCGTTCAATAGGTTCTAAATTTTTCAAAAAATAGAGTGCTCCGATAAAACCAAAAATGAGCGTCAATAAAAAGCCCTTGAAAAAATAGGAAGACTTATTATTATATGCACGACGAACCACCCACCCGCATACAATGGAAAAGATGAAATGAGCAGCTAACAAGACGATCACCAAGGTATTCATGACATTATTATTATAACGGGACAAAGGTATAAAAAAACGAACAACCACTCGTTTTTTTCCCTATTTTTGCGGCCTCAAAAAACAACCACCTAATCCAAAAGTTGCACTGATGGAAAAGAGAATTGGAACAGTCACCGTGCTCATCAAAGATCGCGCGGTAGCAACGCAAGTGAATGCCACGATTTCGCAATATGCCGACATCGTGCTCGCCCGTCAGGGGCTGCCCTTCCACGACCGCTCTGTGGCAGTCATCTCGCTCATTGTGGAAGGCGACACCAACCAAATCAATGCACTTTCTGGAAAATTAGGCAAACTCGACAACGTCGAATCCAAAGCTGTCGTCACGAAGCTATTAGACATTAGACGTTAGACATTAGCTTTTTAAACCTTGAACTTTAAACCTTAAACACTACTAGATATGCAATTCAATCCAGAAAAATGTCGCATTCCCGACGAAATTGGCAAACCGTTCATCGATGTAGATGAAATTTGGGATTACATCAATAATACGAAAAGCACTCCCGAGAGAGTTCGCGAAATCATCCAAAAGTCATTGGACAAAAACCGTCTGACGATGGAAGAGACGGCCGTCCTCATCAACACGACCGACCCCGCCTTGGTAGAGGAAATCAAAGAGGGCGCCCGCGAACTGAAACGCCGTATCTACGGCAACCGCATCGTGCTCTTCGCCCCGCTTTATGTCGGCAATTACTGTATCAATAACTGCAAATACTGCGGTTTCCGTTCTTCCAATAAAGAGCAAATCCGCACCACGCTGACTGACGAAGAACTCGTTCACAATGTGGAGGCATTGGAAGAAGACGGCCAGAAACGTCTGATTCTCGTCTATGGCGAGTCTCCGAAATACTCTCCGGAATACATTGCCCACACAGTGAAGTTGACCTACGCCACCAAGAAGGGCAACGGCTCTATCCGCCGTGTCAACATCAACGCCGCTCCATTGGATGTAGAAGGATTCCGCACCGTGAAAGAAGCCGGCATCGGCACGTATCAGATTTTCCAAGAGACCTATCATCCGGAGGCTTACACCTGGTATCATCCGGCAAACACGATGAAGGGCAAATACGACTGGCGTCTAACCTCTATGGACCGCGCACAACAGGCCGGCATCGACGACAACGGTCTCGGTATCCTGTTCGGTTTGTACGACTGGCGTTTCGAAGTGTTGGCTATGATTCGCCACACCAACCACTTGGAAGCCTGCTACAATGTGGGCCCGCACACCATCTCCTTCCCGCGTATCAAGGACGCTTCCGGTCTGAACATCGACAAGAAGTATTTCGTGGATGATGAGACTTTCGAAAAAATCATCGCCATCTTCCGTCTGGCCGTTCCTTACACGGGTATGATTCTGACCGCTCGCGAAACCGCCGAGTTCCGCGCAAAGGCCATCCAATACGGTATCTCCCAAATCGACGGTGGTACCAACCTCCAGTTGGGAGACTACAAATACCATCACGAAGAAGAGGAGAAAAACTCCGACAAGGTGGAAGACCAGAACCTGCACCGCGAACAGTTCCAAATTGGCGATGACCGCACATTGGGCGACATCATCGAGGAACTTTTGGAAAACAACTACATTCCGAGTTTCTGTACTGCCTGCTATCGTTTAG
>JAZRYC010000047.1:0-11149 GCA_045600525.1 Bacteroidales bacterium
ACTACGGCGTTGTGCAGGGTATATACTTTTTCTGCGGGAATCCCATATTTGTCGATGACGATATTCCGGGTCAGATCGCTTACAGCACATACGGCATCGGCAGCCATCATGCCTTCGCGTTCCATGCCATAAACGATGTCGTTTCGGTTGTTCTCTCCAGAACGATCAAATTCGGTGGCATGAATGTGAACGACTAGTGGCTTTCCACTGACTCTTTTGGCTGCAATGCCGGCGCGATAGGTAAGCCAGTCGTGCGCATGAATGATGTCGAAATCCTCCTGTTGCGCGATTTCGGCGGCAATGGCGGCGTAGCGGTTTACTTCTTCCATAAGGTTTGGACCATAGCCACCATGGAAAATGTATTTTCTTTTCCCCGTGCTGTTTTCTTTGGTAAACAGACCGCTTTCAATTTGGCTGACAACGTTGTAGTAATCATCCAAACCGACATAAGGAACTAGTCTGGAATTGACCTGGATAAAAGAAGTCTCTGTATTACTCTTGAAAAACTCAGCGTAAGAGGTGTCTGACTCCACATCACTGGCATTGACGATTTTGGCATAGGTCTGATCTTCGTCGCCAGATGCTTTCGGCATGACGAAGGTTACATCTACGCCGTTCAGTGCCAGACCTTTTGTGAGTCCGTAACAGGCAGTGCCTAACCCTCCTGATATATGGGGTGGAAATTCCCACCCAAACATTAGTACTCTCATGAATTGTTGTCTATTTGTTCTTCAATATTTGATTTTATAGGAATTTGGAAATAGTTGATTCCTGAAAATGTTCAATCCGGTATTTCATATAAAGCAGCGCTGCCACACTCCATGCTTGTGAAATACATCCGTTGGGCTTAAATGGTGGGTCGCCGTCCGCGATTTCCGCAATGGTCGAGATGCCGTAGTTGGGCATGCAACTGTCAAAATTGTATAGAATCCGCTGCAAAACAGGGATGGCTGATTTCTGATATACTGCCAGCATACCGTCTGTGAAAGGAAATAACAACCAGGGCCAACATGTTCCTTGGTGGTAAGCGTTGTCGCGCTCGGCTTGATTGCCCGCATAGTGCCCCTTGTATTCCGGATCGTTGGGCGAAAGTGTACGAATGCCTTTCTCCGTTAATAATTCCTCACAGGTGCGCTTGAGAATGAGTTGCCGGATTTTCTCGCTGATGGGGGTGTATGGCAGAGAGGTTACGATCATCATGTTCGGGCGGACTTGGAAGTTCTTGTAGTCACCATCCACATAATCGGCGAGGTATCCCATTTCTTTTGACCAAAAAGTGTCTTTGAAAACTGTCGGAAAATCTGTCATAAGACTTTCCCATTCTTCCACAAAGGTCTTGTCTTTTGCGAGTTTTGCCATCTCAATGCTGAATCTCACGGCATTGTACCAAAGAGCGTTTATTTCAACTTGGTAACCACTTCTCGGTGTGACGGGCTGCCCGTCCACAACGGCGTCCATCCAAGTCAAAGCCTTTCCGGGCGCTCCCGCATAAATTAGCCCGTTGGGCTCCATGTGTATGTTGTTTGAGGTACCACTGCGGAAGGAATTTAAAATGTGTCGCATTGTGTCACCATAGGCTGTCCAAATATTGCGCTGGCTATGAGTGAATTCGGCGTATAGCTGCAATGTTCTGAAAAACCATAGTGGAGCATCTACTGAATTATATGCAGCAGCACTACCTTCTCCAATATTCGGGAAAAGACCGCCATCCATTTCCTGAATCATCGTGTCTATGACTTCTTTGCATAAGTCATATTTGCCTAACGCCAAGGTTAGTCCAGGAAGGGAAATGAAGGTGTCGCGTCCCCATCGCCCAAACCAAGGATAGCCCGCAATTACTTCAACCTTGCCATTTCGTCTGACAATGAATTGCTCGGCTGCGTTTTGAAGACAAAGGTAGAACGATGAACGGGAGGTGTGTTTTTTTACCTCCTCTTGATACAATTGCTTGAGGGTAGCTGTATCAACAGGTTCTGTTCCAATGCTGATGAATAATTCGCCATCTTGCATGTGTGCCGTCAGGGCTCCGGGAGTCAAAAGGTCTTCGTGGCCGTCATAGCCGCGACGAAGTTCTTCTTCGTATTCGATGTTGAGGTGCCAATGTGGTTCATGAGTATAATGAACAGGAGAGGAACATTGTATGAAAACAGGGGAAAATTTGTCGTATAAGCAGAAACCAACACCATTTTCCACGAGCCGATATTGCGTGTTGGCAGCGTCATTGGCATGAGTGAGCTCGTGAATGTTGCGGAATGCAAGCAGGGGGTTGAATTGGAATGAAGCTGATTCACAATTGTCCAACATAGTGTACCGAATAATCAAACGATCGGCATCATTGAGAAACAGAATCTCTTTGGTGAAATTGAACTTCCCAACCCTGTAATAGTATGTAGGAATAGGATCTGTTGTAAATCGCTGCAGGTATTTGTTCCCCTTGGGATTGATGACCCCACCACCGTATTGATGTATGCTGAGATGAAATTCCATGTTGTCTACGATGATATTCTCATCTAAGTTGGATACTAGCACATATCGTTCAAGATTGAAATTTTCCTGAGGAACAATAAACAATCCGTGGTATTTACGGGTGTTCAAACCGGATAGGGTGGTGGTGGAGAAGGAACCCGTTCGGCTGCATCTGAGAATTTCCCTCGTTTTGGAAAAATTCAAATTGACAAGATCTGCCTTTTCAAATTCTATATAGCTCATGATTCAATAGTTATCGGAATGTGATTTCCACACGTTATGCTTTTTCAAAAATAAATTCGGCGCAAAGATAATCATTTTTTTTCTGAGAAGTAAACATATAAATGTTTGTTTTTTTAAAAAAATCATGTGTCTTGGAATTACGAATATGTTTTTCCAAGACACATGCATTATGATTAGAAACTAAAAAAGCAGTCCCCTTTTGGAACCGCTTTTCAGATGTTGTGTAAAAGAAGTTTGATTTAGACGCTATAGCATTTCCAAGGCGGCGGCACGCGCATCTTGAATGGCGTCTTGCAAGCACATCGGACGTTTGCAGCTACCAGCTAATAGCAATCCGTCTTCTTTCGTGACGTTGTCGGCCAGGTGTGGCTCCAAGCTTTCGGCAAAGCCGTAGTTTCCATTGATGCCGATCTGACTGGCCAATTGCTTTGTGCCATCCGATGCACACATACCCACCATGAGTACCAAAAGGTCTGTACTTATGTTCATCGGAAGTCCCATTAGAGTATCTTCTGCTTTGATCTGCACTCGACTGTCATAGGTGGCTGCCGCCTCCGATATTCTTCCACGGACAAAATTCACACCATATTGCTCTTGGGCGGTACGATACATTTCTTCAAATCCCTGTCCCCACATGCGGAGGTCCATGTAGAAGATACTGACGTCAGTGGCTGGAAGCATTTTCTTTATTTCAATGGCCTGCTTTACTGCTGTTACACAGCACACTTTTGAACAATAATGGTTGCCGCTTTTCTCATCTCGCGATCCCACACATTGAAGAAAACAAATACTTTTAGGTTTGTCTCCGATGTTGTTGGTAATGTTTCCTTCAATAATCATTTTCTCCATTTCTATGGATGTGATGATTCCCGGATAGATGCCGTAGCCAAGTTCTTCCTTGTGACGGGCATCAAATATTTGGTAGCCAGTGGCAAGTAGGACTTCGTCGAACAGATACTCCTGACTTTCTGCGTCGGTGACTCTCCATTGGCTGCCGGATTTACATAGTTTGATTACATCCTTGCCCAATTGAAGGGTGATGTTGGTATGTCTTAACTTATCTTCCAATCTGTCGGCGAATTCTCTCGCAGAGGAAAAGTTGGGAAACAATAATGCTTTGTTTCGGATATTTCCTAATGGGGACGACTCTTTCTCAAATAGTGTGACATGATGTTGCGCAGCCAGTATACTGGCTGCTTCAATGCCGGCAGGCCCGGCTCCTATGATGGCTATGTTTTTCATCTTTAACAATAAAATCTTGTATTATACTTTCAAAACGCTTGGTTTGTCGGGGTAGGGAAGTATCTTTCCGGAAATACCTTTGTATTTGGCATCAGGATTGTATTGGATGCCGATTTTGTTGAGTAGGCTTTCGCATTGCACCTGATGCATTTGTAACCCCAGTTCCCAGGGATCGTATCCCAAAAGAAGTCCTGTTAGCTCTTCATAAGTGAGTACGGGAATGCCGCGTCCTTCTTTGTCGTATGTCTTGTGCTCCATTTCTGCAATCGTATATTGCCATTTGTCTAAAAACATGGTGCATCCCGGACAGTTCGCCAGGATGAAGTCAGGCTCGTAGGGCTCCATGGATTCGAATTTCTTTTTGGAGTTGGCCACAGAGTATCCCCGGTTTTCTTGGATAAGGTATTGTCTGAATCCGAATCCGCAACAGTGACGGCGCTCGGGGTAGTCAATGACTTCTCCTCCCCATGCTTCAATCATACCTGCCAAAACGTATGGAAACTCTGCGTTTCCCACTCCGTGCTTGGGAAATATTTTGGCGTAATGGCATCCGATGTGCTCTACTACACGAAGCGGCTTTCCCGTGAAGCGATTGATCAGCTGGTATTTCATCTTTGCTTTCAAATCCATACGGAACTTGTAGATGATGTCTGAAGGATGGGCAATGTTTTTAGGTGCGGAAAAACTTCTACCTGTAGCTTCGCGGAGATATTCACGTGCCTGTTCCAACAGGGATGGATTTTCCTGCCATTTCTCCATGATTTCGGTCATTACACCAAAAGAGGTAACACACGAAGGAACATAGTTCTCGTAACCTTTTTCTTCCATGAGCGAAAATAATCGGGCTACGACGGTCATTGTTGTCTCAAACGGTACAACATCGGCATGATAGCCGATTCCAGTGCAGGTGTGCTGATGCGAAGAATCGTAGATGTCTTTTCCTAAGTCGTTGCGCAAAATGTTGAGGAAGGCATTTTCCGAACCAGGAAAGAAGGTTTGCCGAATGCAACTTCGTTCAAAAAAATAGTGGTCGTCGGCAATGTCTTTTTGATATTCGTTCCAATAGCGTTTTTCCATAGGTCGTTATGCGTTTTTCTCTTCTTGTCTTTTTTTGATGATTTCTTCTTGTTTAGCTGCCGGCATGGGCTGGTATTGGAAGAATTCCATGGAATAGTTGGCACGTCCGCTGGTGATGTTTCGCAAAGCCGTGGCGTATCCGAACATTTCCATCAATGGAATGAAGCCGTCTAGTTTCTGCGACCCCTTTCGGAATCGACGCATATTCTCAATTCTGCCACGCCGCTTGTTGAGGTCGCGCGTGACGTTGCCGATGAAATCGTCAGGAGTATTAACCTCCACTTTCATAACAGGCTCCATAAGGACGGGACTGGCGGCAAGGAAGGCCTTTTTGAAACACATGGCGGCGCATAGTTGGAAGGCCATGTCGCTGGAGTCTACAGGATGAAAACTTCCATCCAAAAGCACACACTTGACATCAACAACGGGATATCCGGCTAACGGGCTCTTGTGCATGGCATTGAGCAGTCCCTTTTGGATCGAAGGCATGTACTCTCTTGGAATAACTCCGCCTTTTGTGACGTCAATAAACTCAAATCCTTTTCCGGGATTTGGCTCAAAACGAATGACGGTGTGGGCGAATTGCCCCTTTCCGCCACTCTGCTTGGCATGCTTGTAGTTGCATTCCGTGGCAGTTGTGATGGTTTCTCGGAAAGAAACCGATGGCGCGCCAACGGTGATGGGTACTTTGAACTCATCTCGGATGCGCTCGACAAGGATTTCCAAATGGAGTTCTCCCATCCCGGCGATAATGGTTTCTTCTGTCTCTTCGTCAAAATGCGATTGGAAGGAGGGATCTTCATTGGTGAGTTTTGCTAATGTCTCACCAAGTTTGTCGCGGTTCTTCTTGTCTTCAAGATTGACTTTCATCTCAATGACAGCCGGTGGTACTTGGATGGATTCCAAAAGAACGGGTTGCTTTTCATCACAAAGTGTGTCTCCGGTACGGGTGTATTTCATACCGATAAGGGCAATGATTTCTCCAGCACCAGCTTCGGTGATTTCTTCACGTTCCTTTGCCTTGATACGAAAGATGCGCCCCACTCGTTCGTTCTTGCCTTTATTGGCATTGTAGATGCTCATGCCGCTCGTCAGCTTTCCGCTGACGATACGGATAAATGTCTGTTGTCCGACAAACGGATCGTTGATTAGTTTGAATGCCAACGCAGAAAATGGTTCGTTGATGGAAGGATGCCGTTGGATGGTGCGCCCTTCGTTGTCGGGATCCTGTGCGATAACCGCACCTGAATCGGTGGGCGAGGGTAGATAGTCCACAATGGCATCCAGTAACAACTGAATACCTTTGTTCTTGTAGGCTGCCCCACATAAAACCGGAGTGACTAACAACTTGATGGTGGATTCTCGAATGGCTTTGCGTAACAATGACTCTTCAATGTCTGCGTCATCAAGATATAGTGTGGCGATTTCATCGTTGAAATCGGCAAGCTTTTCAATCATCTCACGCCGCGCCTCCTGTGCCTGCGATTGCATGTCGGCAGGTATCTCACCTACGATTCGCTCTTTTTCATTGAAGGTGATGGCTTTCATATCGACTAAGTCGATCATTCCTTGAAAATCACTTTCACTTCTAATAGGGATTTGAATGGGCATGGCGTTGGCACCAAGATACTTGTTCATTTGGTTGACAACTTCACCGAAGTCGGCGCCTGTCCGATCCATTTTATTGACAAAGGCAATGCGGGGAACGCGGTATTTGTCGGCTTGGTTCCATACGGTTTCACTTTGAGGCTCTACACCTCCCACTGCACAAAACACGGCTACCATTCCGTCAATAACGCGTAGCGAACGCTCAACTTCAATGGTGAAATCGACGTGCCCCGGTGTGTCTATTAAATTGATTTGATGTTCATTCCATTGGGCAGTAATGGCTGCAGAGGCAATGGTGATTCCCCGTTCCTGTTCCTGCTTCATGAAATCCATCGTCGCTTGTCCGTCATGAGTCTCTCCCACTTTCCGATTTACTCCGGTGAAAAAGAGTATTCTTTCAGATACGGTGGTCTTTCCTGCATCTATGTGTGCGGCGATGCCGATGTTACGGAGTCTGGATATGTTCATTGTTATAGTCTATGTAGTTGATAATGAATATTTGATGTTTTATTGTATGCTCGTGCAAAAATACGGATTATATTTTATATATCCTGCTGCCTGTCTATGTTTCTGATTTTTATTCTAGAAATGAACCACTGTATTAAGATTTTGTGGATATTTGCCGCCTATAATTTTGATGACATGATTTTAATGTATCATAATGTGTCCGACAAAACCGGATTTAATACACTTTCCGTGGATAATTTGAAGGAACATTTGGAAATGCTTGCAAATGCGAATTATAAGGTGGTTGATTTGGCGACTTATGTCAGGTCTTTGCCGCATGGCAGGGATAAGGTCCTGACGATTACGTTTGATGATGCGTTTGTTGGCGTGTTTCATATGGCTCTGCCGATGTTTCGCTCGTTTAATATGCCCTTTTCTGTGTTCGTCCCTACTGATTATGTTGGAAAGTATAATGCCTGGGATGAAAACCTGGCTAATTTTCAGCGTCATGAGCTGATTCCTTGGAATGATTTGCGTGAAATGGCCAAAGACCCGTTGGTGACGATAGGCAGTCACGGATGTAGACATATTTCTATGGGACAATTGTCTGAGGATGAGTTTCGTTTAGAAGTTTCTGAATCTAAAAGAATTTTAAGTCAACAACTGGGAAAGGACATCTCGTTTTTTGCCTTTCCTTATGGACAGAAAAAGGATATCCCTGCACTTGCCCCACGCGTTTTGCGGGAATTATCATATGAGGCGGCTTTGTCCACATTGTGGAAGAGACGGAATACTATTCCCGAACGCTATGCGCTGAATCGTTTGGAAATCCGTCCAGGGGAAGATGGATATGCATTGCTTCGCGAATTGAGCCGTCTTGTTGATTTTCGCAGTTGTAGGCAATTTGCAAAGATTTTTATTCAGAGTTAGTTTGTATGTTTGGTTTGGAAAACTTGGGCTTGTGGGGATTGTTTGTAGGTGCCTTTTTGGCTGCCACTATTTTTCCGTTTAGCTCAGATGCTCTGTATCTTATTGTTTTGATGGCGACCAAGGATCCTCTGGGGTGCTTCCTCTATGGCACGATGGGAAATTGGTTGGGAGGCATTACTACGTATTGGATTGGTCGTATTGGTCGTTGGGAGTGGATAGAAAAGTTTTTTAAGGTTAAGCATGAGACGCTTGAAAAACAGCAATACTATGTTAATCGTTATGGTGTTTGGATGGCTTTGCTGAGCTGGGTGCCGGTTGTAGGAGATGTAATTGTTTTGGCATTGGGCTTTTATAAGGCTCGTCCTGTTTGGACGATGGCGCTTCTTCTTATAGGTAAGGCTGCGCGGTTTTTGGTTTGGAACTGGGTATATGGTATGATGCCTGTTTGAGCCTTTTTCTCTGTTATTCCTAAATAGGTTTTGTTTTCTATAAAAAATAAAAGAGGTTGGATTGTATCCAACCTCTTTTGTGTGGAGCGTATGAGAATCGAACTCACGACCTCTTGACTGCCAGTCAAACGCTCTAGCCAACTGAGCTAACGCCCCGACTTTTGTAAAAACGTATGCTTATACGTCTCTACAAAAATTTTGTTACAAACATCAGACTTTAATTTCTACATCAACACCGCTTGGTAATTCAAGCTTCATTAAAGCATCAATTGTCTTTGTTGTCGTACCGTAGATGTCTAATAATCTTTTGTAGGTGGAAAGCTGGAATTGCTCTCTGGATTTTTTGTTTACAAAAGTAGAACGGTTTACGGTAAAAATCTTGGTATGTGTTGGCAATGGAATCGGGCCCACCAATACAACCTTGTCGTCCTTCACGCTGTTGACGGTCTTGACGATTTTTTCAGCAGACTTGTCAACTAAGGTGTGGTCGAATGATTTTAATTTAATTCTAATTCTGTGACTCACTGTTTTTAATTTTAATTGTTATATAACGTTATTAACTTAATTCTTATAATATAAATCTTCCGACATTCATAATATAGTCTTTCACATCTGAAGGAACCTCTGCATATTTCAGGAATTCCATACTGAATGTGGCGCGTCCTTGACTGATAGAGCGTAGCGAGGTGACATATCCGAACATTTCTGCCAATGGAACTTGAGCTGTGATGACCTGGAAACCCACTTTTGCATCAATTTGTTCCAAAATGGAACGTCTCCGATTTAAGTCCCCCGTCACATTTCCGATGTATTCATCCGGTGTAGTGATTTCCACATGCATGATGGGCTCCAAAATGACAGTGTCGGTTTGTTGTAATGCATCTCTAAAACCAATTTTGGCACAGATTTCAAAGGCCAGCGCATCTGAATCTGTGGGATGTGTTTCACCATCAGTGACAGTAACATCCATGGCTAAAATGGGGAATCCGTATTTCCCATTTGACATGGCCAGCTTAAACCCCTTTTCTGCTCCTGCAAGGTATTCTTTCGGAACAACACCTCCTTTGACTTCGCTGTTGAATTGAAGTCCCTTTGCATCGTAGGGTAGTGGGGTGATTTTGAAATCCATAACGGCAAATGAACCCTTACCACCTGTCTGCCGCTTGTATACGGCATGATGTTGTATAGGACTGCTGAGTGCTTCCTTGTAGGCAACTCTAGGCTTGCCATGGTTGCAATCCACATTGAACTCACGCTTTAAGCGGTCCAATAAGATTTCTAAGTGCAACTCTCCCATACCGCTGATTAGGATTTGTCCAGATTCAGAATCTTCCTTAACAACAAAGGTGGGGTCTTCATCTGATAATTTTTCCAATGCGAGCATCATCTTTTCTTCATCATCCTTGGTCTTGGGCTCAATCGCAATTTGGATTACAGGCTCAGGGAAGACAATGTTTTCCAAAATAATGGGATGCTTCTCATCAGTTAAACTATCACCCGTATGAATCTCCTTCATACCGACTAATGCAACAATATTTCCTGCCGTGGCAGATTCCAATGGTTGTTGTTTATTGGAATGCATTTGCAGAATCTTGGAAACCCGTTCTTTCTTGCCAGTGATTACATTATAAATGTTTTCACCAGTTTTCAACTCGCCAGAATAAACTTTGATAAAGGTCAGTTTACCGACATAGGGATCTGTTGCAATTTTAAAGGCCAGCGCTGAAAAAGGTGCGGTGTTATCTGCCTTACGACTTTCCTTTTCCTCACTTTTGGGATTAACACCAGTGATAGATGGCATATCCATAGGAGAGGGTAGGTACATCACAATGGCATCCAACAATTTCTGAACACCTTTGTTCTTAAACGAAGAACCACATACGACGGGTTGAATTTTTCGTTCCAATGTTGCTGTTCGTATAGCGGAAACCAATTCTTCGGAGGAGATGCTGTTGGCATCTTCAAAATATTTTTCCATCAAAGCTTCGTCAAACTCTGCAAGGGTCTCTAACAATTTAGTGCGGTACTCTTCAACTTCGTCTGTCATGTCTTGTGGAATGTCAATTTCCTCATAACTCAGGCCTTGATTCTCCTCATCCCATTGGTAGGCTTTCATCTCCAACAGGTCTACTACGCCGATGAATGAGTCCTCCGCTCCGATGGGGAGTTGAAGAGGCAGGGGATTGGCTTTCAGCTTTTCGCGGATTTGATCCACAACAGCATAAAAGTTGGCCCCAGAACGGTCCATCTTATTGACGTAGCAAATGCGAGAAACATTGTATTTGTTGGCCTGTCTCCAAACGGTTTCCGATTGTGCTTCTACGCCGCCTACGGCGCAGAAGATAGCTACGGCTCCATCCAGTATTCTCAAAGAACGTTCTACTTCGACCGTAAAATCAACGTGACCAGGAGTATCGATGATGTTGATCTTGTAGTCTTTTGACTGGTGCTTCCACATCACTGTGGTGGCGGCGCTTGTAATCGTTATCCCTCGTTCCTGTTCCTGCACCATCCAGTCCATGGTGGCAGTACCCTCGTCAACTTCGCCGATCTTATAATTTTTACCGGTGTAATAAAGAATACGTATCGTGGTGGTGGCCTTACCGCGAGCAATCGCTGATGTTGCTCCGACTGATGGAGTTCTGCTACAATACCCCCGAGAGTTTCGATTCGCTGAAGCCTACTTT
>JAZRYC010000048.1:0-8462 GCA_045600525.1 Bacteroidales bacterium
CTATGGGGGCGGCTATTCTTCCTCCCAATACAACACAACGACAACGGCCTCCGACAATGACTACCGCATTTTAGAGGTATCTCCCGACGCCTCCGATGAAGAGGTTAAGAAAGCCTATCGCGCTGCCGCCAAAAAACACCATCCCGACAAAGTCAGCCATCACGGCGAGGATGTGCGCAAAGCTGCCGAAGAAAAATTCGCCAAGGTAAACGAGGCCTATGAAAGAATTAAAAAGGCAAGGGGAATGAACTAGTCATTCCATTGTGTTCATTTTGCATAATAATAATCCACAATACCCGATTGAGGATTCTCATTCAAATAAAACGAAGCAAGAAAACCATTATCGTCTTTGAAAAGACGCACCGTCCTCCCATTTCTCATAGATTCCTGACGTCCTGTCAAAAATACCGTTCCTGCTGTCCAACATGCGGGTTTTTGAACAGCCGAAACCACTGGTTCCTCGATCTGGAAATCCAAATAGGCTAATTCCCCACTATATCCATGGTTATTGTCATCAAACACAAATCGTCCACGACCAGATAACTCATACGATACGTTATCCAATTTGTTCGGCATTTCGTGTGATGGGACTGTCAGCACAGCTTCCAAATAGACATCTGTACTGTCATACGATTCCTTGGGATTAATAGATACCTGCCATTGATATGGCTGGAGCGTATTAATATCCATTCTCATATTGTTCTGAAGAAAAGAATTGTCGTTGTAAGCAATACAAGTAAGCTCATGCCAGCCAATGCCATGCCCGTTTTCTCCAACACACTTTGTAATCATCCAATGGGCCATTTCAGAAAGTAAATGGCCATCAGTTTCAACAATATAGGCTGTTCTCCCTTGATTGACCAACTTCCATGAGTTAGCAGTATTCGGACAAACCGTATAGGGGAAGAGATAACGGTCTTCCACCATAGGTTTCAGGGAATCTGGCGCCACCAACCAAGTATTGAATCTAAAAGCAATATCCATAAAGAATTCCGAGGCATCCCTCATACCTATATTCCAAGCGGAAAACATATTATATCCCGTATTGTCCGGTTTATAGTCACCCTCATCTATTCTGCATCCACTAAAACTAAATAGCAACCCAACAAAAATGAATATTGATAATATAAATTTCTTCATAGCACAAAATTTTTAATTATTGTTTTTATCCTTATTGAATCGATAACCGAAGCCGGCGCGCACGAATCCATTGTAGCCAATGCCGATCTCCGTAAATCCATACCATTTATTACCGGTTGAAACGCCGAATGCCGTCAGCTGGCCTGCGAAATAGCATTGTACATCAGGACGGGCAGACAGTTTTGTAGGAGAAACAATTCCCAAAACACATCCGGTAGAAACGCCAGAATAGAGAGTGACATATTTTTTGTTCAAATAAGAAAAGCGTATCGTCGGCATCAAAGTCAGGTAATGTTCGTTCATCCAGCCAATTTGCGCTCTATCACACATTTCATATCGTTTTGCATATACGCCACAATAAGAAAAAGTACCACCCAACCATAAAAATTTGGCCACACGATACAGGTAGTGAAATGAAATTGGACATGTGGTATATACTGGTCCATGGTAATAATTTCTGTCGTTAAACCACGTTTCATGGGGCGAAGAGTCATAGGAATAATCTCCTGGGCGGTACAGCAGCGCCATAAAAGGGTCACCAATTCCAAGGCCCACTTCATGTCGCGGCAGTTCCAAGCGCCAATCTTGTTCAATTTCATCCTGCGCCTGGACATAAGCAACAGACGAAATCAGGATCAACATAATTATAGCAAACTGTTTCTTCATAATTAATAAAAGTTTTGAATATAAAAAAAACGCATTAAGCAAATGGCATTCAAACAAGTTAAAAAACTGGAAATTTCTACTTACTTTTTGTCTTAAATTGCAAATTATAATCTCCTTCCACAGGATAACCATCCGCCGTCATAAAGAAGCGTCCTGGTATAGTAAGGGAATACGTTTGGTCGGGCTCCAACCTCAACCAAATATTCCAAACAGCAGGATTATCCGGATTCCAAAAGGCCTTATCCTCTCTATCGCACACCTGAGGGAAATACTGGCGTCCCATGTTGCCATACGTTATTCCGTGACGTTCAGTCGTCATGGGGCCATCAAAAGTAACCGTCAGAAGAACATCTCCATAAGGGACATTCTTTGCGTTATTCTTAATGCTGGTTTTAACGATTCGTCCAAGCAATTTTTGACTCTTCTTCAAATAGTTTTTCAAACTAAAATCATTATGGGCACGCGTCAATTCAGGCATAAATGCTTGGAAAGACGGATATTGGTCACGATTTTGGGCGTACCGGTCTAATGCGTCACAATAGGTTTGCATCATCACAAATCCGTTTCCTTCTTCAGATCGGATCATATTTCGTACTAACTCGGGGGACTGAGCACCTTTAGAACTATGAATCATCGTAGCGCGAACCAATGTTTCTCGGGTCATCACTTTTGCCCCATCGTATATTTGACGTCCGAGTCTCCTTCTGTAAACAGCATAAACTTCCTCCGAGCGCAATCGCATTTGATCCCAAAATTCATCAATCAGCGGGTTGCAGAAATAATGGCAAAACTCATGAATAGCCGATGTCACCATTTGCTGAGAATATATGGGAGCACCATTTTGATCCACGTTCAATGTTCCCATTATGGAATAGAATTTTCGATGTCCATCGCGATATTTCAAGCCAATTCCATAATTGTTTCCCCCATTCATAAGACTGACTATCACGGCATAATCGTCAGCATCCTTCCCAAAGAAATCGGTCATCCAGGTATAATTGACATGCAACAAAAGTTCAACAAATCGTTCTTCCGCGATACGACGAATTACACTTTGATTTTGAAAAAACTCATGATAGCGAGATTTCCTATAAAAATCATTCAATAAATGAAGAAATGTTTCTGCATCAGAACTATTCCAACGACTAAAGACCTCATCGGCCTCTAATTCCGGATTTAAGGAAAGTGTGTCACCTAACTGTAAATGCAAAGCATAGGCCATAACCGCATCATAAGATACACGAGACCGCCTCATAACATCTTGGGCAAATGCCACAACTGGATGATTCTCATAGGAGGCAAAATAGTCATTCACTTTATCCTGATATACGGGAAGCGTGTTTGACGAATATTCAGGCGCATGCGCCAAGCGAAACACCGTACTCATCAATTCCGTTCTCTCATCCACAGAAACAGCGGACAAATATTCTTGAGCAGTCGCACAACAGACAAAGACATTCAGCCAGACAAATAGACATATTTTTTTCATATTCAATATATTACATCAAAACTTAGACAATACGACCATACCGATTGCTATACCATCAATCAGTTTGCAAAAATAGAAAAAAAAAATTCTACAGTATTTCCTTCCACTCCCATATTCACAAAAGGAACTGTGCCGTTCTGCATACTGGAACAATATTGCATCAAAAACACACTTCAAGTTGGTTAAAATTTGTTTTTTATCTACTTTTGCAGAATTAAAATTGTCTTATCACAATAACAAGAAACACATTTTCAAGCTTATGAGAAAGCATATACCTTTATTATTTGCACTTTCCCTATTATTTCTTTCCTGCAATAAAAACGCATACGATTTTTCCAGAATGGATGGTTTTGATGCGGAAGGCAATTGGGGCATTCCCCTTATCAACGCCAATTACACGATAGAGGATATTTTGAACAAATCAAATGCCTTGAACCATATACAAACCGATGAGGATAATGTACTGAAGCTAAGTTATACGATGCAAAAGGACACCATCCTAGATGCGGGAACCATTCTAAACTGTATGGTGAACAAAAGTACGGAATACAATGACTCCTGGGACATCAACACCGCAGGCATTATCGTTCCTCAAAATATCCCCATCGCAGTTTTCAACGATACCCTAGAGCTCACCTTGCCATCAGACAAGATAATCGTTGAAAATGCGATTGTGAAATCAGGACAACTCCATCTCCATTTTGAGAGCAGCATTCCTATTCAAATTGAAATAAAATGTTTAGATATTCTAAATAATCAAAATGAATTTCTGAGAGGAAGTTCCGATTGTGAGAATGGGCAGATCACTACAAATGTAAATTTATCCGGATATAGAATTTCACCACAAAGTGAAAACAAACTTCGCATCGTATTGAATGCGAAAGTACAGTCCCCCGGTTTACAGCTTCCCCACATTAGTCACTTGGCCGTTGCCTTACAAGTTAATTCCGTATCATTTAGCGAATTATCTGGACGCATTGCTTCCTTTTCATCATCATTTGAAGAATTGACCCCCATGGACTTATCCTTTTTATCCCACATGCATGGTTCCTTGACACTGTTCCAACCGCGCATGAAACTGGAGGTCAACAACGAACTAGCCGTTGCCGGTCATCTTTTGCTGGAAAAAGCCGGATTTGCCAGTAACGGCACACTGGTGTCGCCATTTTTCCAACAAACGCCAATATCCATAGATATTCCCTCTTCCACACATGGCTATCAAAACGTGGAGTTGCCTACGATGTCTCCTGTTCAAGTAAGCACGTCCTTTGACAATATGTATTTCAAAGGGTCTGTCCTCATCAATCCTAATGGCATACAAGGTCCTTCCATAGCTATTCGTGAAGGGGAAAAACTTGGATGTCGCATTAGTTTTGAAATTCCCCTTCACATACAGCTTGACGAACTATCCTTCAGAGACACCCTAGCGTTGAGCGACTTTGACATCCCATCTATCGAAGGTGCAAAAAACATGGTACTTAGAACGTTAATAGAAAGCAAGCTCCCCGTCAGCATGAAAATGCAAATGTATTTTTATAATCAGCAAAGTCACGAAATAATTGATTCTCTGTTCACGACGTCTCAGTGGATACATGGATCTTTTGATGGTTCCCCTGTCCTATCTGATTTATTTATTGAGAAAGCCAATATGGAAACTATCCGAAGAATGCTGACCTGTGGCAGCGTTATTATTGACGCACGGGCTAGCACCGAAGACAAGAGAGTGACCATCCGCTCCACGCAGGGACTACGCATTCGTTTGTCTGCAAAATTTGATTTAAACATTGGTGAATTAGCTGGAAGTTTATAGTATGAAAAAAGTATCAATTATATTACTCTCTTTACTCGTCCTGCATATTGAGGGCGCATTTTCGCAAGGTACTGACGTGTTACATTTTATGCGTCTGAATCCCTTTTCCACCTATTCGGACCCGACTGCCGAAACCATCTACAAAGGGTACGTCGCCATCCCGGGCATAAGCAATATCGGATTGGATTTATACAATGACGCATTACGTTACAAGGATGTTTTTCGCGTTGATAATGAAGGATATCCAATATCCCTAAATGGAAACCGGATGGCGGACGAACTTCGGGAACGCAACCTTCTGGCCTTGGATATGAATGCCGAATTATTAGGGTTTGGTTTCAAAATCAAGAACTTCTTTTTCTCTTTTGATTGGCGGATGCGTGCCAATATGGATTTATGCTATTCAAAAGATGTTTTAGCCTTCCCCATCAATGGAAACCTACACTATTTAGGAGACGCGAACCCAGCCGATATGAATTTGCAGTTAGGACTGAATGCCTATCAGGAAATCAGTTTCAGTATTCGCCAGACGTTAAAGGATAAGTTCATTTGGGGCGCACGCCCGAAATTATTATTTGGTGTTGCCAATCTTAATATGCCCAATTTTGACACCCAGATTTTCACCAGTGAAGATGATTATACGATGCGTTTGTTCTGCAATGGAGATGCTACAATAACAACGGTTCTTCCTCTTGCCATATCAATTGACAACGCCAACGCTCTTTACGAATTTAATATGGGGAATTTTGCAGTCACCAATTTGTTCAAGAACATAGGTGCATCCATTGATCTCGGATTTCGATATAAGATATCTAAAGGATTATCCATTGCAGCCAATGTGATGGATTTGGGGTGGATTCATTGGAAGACGAATCCCATCCTCATACGCAGCGGCATTACCGACAATGGCAGATATTTTGAAGATGGCGGCATTGTCTTCAACGGTCTGTCCGAGCACGACATTGCTATGCTGCGCGATGCGGACTCCAGACAGGAATTTCTGGATACCGTGGCAGGATATTTGGATTTGAGCAGCGAATCCACTTCCGGCTATCGCACTATGCTACCCACGCGATTCTTAGTTCAATGTGATTATGTAATCAACAAGAACCACCGTGTAAGCGCCGTCTTGCAAGGACGAATGGTGAACAGGAGACTCATTCCCTCTGCCACATTTGCCTACGACCTCAATGTATCGCGATTTGTTGATGTGTGCGTGGCCTACACCTTGCAACGCAATTGTTTTGACAATGTGGCACTTGGTTTGGGTTTCAATATGGGACCTATCAATCTCTACGCCGGGACTAACAACCTGCTCACGCTCATCAGCAATAAAAATTGGTCACGAGCATCTGCATACTTCGGATTGGTTGTCAACTGGGGGCACGTAAAAAAGCCTGTGGAATAAGATCGACTTCTCACAAATGTGTGTAGATTCTGAGACGGTGCGGTGTACCGTCTCAACGTTATTTGCGCACGGCAATCACACGGAAACCGACCTTGGGAGAATACTCGCCGTAGGTCTGTTTGCTGTCAATGCGGATGTCATAGCCGGGGTCGTCATAGCTGCCGCCGAAGGCAACGCCTTTTTCTGCGACCATCTCTGCCACGTTGCCGCACATATTATATAAGTGATAATTACTACTGGAATACCAAGATAAAGATATCATCGGAAAATTGTAACGTTGAATAACGCTTTCGTCGAAGGTCAGCACCTGAAACCCGCTATCTGTCCGCGTGATACATTCATCCCCCACTTTACGATAATTATATGGAGCCTTGCCATTATAATTTGTGATATAAGGGCCTGTGAGTGCATAGGTATGTAACATACTCCCATCGTGAGCCGCCCACTTCCACTCCCATTCGGTCGGCAGCCGGTATTCCCATTCGCCATTGCCCAACTTCTCGGTGAGCCATTGACAGAAAAGTCGCGCACCCTCATAACTGATATTCACCACCGGGAACCAACCATAATCAGGACTTTGAGCATATTTCTGCTGATAAACTGTTCCTGTTTTGTCATCAAATCTATAAAAGAACGGTTCGTCGCTTTCATCGTGAATTTTGGCCACCTCGTAATCCGCTGTTCTGCCCTGTGCTTTCAAATCTTCGAGGAAACGGTTGTAGGATTTGTTCATCACTTCGCATTCCAGCATATAGTAGCTGGACGTCACCTCTTGGGATGTGTCGGTAGTCACCGTGACACCGGGAATGCGGCAGAAATTCCCCACCAACTCCTTTTCCTGTTTCACCAATGCTTTGGGACGCTTTGCCGGCTTTTTCTCCACAATTTCGCGAATTTCCGGTAATTTCTTGAATGTAATCGTTGGCTCCTGCGCAAACACGGCGCACGTGGTCAAGCTTACAGCCGCAACTAAAATAATACGTGATAATTACATAATGTGACATTTAGGTTAATGGAAAAGAATTCACAGATTTTCTGGAACCTACATTATGATAAACGTAATAAGAAGGTGGAATCTTGGGTTGGGAAAATATTTTTCGCCTGCGGCGCTGTCTTTCACAAATTTCTCTAATTAAGACAAATTAAGACGAATTTCATTTCGAATTAGGGTAATTTGTGAGTACAAGGCGTCAGCGACTGCAGGTCAATCACGATTTTGGAGCCGTCAATGTTGGTGTAGTCGAATTTGACAAAACCGTACTTTTCGTTGTAATAGGCCGTGAGGCGGGTTTTGCCGATGCGACTCTTGGCAGATGCCTCCACGCACACGCAATCCAAAGTGCCCAGTGCCGTGGACAGCAAGCAGGACGTATCCACGATTCTATAGCGATACCTGTTGACGATAGCACCTTCCCACTCTTTCCATAATGGATCACCCCATTGTGAACCGATTGTCAACTTCCACTTCCATTTCAAGCCCTTTTTTGCCGGAAATTTGATGTAAGGGAATGGATTCAGTTCCAGAATACTCAACAACAGAGAACGTGGCGGATGCATCCAAATGTTACGTTCGTTTTCCACAATGCCGGAGGCTGACACGTCAAATGGTCTGGCACCATTCTTTAGCCAAAACTCAAAGACCTCCACCGTTTGGTCGTAATCGGGGCTAAAGCCGTAGCCGATGTTGCTTGGATTGATACGCACTGTATATTGCCGGATACAGGAATCCTCATCGAAAGTATCTACCAGCATATGGCGCGCATAAAGCAACGTATAGTAACTCGTATCGCCCTGCTCGTTGATTTCCGGTTTGCGCACGGCTTCCTTATAAACACGCATAAAACGTTCCTCCCCCTGCGGATTGAAATAGCGGAAGGCAAACGTGTATTCGTTGCCGGCGCGATAAACCTGGTTGTCTTCGGTATATCGGCACGGATTCGCCGTGTCGG
>JAZRYC010000049.1:0-15560 GCA_045600525.1 Bacteroidales bacterium
GTCGCATACAACCAAATCAAATTCTTCAATATTGGATTATTCGGCAGCAATGCCTTAGCCAAAAGATTTGAGAAATTCGACTATCCTTACCAAATACGCCGCTACGAGGGCATAGGCCACCAAATTGCCGGATGGTATCGCAAGGACTTCCGTCTCGTAGAGGACTTTATTAACGACTACGTTTATGAGCGCCGCGCCCTTCAATTAGACGAGCGCCTATATGATCCCGACATCAAGCATATCAACTGGGACCATATCAGAATACGCGACATGAAGAAATTCTAAAGCAGTCCTGTTTCCTAATTCTTACGATAGGCCTTATCAAATTCAAGGCGCGTCACCAGCGAACGCCCGAGGGTGACCTCGTCGGCATACTCCAGTTCTTCGCCCACCCCAATACCTCTGGCTATCGTTGTAATTTTTCCAACCTTATCCTGTACATTCTTATAAATGAAGAAATTGGTTGTATCCCCTTCCACCGTAGCCGGTAGGGCCAGAATAAGTTCTTCCACTTCGTGTTTTTCCAGACGGTCGAACAGTTCACGAAGACGCAACTGATTGATGCCGACACCATCCATCGGAGAGATAACGCCTCCAAGGACATGATACACACCATTATACTGGTTCGTATTTTCAATAGCAATCACATCGCGGATATCCTGTACCACACAGATGATCTTCTCGTTTCGTTTCGGATTCGCACAAATATCACATACTTCACTATCCGATAAGTTAAAGCATTCCCTACACTGGCAGACGTCCGTTTTGAGTTTGTTGATACGTTCCGTCAAAAGTAACACATCCTCAGGATCCGCTTTAATCAGATGCAGTGCGAGACGCAGCGCCGTACGCTTTCCAATACCGGGCAGCTTGGCAATCTCATTGACGGCATTTTCTAAATTCTTGGAATACAGCTCTAACATATCAAGACTCCTATTATTCTTATAATGAGGGCATTCAGTTTATTCAAAAATCAAAGTCGAAAAACGTTCTGGGAGCAGAATCTCATTAGCCACCTCCAAAATCTGTTCCGCCGTCACAGCCTCTAGTTCCGCAATACTTTCCTCCATGGTATCCACCTCCTCAAAGAACAAGGCGGTGTGTCCCAAGGCCAACATCTCATTGAGCTTGGTTTCATTGGAGAGGGCCAATTGACCCACGAACTGTTTCTTCGCATAATAAAGTTGCATGGTACCCAGTTGTTGGGTGCAAACGCGATGTAGTTCCTTATGGATTAAGTCAATACACTGATCTGTACGATGAGGATCGCAGCCAAAGTAAATGGAAAAGAGGCCCGTATCCGAAAAAGAGGTATAATTTGACTCGATGGTATAGGCCAAGCCTTTTTTCTCGCGGATACTCATATAAAGTCGCGTATTCATCCCCTGTCCGCCCAACAGATTATTCAACAGCAGAAAGGGAACACGTTTGTCATCCTTGATAGAATAGGAAACACCTCCCATCATTACATTCGTCTGCGATGTTTTCTTTCGCACGTGCAGTTCCCGAGGTTCAAAAGACAAGAAGGGTTCGCGGGCGCGTTGTGTCTCGGGCAGTGTATATTCTCCAAAATACCGTTCACACAATCGGACCAGCTTCTGCGCTGAAATCTTGCCCACCGATGAAATGACGACATTATCCAACGTGTAGTTGTGGGCAATAAAATCGAGGATAGTCTGACGCTTCAATCTTTTAACGCTCTGCCGAGTACCCAGGATATTCTTTCCCAGAGGATGTCCTGCAAAAACAAGGTCCTCAAAATCATCAAAAATCAACTCAGAAGGGGAATCCTTATAATAGTTAATTTCTTCCAAGACAACGGTTTTTTCCTTTTCCAGTTCCTTTTCCGGGAAGGTGGCATGAAAGAAAATATCCGCCAGAAGTTCAACAGCACGTGGATAGTCGGCCGACAGAAACGACGTATGGAAATAGGTTTCCTCCTTGGAGGTGCTGGCATTCAGATCGCCGCCAACGGCCTCCATACGGCTAATCACATGGGATGCGTTACGTTTCTGAGTCCCCTTGAAAATCGTATGTTCCACGAAATGCGCCAGTCCCATCTGTTCCAAGGACTCATCGCGTGTGCCGGCATTGACCAGCACACCGAAATGGGAAATGGGAGAATCAACTTCCTTATGAATCAGGCGCAGACCATTGCGTAATCTTATAATATCGTGTGGCATTGGTCTATCGTAACCTTTTGTATCGTATTGATTACCGCTTCGTCATAGGGAACCGATACTCTAATATAGTTGTCGGTAAAGCCACATAGATGATCTTCCACCAATTCGGTTTCCACCAAGACGGGGCGTTTTTGTCCTTCACACTGCTGATAGAAGGCAGACTTCTTTGCATGGGAAAGTTCCAACAGACGATTGGTTCTTTCATTCTTCACATCCTCAGGCACCTGGTCTTCCATCATATTGGCGGAAGTTCGTGGGCGACGTGAATAGGTAAACACATGCATATAGCTAATCGGAAGTTCTTCCAGGAATCGATAGGTTTCTTCAAAATCCTCATCCGTCTCACCGGGGAATCCTGTAATCACGTCACAGGCCACGCAGGCATCGGGCATCAGCTTCTTAATCAGCATCACCTTGTCGGCATAATCCTTCGCCGTATAGCGGCGACGCATCAAGCCGAGGATGCGGTCGCAACCCGATTGCAGAGGAATATGGAAATGCGGCATCAGCATAGGTGATTTTGCCACCAACTTGATAATATCTTCAGTGAGGAGGTCGGGTTCCACGGAAGAGATACGAACTCTTTCCATCTTATTTTGTTTGACGATAGCCTTCAGTAGTTTGAGAAGATTTTCATCTGTGCCGCGACCGAAATCACCGACATTCACACCCGTGAGGTTCACCTCGTGCACGCCTTCGTTATGGATTTTCTCAATATTGTTCAGCACATTCTCGATGGAGTCGCTCCTACTCTTACCACGGGCAATCCAAACTGTACAATAGGTACAGTGATTATTACAGCCGTCCTGGATTTTCAGGAAGGAGCGGGTACGATCATGCGTAGAATAGGCATCAAAGAAATTCGGTGTAGGCTGTTCCTCACGGCCGCAGAGATAGTCCACCACATTCATCTTGTTTTGGGAGCCAAATACTTTGATAACCCCAGACCAGCGTTCCAGCAGATCGGGCTTCAGGGCACTATAGCAGCCCACAACAATAATGGAAGCCAGAGGGTTGTCACGATGGAGTTTGGAAGCAAGATTTCGGGTCTTCTTTTCAGCGGACTGTGTGACTGCGCAGCTATTCACGATGATCACTTCCGGAATACCACCTTGGTTCCAGCCATTTTCAACCAGTTTTGCCGCAATGGCAGCGGATTCGCTGAAATTCAACTTACAGCCTAATGTGTGAATCTGAAAATTTTTCATAACGAGTTAGCTTTGATGATGATAAGGAGGATAATCCAACGAATAGTGCAAACCGCGACTTTCTTTACGTTCCATAGCATGCTTGATAATCAGGTAACCCACGTTGATCATGTTACGCAACTCGCAGATTTCGGGGATTAGTATAGATTTCTTATAAAGTTCTTCTGTTTCACGATAGAGGATTTCCAATCGGTCGAAAGCACGCTGCAGGCGGAGGTTAGAGCGGACAATGCCCACATAGCTGCTCATAATCGTCTGCAATTCCTTCTTAGACTGGGTAATCAGCACCATTTCCTCATTGAGCACGGTGCCGTCGCTATTCCAGTCGGGCACATCTTTGCAGAAAGAGATCGTGTGAATTGTCTGCATCGCTTTGATACAGGCGCGGTGTGAGAACACCAATGCTTCCAGCAGGGAGTTGGAAGCCAAACGGTTGGCACCATGCAAGCCCGTGGAGGCGCATTCACCAGAGGCGTAAAGATTTTGAATGGACGTGGCGCCCCATTCGTCAGTTTGAATACCGCCGCAGGAATAGTGAGCCACTGGCACCACGGGAATCATTTCCTTGGTAATGTCAATGCCGATGCTCAGACATTTCGCATAGATATTGGGGAAATGCTCAAAAATTTCCTGTTGGGGAATCAGTGTGGTGTCCAAATACACATGGTCCACACCTTGACGCTTCATTTCAGAGTCAATAGCCCTGGCCACGATATCTCTGGGGGCAAGGGAGCCTCTCTCATCATACTTATCCACAAAAGTATTGCCATTGGCATCTTTGAGGATGGCGCCAGCCCCACGCATAGCTTCAGTAATCAGGAAAGAAGGTGACTCCTTCGGATTATACAGGGAGGTCGGATGAAACTGTACGAATTCCATACCTCTTACCGCACCCTTGGCACGATACACCATGGCCACGCCGTCGCCGGTAGCCACTCTGGGATTTGTCGTATGTTCGTAAACCATACCAATACCGCCTGTAGCCATCATCGTAATCTTGGCCAGCACCGTGTCCACCTCATTTGTTTCTGGATTGAAAATATAGGCACCATAGCAGGTAATATCGGGAGAACGGCGGTTCACTTCCACACCAAGATGGTGCTGGGTGATAATTTCCAAAGCGATCCTATTCTCAATAATATCAATATTCTTATGGTGTTTGGCGGCTTGAATGAGTTTTTCCTCGATTTCATAACCTGTCATATCCTTATGATGCAGAACGCGAAATTCGGAATGACCGCCTTCTTTTGCCAAGGCGAAACTGCCGTCCTGGTTCTTGTCAAAATCCACCCCCCATTCCACGAGTTCCATCACTCGTTCCGTAGATTCACGGATGGTGAGTTCCACGATATTCCGATCGGAGAGGTCATCACCTGCCACCATCGTATCCTGGATATGTTTTTCATAACTATCTGGTTGATAGACCACCGAAGCTATTCCACCTTGAGCATAGCGGGTTGAGCCCTCGTCCATCTTAGCCTTCGTAACCATACATACTTTGCCAAAATTGGCAGCTTTCAAAGCGAAGCAAAGGCCAGCTACGCCCGAACCAATTACGAGAAAATCAACTTCTTTGCGCATTGTAAAAAAAATTTTTAGCGTGCAAAGATACGAAATTCTATTGGAATCGCCACAAAAAATCGTAGTTCCTTATTTTGCTACAGAATATGTGTACACAAGTGTATTTAGAGACGCATCAAGCACGTCTCATTCCGGTTTATGAAGGTGATATACAAAAAACAGGGCTGTCCGTTTGGACAGCCCTGCCATATAGATGCAAAACAATTTCAACGATTATTCGCCAATCTGACGGCGAGTGAATGCGGTACATTCAAGAGCCTTGTCATTAGCGTGGATATAGTCACGAACGCTTTGTTTGCCGTCGCCACCCATAACAAGTTCTTGGTACATCAAAGTGTTCTCTTTAAAGAATTTCACCAGACGACCTTGAGCAATCTGTTGAATTTGAGCTTCAGGGAGGTTAGCAGCTTTCTTTTCAGCTTCTTCTACTTTGATTTTGCGAGCAAGTTCAACTTGTTCTTCCGTAATCCAGCCCTTACCCATATTGGATTGCATATGGTCTTCGCTATCAACGTGGGCAGGATTGATGCCGGCTTTCTTCAAAGCAGCTTCGACAGCCTTGCCAATGAGTTCTTGGCGAGTTTTGTCCACTGCGACTGCCAATTCTCTATCTTTCACTTCTTGAGAAATGGCGTTTTCGTCTAAGGCGAGAGGATTCATAGCGGTGATATGAAGTGCCACATTGTGAGCAGCTTCTCTTGCATTATCATCGTTTTTGTTGAAGGCCACGAGCGTAGCTTTGTGGTTACCCATGTGAATGTAGGATTCCACGTATGCGGCTTCGAGCACGTCATAATGAGGCAATTCAAGTTTTTCACCAGTCTTACCGGTAAGTTCGGTCAATTTTTCAGAAACCTTCATGCCGTTGAAGTCCATATCGAGGAGTTCTTCGCGGGTATTAACATTGGCAGCCATAGCGGCATCCAAGAGAGCATCTACAAAATTGACAAATTCCTCACCCTTGGCTACGAAGTCGGTTTCGCAAGCCACCAAAAGCATATAACCTTTGGTATGGTCGGCGTTTGTCTTAGCGACAAGGCGACCTTCGTTAGATTCGCGGTCAGCACGTTTAGCGGCCACTTTTTGACCTTTTTTACGGAGGATGTCGATTGCTTTTTCAAAATCGCCGTCAGCTTCGACAAGCGCTTTCTTGCAGTCCATCATACCGATACCGGTCTGTTGTCTCAGTTTATTTACATCAGCAGCTGTAATAGCCATAATATTCAATCTTTAAGGTTAATAAATGATTAGTTTCTGGGAGCAGGACGTCTGCCGGAAGTTCTTCTGCGTTTGCCGTCGTTTTCTTCTTCGGTTTCTTCAGTTTCTTCCACTGCGGCATCCATAACTTCTTCTTCCACTTGAGCATCCTTATTCATTTCGCGTTCATTGAGACCTTCCTTAATAGCGTCGCAGATAGCTTTCAGGATAACGGCGATAGACTTGGAGGCATCGTCATTAGCGGGGATAGGATAATCTACGGAATTAGGGTTGGAGTTGGTATCAACGATAGCGAACGTAGGGATAGCCAACTTATGGGCTTCAGCCAATGCGATATGTTCTTTCATCACGTCCACGATGAAGACAGCTGCGGGAAGACGGGAAAGATCGGAAATGGAACCCAAGTTCTTTTCCAACTTAGCGCGTTCACGTTGAATCTGAAGTCTCTCACGTTTGGAGATATTGTTGAATTGCGGGCTTTCAATCAAACGGTCGATGTCGCTCATTTTCTTCACAGCCTTGCGGATGGTGAAGAAGTTCGTAAGCATACCACCAGGCCAACGTTCTGTTACGTAAGGCATACCGACTTCCTTAACCATGGAGGAAACGGTTTCCTTAGCCTGTTTCTTAGTTGCTACGAATAAAATCTTACGACCAGATTTTGCGATCTGTTTGGCGGCATTGGCAGCTTCTTCCACCTTGTCCATCGTCTTGTAAAGGTCGATGATATGAATACCGTTTTTCTCCATAAAGATATAAGGAGCCATTGCGGGATTCCATTTTCTCTTGAGGTGTCCGAAATGACAACCTGCATCTAATAATTCTTCAAATTGTAATCTTGACATTTTTTAATTTTTTAATTGTTTACATTCTTAAAAACAACCATGGAGTAGTTCCTGGGAAATCTCCACAGTTTCGATACTAAACAAGCATACGCGGTATATAAATAAATACTAACGTTTGCTGAATTGGAATCTCTTACGAGCCTTCGGTTGACCGGGTTTCTTACGTTCAACCATACGCGGGTCACGACGGAGGAATCCTTGAGACTTCATTGCGGAACGAAGTTCGGGATTGATTTCGACGAGAGCCTTGGCGATAGCCATACGAAGAGCTTCTGCCTGACCAGTGACACCACCGCCGTCAAGGTTGGCCTTAATGTCGTACTGACCTAAAACTTCTGCTAAGCGGAGGGGTTGTTCCACTTTGTACTGCAAGGTGGGAACGCAGAAATATTCCTTATAATCACGGTTGTTAACCTTGATTTCGCCGCTACCGGCCTTCATATAAAGACGAGCGACTGCAGTTTTTCTTCTACCTAATGTATTTGTTACTTCCATGTCTCTTATTTGATGTCTTTAATGTTGATTAACTTAGGTTGTTGTGCTTCATGCGGGTGATTCGGACCTACATACACATGAAGGTTGCGATAGAGCTGTGAACCCAGACGATTCTTCGGGAGCATACCTTTGATGGCATGTTCGAGAATGCGCTCAGGATATTTGCGCATGAATTCTCTCGGAGTTGCAAAACGCTGGCCACCAGGATATGTGGTGTGGTGAACATATTGTTTTTCCGTCCACTTGTTGCCAGAGAATTTCACCTTTTCTGCATTGATGATGATCACGTTGTCACCACAATCAAAACTCGGTGTGTAATACGGTTTGTTCTTTCCTTTGAGAATACGTGCTACAGCCGTTGCAAGACGACCAACCACCATTTCCTGTGCATCAATTAAGACCCACTCTTTCTTGACGATTTTATCATTCGCCGAAATTGTTTTGTAACTTACTGCATCCATTTTTCAGTTTGTTGTTTGTTTTGCGAGAGATATCTTCACCCATATCTCTCTGATTTTTAATTAATTTTCCTTTACTAACATGAAGGACAATAATCGGTATATTTAAGGCCGGCAAAAGTACACTTTTTTTATTAAAAATCAAGTACCCCGAAAATTTTTATTTTCAGGAAGATAATTGACCTGTAACACTACTTTAATTTGTAGAACCGCACCCACCCAGAGGGAGATAATGTTCGCTTAGAAAAATCTTGTATTTCCCATGCGAAGGATTGGCGCAAAACAATGGGAATAATATACGCATTCCCACACCTTGGGGCCAGAAACGGACGCAATGAATTGCGTCCTACATCTTGACCCCTAATCCCTAAAACCTAATCCCTTAAATCTTGTACGTCTTCGCCGGCGTCTTCAACTTTCTGTCCAAATCATCTGAGGCAGGCACGCGGGGACGTTCCGGCAGAATCTCTATCTGGAAGTCCTTCGTGGTAATGGTCTTATAGGTTCCCATTTCATAATTATAATAGGTATAGGTTGCCCCGGGAATAATGTAGGTACCTTCCGAACGAGGGACAATCGTATATTTGAACGTCTTGGTTCCGGAAACTATATCTCCTTTGGCGGACACATGCGTCGTAACACGCGGCTTCGTCACATCAAAGTCGCCGGGAAAGTCCATAGACAAATCCTCAGCCAAAACATGATGTATGTTACCCGTTCCCGACACACTGATCGTCAGTGTGAGCGGTTCGTTTACTCTCCCTTCTTCTTTCCCCAACGTAGAAGTGATGCTAAAATCGCCCACCACCTCCGTCTTTTCACTACTATGAGCACCGGGCAATGACTTCACTTTCAAAGTGAGTTCATTAGAACTGAGAGTCACATCCTTTCCCCGGGTGGTGGTTATCTTTCCCCAGAAGGGGTCGGTTACGACAGCCGGCACATTGATACGTAACGCAAGATTCAGTTTCGGAATAGTCAGTTTGCCTGTTTTTGTGGGATAGACTGCCGTCTGTTTGACAACAAATACGTTATAGGTTGTTCCATTGACAGTTTCCGTGCTCTGTTGCGCCCGATAGGGCATATCCAACGATTCCATCCAGAAATCGTTCGTCTGCGCAAAATTCGAACGTTCAATATTATATCCGCGAAGTTCTTGTTTGATGTAGAGTTTATGAGTCACCACCACCGCTTCCCCTTGATAGGCTTCTAACTGAGTCGTGGAGGCTTTAAGGAAGATGTCGTCCTTCCCTATTTTGTCCTCTATCGCCACCTTTCCCTGCTTCGGTTGCGAAGGCTTTGACTGTGAAGGCTGACGTTGTTCACCAAACGGCCAGTTAAACTCCGGCATTTGGAACTGGAAGCAGTTGTCGGCCTGTGCGGGCTCCTCCTGAGGTATATTCTTCGGCGTCTTCACCACCTTTACCTCCACATAGTTGCTCTTCACCACCCGCCCATCAACGGAAAACACAACCCCGGGAATGGAAAACGTTCCTTCTTTCTCTCCTAACAAATAATATGTATAAGTATAGCTGGTGCTCTGTTCAACCTTTCCGTTCATCATCGTAATAGACGTACTGGAGCCTATACTCGGTCCGCTGATAAATTCAAACTTCCCGAAATCAGACGAGACCACCTCACCCTTTTCCGACAACGTCACCGTATATTTGAACTGCTGTCCCACAGCCACTTCCGTAGGAGCTTTGGCAATACAGGAATCATCTTGGGCAAAAGTCGGTGTACTCCACAACAATAGTCCTATTAAACAAAATAAAACAAGGCATGTAGTTTTTTTCATCGTTCTATCATTTATAAGCGGATTACTAAACGAACAAGTATTCGATTTATTGTAAAAAATATGAGTAAAGAAAAAAAAGCCCGAACCGCTTCCGATTCGGGCGAGAGGTCTGTCGCAGGACTACCTCTTCACGAATTTCTGCGTGAGGGTCCCGCCCGGGAATGCAAGGCGTACGAAGTAGATCCCACGGCTGAGGGAGGAAACATCGACGGCGGCCCCGGAGCCCTGCGGCGCGCCCGTGGCAAGAACTCTCCCGTTCGCATCCAGAATCTGGACGGAGGTGAGGTCGGCAGCCGTGTCGGAAACGGTTTCCAGGGGCTGCCCAATTCAAGATATAAGTTGTTAGAAAACAGATGCAAAAGTACAGAAAAATTGTGTACCTTTGCTCGCTCGTTTAGCAACCATTTAATTATCATTAAATAATCCACTATTATGAAACAAACGTTTACATTTTTCATTCTTTTTTTCGCCTTTATTCTCTGCGGAAATGCGCAGACACTTTTGAACGAAGGCTTTGAAAGCGGCGCCTTGCCCAGTGGTTGGACCGCTATTGACAGCGACGGAGATGGGTTTAATTGGGATGCCACCCTATGGCAGAATCCGCATAGCGGAAATCGGTGCATTGTATCGTCCTCTTACGACCTCCAAATGGGGCCACTTCTTCCTGACAATTGGTTGATTACTCCAGCCATCTTGCTCACTGGAAATGCCACTCTATCCTTCTATATATCTGGCGATGACCCTACTTATAACCAAGAGAACTACTCCGTATATATTTCCACCACGGGGACAGACATATCCGATTTCACCACCCTGCTGAAAACAGGGGTCACTAATGGTCACTACGAGCTACAGGAAGTGGACTTATCTGCCTTTACAGGACAGACCGTGCATATCGCCTTCCGTCATCATGATGTCACGGACATGTACTATCTAAAGCTGGACGATGTAACCATTTCAGCCGTATCAAGTTCACCCTACATAGAGGTTCTCAACCCCACTCTTGACTTCGGCTATGTCAGCTATTCTGGCTTAGGCACTACTTCCATTGATGTAACCGGCTATACCTTAAGCAATCCCATTACCGCAAGCACCAACGCACCTTTTTCAGTTTCATCAGACAGCATAACCTTTGGAAACACAGCCACCCTTCCCACGCAAGGGGGGAAACTATACGTACGCTACACCCCCACGCAACTGGGCGAACAGACAGGAAGTGTTACCTTAAGCAGCACGGGAGCCAACAATGTTTCCATAGCATTGCAAGCATCCTCCACCAATTGCGAAAGCCTTCCCCTGCCCTACATCTACAATTTTGACAACGAAGAGCAGACTGCCTGCTGGACTACCATTGATGTCAACGGGGACGCTGCCAACACGTTTGGAGAGTTCATCATCAGTCCGGCAGATGGATTTGCCGTTTATGGTTTCTCCGCAGTGAATGCTGCCGACGATTGGTTGATTTCGCCATCCTTTGTCCTTGGAGAACGTACTGCAGCCGAGTTTAAATATTCCGCAACGGCAGATGGATATGGCTATGTGGCGCCCGAAAGATATGAAGTCTACGTCATTCCCACCGGTCAGACATACCAAACCGCCACTTTGGTGTTAGAGCCTCAACTTATCAGCAACACAGCGTGGTGGACGCAGCAGATTGACCTTTCCGCATTTGCCGGTCAGACACTGCAAGTGGCCTTCCACGTTATTTCCGATGCAAACGCCTTCATTTTCGGTATCAAAGACTTCCGTATTGAGAACGACATCGTTGGCATCAGCGAACATGAGATGCAAACAAATATCTATCCCAATCCTGCAAAAGAGGCCATTCACATCAGCGCGTCCTCAAATATCCGCGAAGTGAACATCTATGGGCTTTCCGGACAATTGATGGGTTCACTTTCCACCAGTGGTTTAGAAACCACGATGGACATTTCCCATCTTGCCAACGGCATGTACATCTTGGGCATTTCCACCGATGAGGGAATCAGCTTCAAGAAATTCACCGTGGCTAGATAATAGATTTGCAACTAATTTTATGGGATATTAACAAAAAAGCATCTGCAGATGCAGATGGTTTTTTGTTAATTCATCACTTCGTTCAGACGATTAAGGATATCGGCGCGTTTCTTCACAGCCGTCTTATAGATATAGTTTCCTCTAAACCAGAAGCGGAAGCGACGCAGGCGGTTATAGACTTTCTTCACCGCCACTTTGGCGCGGAAATAGAAAATCACGGTCAGTAGGCAAAGCACGAACAATATGGGGATAAGCCACCACAGGTGCGTGGTAAAGCCCACTATCAACGAAAGGATGACGAACCATATCGGGAAGGCCACCAACGTCCATATGGCGAAATGGAAGGAAGAATGCAGCATTTGGTCGTCGATGCGTCGTGTTATAAAGAAGCTGACATTAAAGGGAACAAGATAGAGCAGCCAGCCCACGATAATCAAGGGCAGAGCCAACAAGGACACAAAGGCACGTCCAAGGAAGCCCCAAACCCACATTTTCTGCGAGAAAACCCAATCGCGAAGATGCAGTTTCTCAATGGCACGAATATACTGATAGGTATCGTCCATTAAGGCTTTGTGCTTTTCGGGATCAGCTTTTTCGTATTCTTCCAATTTAGCAACAATACGCTTTCCCACTTCCAACTGGCTGGGCAGGTGGCGAGGATCCGTAAATATATTACGATGCACTTCCTGACCATCCGGGCGTGTGATCACCAATGACTGTTCCTTCTGTAAGATGGCACGTCCGAAAATTTCACAAAGCATTTCATACTCTTCGTAATACTCCTTGGTCTTGATATTGAGCATCAGCTTTTCCACCTCCTCACGCGCCCGGTCGGTAAGCGTTTTCAGTGCCTGGGCAGGGTCTTCACGATACACATCGTATAAATAGGATATATCAATCGGTTCGCCCACCGTCATCACCAGACGGCCCTGCACACTGAAATAGCTACTATAGTGATTAGACATCGGAAGCACGTAAACGGGCTCTTTGAAGTCCTTCTTTTCGGCGGCACGAAAGGCAATGCGAGCAAATCCCTTCTTGAAAGTACCCAAGAACCTGCGGTCTTGGTGCCCAGCTTCCGGGAACAATGCCACGACGCCGTTGTCATTCAGGATATTCGCCGACTGCACGAAAATATCCTCGTTGTGCTTCACATTGGCATATCCCACATCCTGAGCCCTAAAAGCCGGCATAATGCGCAGGAAATAAAGTCCTTTGGCGGCAATAGGTTTCTTAAAGATATCGGCACGGGCAATAAATACCGGGGCGCGACCATCTTTAGAAAACGAGAACAAGATTCCCAAAGCATCACTCAGACCATTCTGGTGATTGGAAATGGCCACGATAGGTTTGTCCTTCGGGATACGTTCCGGGTGGAGCACATAGAAATGCTGATAGAAAACATAGTTATGCATTAAATGTATATAGGGATACAGTGCACTATATTTCCAATTCGGTTTGTGAATACCTTCAAAACTAATCATAGGCTATATGAAATAATGCGGAAACAGTATTTCTATTTCCGCATAAAAATTTTAGTAAAGTACTATCGAAGATTAAAGGAAAAGACATCGTCTGGATTCTTTTCAACGGGTTCCTGACCATAGCGAAGGACAATCATCTTACGAGTGCCTTTCAGCGTAATACGTTCGTTTTCAACCCAGAGGGCGGTACCTTCGCGCAGACCAGCCACGGTCATCTGTTGATTGACGGCCAGATATTCGTTGATACGCACTTGGCGCGTTTCCCCACCATGACGAATGGCATCGTTGATATCTTGAGGATAGGGATCAATGTAGTGCGGATTGATTTGGAAGGGTACTAAATCAAGGCATTTAAAACTTTCCGGCATTACGATGGGCATGTCGTTAGTCGTGCACAATGTAGGGCAAGCCACATTAGACCCTGCACTCCATCCCATATAGGGCGTTCCTTCCATCACCTTGCGACGGATCGGTTCGATAAGCTTGTTGCGATGCAGTTCGGCAACCAAATGAAACGTATTGCCGCCACCCACCATAATCATGTCGGCTTGGTTAATCAGGGCAATGGGATCAGCCACTGCATGGGTAGAGAGGATCTTCTTTCCGAATTTGTCAAAGACACTCTGCACGCGAGCCGCGTAGGCATCATAGCTTTCCGGATAGACCTTGCCAGCCACATCCACACCGGCATAGGGAACAAAAACAATCTTTTGGGGTGTATTTTGAATAAATTCCTCAATCAAAGGAGTACACCAACCCAGATAGGGTTCTTTATAATTCGTTGAATTGCTTATCAATAAAAGTTTCATACTCAAAAATTTAGGTAATAATTATCTATTGCGATAGGCTTTCATCGTATTCTGCAGCAGGCAGGCCATCGTCATGGCACCCACTCCACCTGGAACCGGCGTAATAGCCTCACATTTCTTGCTAACTTCGTCAAACTTCACATCTCCCACCACTCTATAGCCATTGGCTGCGGTCGGATCGGGGATGCGGTGAATGCCCACATCGATAACCGTGGCTTTCTCCTTCACATAGTCGGCCGTAATCATCTCCGGCTGTCCTATGGCCACAATCAGAATGTCGGCACGACCGCACACACGCTTCAGGTTCTTCGTGCGACTGTGGCAGACCGTCACCGTGGCATTGGCATCCTTCTGCAACAACATCATAGCCAATGGCTTACCAACGATATTGCTACGTCCAAGGATGACACATTCCTTACCCGTGGTTTCTATATTGCTTCGGCGTATCAATTCCATAACGCCGTGGGGAGTAGCGGGAGCAAAACAATCTTTTCCCAACAGTAGATTGCCCATATTGATGGGATGAAAGCAGTCCATATCTTTACGGGGATCCACATGGGCAGTCACCTTGTCAATGGAAATCTGCTTTGGCAGAGGCATTTGAATAATATATCCGTCAATCTCGTCATCGCTGTTGAGGAAGTCAATCGTTGCCAAGAGATCTTGTTCTTTCACGCTGGAGGGAAACTTATAAGCAGAGCACATATAGCCTACTGATTTGCATTGTTTTTCAATGCTATTCACATAACTCAGCGCGGCGCCATCCTCGCCGGCAATGATAACGGCCAAATGAGGTGCTGGCTTACCTTCGTCCAAAAGCGCTTTGACTTCCGTGGCGATTTCAGTTTTTATGTTATTGGCAATTTCCTTGCCGTCAATGATCTTCATATTTCTGTTAATATAATAATGTATTAAGGCGATAATGCGGTTATCTTTTAGACCTTAAACTTCAAACTTCAAACATCTACCAACAAGTACGGCACTTGACAAACCGCTTGACTTACCTAAACCCTAAGCCCTAAACCCTAAACCCTGAGTCCTACAGCGGTCTTCGTCCCGGGGCATTCATGGCGCGCATCAGGCCCTTGGCCTTTCCGCTGTTCACCATCTTCATCATCTTCCGTGTATCATCAAACTGCTTCATCAGTCGATTCACATCCTGGATATCGCTACCGCTACCGTTGGCAATACGTCTGCGGCGAGAGCCGTTGATGATATCGGGGTTGGCGCGTTCCGCTGGTGTCATGGATTGAATAATCACTTCCACGCTCTTAAAGGCATTGTCGTCAATATCCATATCCTTGATCACCTTACCCATACCGGGAATCATCGACATCAAGTCCTTCACATTGCCCATTTTCTTAATCTGCTGAATCTGACTAAGAAAGTCATTGAAGTCAAACTGGTTCTTGGCTAATTTTTTCTGTAGTTTGGCTGCTTCTTCCTCATCAAATTGATCCTGGGC
>JAZRYC010000050.1:0-11758 GCA_045600525.1 Bacteroidales bacterium
ATTCAAGTGGGACTTTTGACCGATGAAGTTTTCGCCTTTCACTCCCCTACGCTTCGTTTCAGGCGAAAACTTTCAAGTTGACGTTAAATCAAAAAAAATGAATACTTTTGCAAATACAAAATGAAAAAACAAAAATACACACTTTTAGGGATATTACCTTTTGAGTTGCAAAATCACAAAAGAAATCGGAATCTCAAAATGTTTTCGCCAGTTTTAACACGGAATCTCAAAATCTTCATATTCCAAAGTTGGGGAATTTTTGCCCTTCCTAATCACACAAAAAGATACAGATAGAGTGAGGTTAGGTGCCCCCCTACTTCTCCACTTTGGTCACGCCGTAGTAGATTCCGAAATAGAGAACCCTCAGATTCTCTAATTCTCCAAACCCGTCTTCTTCCTGATTTTCATCCATCTACAGAACCAAGCGACAACCGTTATGGTGGCCACGGCGGATATCGTCTGTGCAATCCAGGGCGTAAGGCCTCTGCCTGGGATGTAGGCTCCTGTAGGAGCTTCGAGAATGAACGAGATGGTGACGAAACTCATAAAAATGGCGGGAATGAGCGACACAAAATAGTTCTTGCCCCGTTGGGTGAGATAGACCGTAATGGCCCAGAACGTGAATGCCGCCATAACTTGGTTGCTCCAGGTAAAATAGCGCCACACGACGGCGAAATTCTGGGTGTCGCCTAAACTGAAAACGAGGAATGCGGCACAGACGGCAAAGATGGGAATGCTGATGAGCAGTCGGTTGCGAATGCTTTTCTGCTCGATATGGAAGGTGTCGGCCACGATAAGACGCGCTGCGCGCAGCACCGTGTCGCACGTGGTGATGGGGGCGAACACCACGCCGAGGATGGCGAGTATGCCGCCGAAAACACCTATCCAGTTGTGGCAGATGAAATTCACCACCTGTCCCTGGGTGAAGGCGGTTCCGTTGTCCTGATAGAAAGCCGTCGCTGCCGCAGCCCAGATGAGGGCCACGATGCCTTCGGCGACCATAGCGCCATAGAACACCGGCTTGGCGTGCTTCTCGTTTTTAAGGCAGCGCGCCATCAGGGGCGACTGCGTAGCGTGGGAACCGCTGACGGCGCCGCAGGCTATCGACACGAACATCATCGGGAATATGGGCGAGGAATCGTATTTCGTACCGAAGCCCTCCCACATCTCAGGCAGTGCCGGCCATCGCACCAACAAAGCCACCAATATCACGATGGCCATGATGAATAGGCAAATGGCGAAAATCGGGTAGATTTTGCCGATGATCTTGTCAATCGGAAACAGCGTGGCAACAAGATAATAGCAGAAGATGACAGTGACCCAGAAATAGACATTCATGTAGAATGGCAGGGACGCACTTCCGGCAGTTGCTTCCGGCGCATTCAGCGACCCGACGATGATGTTGGCCGGCTGCGAGACGAAGACCGCACCTGCCAGCGTAAGGAAAAGCAGCACGAAGACAATCATCACCTTCCTGACATTTTCGCCGAGGTAACGTCCGATGAGTTGCGGCAGGCTCTCACCGTCGTTGCGCAACGACATAACGCCCGAGATGAAGTCGTGGACGGCGCCCCCGAAAATGGTGCCGAACACAATCCAGAGATAAGAGGCGGTGCCGAACTGCGCGCCCATGATAGCGCCGAAGATCGGACCGAGGCCCGCGATGTTGAGGAACTGAATCATGAAGACTTTCCAAGTGGGCAGGGGAACGAAATCGATGCCGTCGGTCCGTGCCAGGGCTGGCGTGGGGTTTTGTGGGTTGATGTCGACGATGCGGGCGATGTAAGTCCCGTAGATAAAGTAACCTACTACGAGGATTACGATAGCGATGATGAATGTGTACATGCTTTGTGTCTGTTAGTTATTACGATGCAAAAAACGTTAGTACTCTCTATTATTTGGACAATTTATTCTTTTTCCTTTCTGCATTTCCAGTTGATTGAATGCTCCACAGGAACGAGTAGCCGATCACGTCCGCTATCATACTGCTGACAAACAAGGGCGAGACGATGAACCCCAAACCCAGAATAGGAACACCCACCAGGCCTTCACGCCGAAGTATTACTTGGTTTTGATGACAATGGGGTGGAAAATGCCGATAATAACAAAAGTGTCAATGGTGATGATGAGTCCGATGAAATTTATAAAAGGGTCAAAGGAAGTTTTGCATATAAAATCGGACTAAATCTCCACTGTCATAATCGTAATATCATCGTTTTGCTCATTATCCTTCACAAACTCTTTCACGTCTGCCAACAAGGATTTCGCATTAGATTCATCGGTGATTCCACTGGTCTTTTTTGCCCATTCCAGCAAACGTTCCTCTCCATAAAACTGCTTGGCAACGTTTTCAGCTTCAGTCACGCCATCTGTATAAAGTATCAACCTATTTCCTTTTGAAAGTTGTAAGGTTTGCATCTGATATTGGAAATCTTTGAAAACCCCTGCCGCGATATTGGGGGTCGTTTCTATGAATTTGGCCTGCGGTTCATTATCTACGACTACGATAGGATTGTGTCCTGCATTACAATATTCGAGCAGGCCGCTTCCCAAATCCAGTTTTCCAAGGAAGATGGTCACAAACATTCCTGCCGGATTGCTGGCTTCAATAAAGTTATTGATTCGTCCCATCATTTCAGCAACATTCAAGGGTTCATTTACTACAGAACGAATGGCCGACTTGGTAATAGCCATTATCAAGGATGCAGGGACTCCTTTCCCCGAGACATCGCCAATTGAGAAATACAGGATATTGTCTTTTATACAATAATCATATAAATCTCCCCCAACCTCCTTAGCCGGAGAAAGAATGGCGCTTAGATGCAGATTGTCACTCTTAGGAAAGTCTCGCGGCAACATATCCAATTGGATATGAGAGGCCACATTGAGTTCGCTTTCAATGCGAGCCTGTCGTGCTACAACTTTTCGCATTCGATAAAAGAAATAGCCTGAGCAGATGAGAATGAACAGGATTCCCAATAAGACTATTTTCAAAATTCTAAGCATCAATGAATTGGCATTCTCATAGATGTCATTTTCTTCACAACGCAATGCTACCGTCCAATCAACAGAAGGCATCACGGAAGTATAAAGCAAAGCATTTTCTTGTCGTATGCGTTCATTCCATTGTTCCAAACTCATATCCAAGGGTTTCATGATTTTTTGGTGTTTCGGATGAACTAAAAATACGTCTTGCTGATCAAGCAGCATAACTGAAGAATGGGCGTACGGATGAATTTCTCGTAGGAGCTGCGAAGTGAAACGGTTCAATTGCAAATCTACAGCGATAGCACCGATAAAATTACCGGCGGAGTTATGGATAGGAATGCAGAAACAGGCAATGATGGCGCCTCGAACATCCATGAAAGGCTGCGACCATCGAGGCCTGTCCAAGCGTTTGGTTTCAGCATACCAATCGTAGGTTCTATATACAGTACCCTCATCAGGCAAATTGAAATGGACAAAAGTTTGGTCGGCATGACGAACAAAGGGAGCAAATCCTTCTTCACCATATTCAGGAAAGACACCGGGCTCAAAGCCCATTGCGGCGCCCCAAAGATGAGGATTGGCAGATACGAACTGCTCAATCAAATCGTATAACTCCTTGTCTGTACCTATTTTGTTCTCTTTCAGGCGAAACGATAAATAATCTCCTTGGGGACTATGCATCACCTCTGAGGTCATAATCATTGAGGCAAGCCCATATCCTGCCACTTCTACGGTCTGTAGATGACCGTCTATAATATCACAGGCACGAGAGAGGTTCAATTGCGCCTTTTCATTCGCATCGTTTAAGACTTTAATTCGCGTGACATGGTAGGCCCAAGCAGTTACAGCTACAAAAATCACGCTCACCGACAACAATATAAGTAGAGAAAACTTAAGTATGGATTCTTTTTTCTTCAATGCCATTTTATAAGTTGGATTTCTAACTAAGGGTAAACTTTTAAGTCGCTGACTTAAAAATGCAAAAATACTATAAAAAAAATTAAATCTTTAGAATCCATTTTTTCCCAAATATTTTTGCCACGTTTTGCTGCTAATCGAAAAAAAGACACCCTCCACTTTCCGCTCTTGTTGCTGTCATTATGATCTGAAACTACAATTCCCTCAACTGTCTTGCGAAGTTTTCCACGTCCTCTTCGCTGGTGTCCCAAGCGGTCACCAGGCGTACTTCGTTTTCGGCCTCGTCCCAAATGTAAAAGAAGTTGTCTTCCAATAATTTGTCGGAAAATTCTTTGGGCAGTTTGAAAAGCAGGATGTTGGCCTGTGTCTTTTGGGTGAAGGAGTGGTAGCCGGCCGCTTCGATTTTCTGGCGGAGAAGTTGTGCCATTCGGTTGGCGTTTTCTGCATTCTGTTGCCAAATGCCATTGCGTAAGTAGGGGAGCAATTGGCAGCTAACGAAGCGCATTTTGGAAAAGAGTTGCGCACTTTGCTTACGAATGTATTTGAGGTTCTCGGCAAGTTCTGGGCGGAAGGCGATCACGGCTTCGCACATCAGCATGCCGTTTTTGGTACCGCCGAAACTCAGGATGTCCACACCGCAGTCAATGGTTATTTCTTTGAAACTTTTGCCTAACGCTACTGCGGCGTTGGCGATTCTTGCGCCGTCCATATGCAGGTACATGCCGAATTGGTGAACGTAGTCGGCGAGGGTGCGGATTTCCTCGCAGGTGTAGAGGGTGCCGAGTTCCGTGCACTGGGAGATATAGACGACTTTGGGTTGCGAATGGTGTTCAAAACCCCAGTTGATGAGGCGAGGGGCACGCAGTGCGGGGGTGAGCTTGCCGTCGGGGGTTTCTATTTCCCGTAGGGCCGCGCCCGTCATGAACTCCGGTGCACCACACTCGTCCACGGCGATATGGGCGGTTTTGGCGCACAGAATGGAGTTATAGGACTGCACGCAGGCGCGTAATGCCACAATGTTGGCTCCCGTTCCGTTGAATACGAAGAAGGGTTCTGCTTCTTTTCCGAAAGTCTCCTTTATTAGTTGGATGGCTTCGGCAGTATAGGCATCGTCACCATATGCCAATTGATGATCATTGTTGGCCTCCTCGATGGCCTTCAAGATGTCGGGATGGATTCCCGAATGGTTGTCACTTCCGAAACTGCGCATGGTTATTGTTTTTTGCAAAGGATTTATTCTTTGAGTTTGGAATCTATAATGATGGTGACAGGCCCGTCGTTGAGAAGCGCCACCTGCATATCGGCGCCGAAGACGCCTCTATGCACTTCCTTCCCAACTTCAATGGCAAGGAACTCGCAATACTTTTCATAGAGGGGAATGGCCGTCTCATGTCCGGCGGCGCGGATGTAGGAGGGGCGGTTGCCTTTGCGGGTGGAGGCCGTAAGGGTGAATTGCGATACGGCAAGCAAATCGCCTCCGGTGTCTTTCACCGATAGGTTCATCACGCCGTTGCCATCATCAAAGATCCGCATGTTGGCCGTTTTGGCGGCAAGCCAGAAGGCGTCCTGTTCGGTGTCTCCGTTTTCCACACCGACCAATATCAGGAGCCCGGTTCCAATGTTGGAAACCGTTTTCCCCGCTATGGTTACGGAAGCTTGGCGAACACGCTGGATGACCAATCTCATAGGTGGGTGATTATTTTTTCTTGATGGGTTCGCAGGAAAGTCCGACGCCGAGTTTTTTAAATATCTTATGGTCCACTTCGCTCAGCATGACGGTGGTGTGCACTTGGCAGCCGTCTAACTGGGGAAGGCATTCCAGCGCTTTGCGGCAGTTCTCATCATGGAGACTGAGCATGGAGAGGGCGACCAGCACTTCGTCGGTGTGTAGGCGCGGGTTGTGCCCGTGCAGGAAGGAGACCTTCGTTTTCTGGATGGGCTCAATCATCTCTTGAGGGATGAGTTTGATGCTGTGGTCGATGTGGGCCAGATGCTTGATGGCATTGAGAATGAGGGCGGCACTGGGACCGAGCAGGGGACTCGTTTTGGCGGTGATGATGGTGCCGTCGGCAAGTTCGATGGCGGCAGCGGGAATGCCTCCCTCTTCTTCCTTACGTGCTCTGGCAGCCACGGTGGCCTTGCGGTCTTCAGGCTTGATCTGCGCCCGCTTCATCAATAAGGATATCTTGTTGATCTCGTTGTCGCTGGATTTCCCGGAGGCATAGTTGCATAAGGCGTTGAAATAACGTCGGATGATTTCGTCACGGGAGGCTTCGCAGCACACGCCGTCGTCGGAAATGCAGAATCCCGCCATGTTCACGCCCATATCGGTGGGCGATTTATAGGGATTTTCGCCATAGATGCCCTCGAAAATAGCGTTGAGGACAGGGAATATTTCTATATCGCGATTGTAATTGACGGCTGTTTTACCATAGGCTTCCAGATGGAAGGGGTCGATCATGTTCACATCATTCAAATCCGCGGTTGCGGCCTCGTAGGCTACGTTTACGGGATGCTTCAACGGGATGCTCCAGATGGGGAAGGTTTCAAATTTCGCGTATCCGGCTTTCAATCCCCGCTTGTTTTCCTGATAGAGCTGGCTGAGACATACGGCCATCTTGCCGCTGCCCGGCCCGGGGGCGGTCACCACCACGAGGGGACGGGAGGTCTCTACATAGTCGTTCTTCCCAAATCCCTCTTCGGAGTCAATAAGGTCCACGTTGGTGGGATATCCCTCAATGGTGTAGTGGTAGTACACGCGAATACCCATGCGCTCCAAACGCTCGCGATAGGCGGTGGCGCTGGACTGTCCGTTGAAATGGGTGATGACCACGGAACCGAAGAATAAACCACGACTGATAAACACCTCTCGCAAACGGAGGACGTCCTCGTCGTAGGTGATTCCCAAATCGCCACGCACTTTGTTCTTCTCAATGTCCACGGCGCTGATGACGATGTCGATTTCAGCGTCATCCTTCCGCTGCATCAGCATACGGAGCTTGCTGTCCGGCTGGAAGCCCGGCAGCACTCGGCTGGCATGGAAGTCGTCAAACAACTTTCCACCAAACTCCAAATAGAGCTTGTCCCCAAATTGGGCGATGCGTTCCTTGATGTGTTCGGATTGAATTTTCAGGTATTTCCCGTTGTCGAAACCTATTTTCATAATAGCATTTTTAATACGGGATGCAAAGATATTTTTTTTCCGAAATCACACGGTTTTCCGTAAGGAATATTAACAACTCTTTTTTGTTAATAACGAATGACTGATTTACAGTTGGTCGTATCCGCCAATAAGGTCTTTGGCCATTCCCAAGAACATCAATGCTACCTGGTTGAAGTCCATGTTGAGGTCTTTGCTGAGGCCCACTCTGTCTTTGAAAATGGCGACGTTGTACCACTGCAGGCACTGGAAGGCGCGATGGAAGTACAGACGGCGCAGTTCCTCGGAAGTGGGTTTGTGCCCAACGTAGGCTTCCAAGAGTGCGAGGGCTTTGTCAAAACCGGCATTGCCATAGCACGCGATGTCGTAAAAAGGATCGTTCATGCCTGCAAATTCCCAGTCCAACACATATAGCTTGTCTCCGTCAATGACCAGGTTCGTGGGCTGATAGTCGCAGTGGCAGGGTACGGGCTTTACTTGCGCGTAGTGCTTGCGCATTTCTTCCAACTTTTGGCGTAGTTCAAGGTATTCCGCCGGATGGGTGAAACCCGTTTCGCGGCAGTATCGCTCGTCGTCTGCCAGTCGCCCGAAGGCATTGTAGTCCTTAAAACGAAGCTGGCTGTTGTGAATCTGCTTCAAAGCCTTGGCAGACATGTCGTTGTAGGAGATGATGTCTGTTTCCGAAAGAATCGTACCTTCCACGTACTCAGCTAATTTCTCCCCGGATAGGATTTCCACGTAGGTGGTTTCGTTGTTGAGGTTCAGTTTGTCAACTTCCTGTATGTTGTTCCATTCTTCTACGCGGTCCACGAATTTCTCTGCAAATTTTCCAGGAACACGATAGGTGTATTTCTTTCCGCAACTTTCCACCACGTAGGTGTAGTTGCTCATTCCGCCTTCAAGGCGTTTTACGATGTGTGCGTCCTGATTGTGTAAGAGGGCGTTAACGCGTGCGACAATGTATTCTTCAATATTCATAACACGTATTAAAAGGTTATATAGGTCTCTGTTTAAAGGGCCGCAAAAATAGAAAATTAGTTTTAAGTTTTAGGATTCAAGTTTCAAGAAAATTGAAAAACTAAAACTTTTGCCGAAGGCACTCATTTCTCTTCATCGAGAAATGGGATGGGGGCCTCCGTTCGGGCGGGCCCGACGTGTATAGTGAAGGTTTTGGGTAGGGAATACCACAGATGTTGAGACGTAAGACGTGAGCAGTGATCAATTAGCAATTGTACATTGGGCATCATGAAGACATAATCGCCAATTCTTTTTGCGAAACGGCAACCCTACTCCGCAGGGTGGGGTAGTGACATAAACATCACGGCGCAGCCGTACCATGAACAACTCCGGGTGGATTGTGTCTCTATAACCCCAGATAAATATCGTAGGTCTGCTTTTCTCAATTCTTTGTGGAGATTTCTGGCAAAGCCTCTCCAAGGAAATTTCTAATCCCCAATTCTAATCATGCTTCTGTCCTCTTCCTGCTTTTGCTTGTTCATGGCAGGTTTGAAGGAGTTGAAGTTGAACGTGACGCCTAACCAGAACATACGGCTCTTGTTTTTGCTGTTGTTTACGAGACTGTAGATGTTGTTGTCGGAGACAATATCCCAGCGGCGCGTGTTAAATACATCCGTCAGCAGGGCGGAAACAGTGAGCTTGTTTTTCAGGAACGACTGCTTGATGCCGAAGTTCATATAGTGGATGGTGCGTGTGGTGAACTGCGGGAAGTGTTGTGGTGTGACGCAGAAGTACTGCAACTGGATGTTCATTCCTTTGATGGGCTTGAAGTTGAGCGCAATGTTGCTGTTGTTTACCCAGCCCTGGTTGCGCAGGTCAGCGCCTTCAAATTCGCCGGTGGTGAGGCCGTAATAGGTGTTGGTGTTTAGCACGATGTTGAACCATTTCAGCAGATTGAAGGTGAAGGCGTGGTCCAGACCGACTTTCATGTCCCAGTCGCCGTTGACATAAGTGAGCATCAGTGCGGAGTCGCGGATGGTGGCCACCTGTGTGATGCAGTTCCGAATGGCGTTGAGGTAAAGGCTGCCGTTGATTTTTACTTTCTTCGTGCTGAAGGCGTATGCCACATCCAGCTTGTGCGCCGTTTCAGGATGCAGGTAGATATTGCCCGTCTCGTACGTTTGGTTGTCTATAAGGTTCACATACGGGTTCAGTTGCGGATAGGTCGGGCGCGACACGCGGTCGGCGTAGTTGAAGAACATCGACCACTGGTCGTTGATCTTGTAGGTGGCACCGACCGTCGCACCCACGAAAGTGTGGTGCTGAGCCGTATTTATGCTGTCTTTGTCGCAGTGCAACTCCGTCCAGGTGAACTCACCCCGCAGGCCGGCCTTCAGCGACCACTTGGGATTGAACTGTATAGAATAAAGCGCGTAAACGGCGGGAATGTACTCGCGATGCTTCAGGTCGTTGCTGAAATAGTCGGAGTAGATCCACTCTTGTGACAAAGTATCCAAAGAATAGAACTTATGATCGATATTGTTCTGTCGGTAGGTCATCTTCACCCCGACATCCAATTGTCCTTTTTTGAGCTTTGTCATAAAGTCGGCCTGTAGGGAGGCGATGAAAGGGCTTCCGCCTGAGACGGATTTTTGCACCATTTTGCCGTGTTCATAATAGTATGACGGACGGTGACCCCAGATTTTGGACACGGATGCACGCAAGTCGAGTGTGCGTTTCTTAGGAATAAAGATGTGTTTGTAGTTCACAAAACCTTCCACCATCTCACGATTAAAGGTGATGTCGGTCTGGCGGAAAAGATCGGAGGGAACATCGTCTGTGATATAATGGTTGTTGAAATTCTGGAAGTTGTTCAAATGCGGGAACATCCCTTTGACATTCACGGTGAGGATGTCCTTTGGGGTAGCACGATAGACCACATTGGCACCCACCACGTGGTTGGAGGTCTTGCGATTGGCTAAAATCTGTTGGTGAATGCTATTGCCCGTCGTGTAGAAATAGCGGTCCAACTCACTGTTGATGACGTCCTTTTCGTACTTGCCGTTGTAATTCACGCGGATGCTCCACTTGCCTTTGTCGTAGCCGATGGCGAAGTTGCCGTTGAGCATACCCATAAAGCCGTAGTTGAACGATGCCAGCATGCTGAATGCGTTGTCGAGCTGTTTTTTGGAGAGGATGTTGATGATGCCGCCCGTGCCTTCTGCGTCGTATTTGGCATCCGGATTGACCACTACGTCAATGCTTTGGACATTGGCGGCGGGAATGGCCGACAGGCTGCTGACCGTTGTGGGAATGCCGTCCATCAGGATGAGCACGTTGCTGTTGCCGCGGATGGCGACGTTTTCGTCATTATCCACAGTTACGGAGGATGTTGATTTCAGTATTTCTAACACCGAACCGGTGCTTTCGCTCATATTGCCGGCGGTATTCATACGAATGCTTTCAGCAGTAATTTCCGGTGCGGTTGTAGGCGAGTCTCCTATGATTGTTACTTCAGAAAGCGCATTATTTTGCAATATCACATTGCCTAAAGCCAACGATGGCTGCTGACCACATTCAACTTCAACCTGCCGCAGTTCACATTCACTTGAGGCTATTTTCAGCAGGTAAGTCCCTGTGAACGTTCCTTTAATTTGAAAGCAACCCAAGGAATCGGAAATCGCGCCAGTAAGTGTTTTGCCATCGCGATTTAATGTAATCATAGCATAACTTACGGGAGCTTTCTCCTCATTAAGCACACGTCCTTGGATAAGGGTGGTTTGGGCGTAGGAAGAGAAAATGAGCAAAAAAGGAAGTAACAGTAAGAACAAAGATTTTTTCATATAGTGTCATTTTGTGTGCAAAAGTATATATTTTGCCGAAATATTGTATTTTTGCGGCCACTATTAAAGGTTAATTAAGCATACGGCATGAATATTGCTCAGTACATTCAAGAAAACAGTCCGATCACAAACATACCGGACTTGTTAAATTTACATCATGGAAATCCTCTTGGAATAAGTCCACTAGCACAGGTGATATTTATTTTTGTAGTAGTGGAGGTGATGGCGTTTTTTAATTTCTTCATTCGCAACAGGGAGAAGTCGCAGTATTATCCAATTCTATATTCGCTGTTTTTTGTTTCACTGGTTTCCATATATTATTATTGTTTTCAGTCGGGGCTGCCGATGTCCCATGGGGTAGACGCCAATGATCTCCAACCTTGTATAGGCTGGTTCTGTCAGCGGGATTGTGTAGGCTGGGGATGGGCCATTGTGGGACTGATAGCATTAGTGCACGTGATATATAGTCTTTTATGTGCTGTGATGCAGGTTGCCGCCCAACTTACGGTGGAGGCCAAGTTAGTGGAAGGAAAGAAATGGAAGGAATGGAAATGGGCATTGGTTATGGTGATGTTGGGCATTTTGGTCATGGGCATTTTTTCTTTTACGAATCCAGTTTTGTCCTCATGGGCATTGTTGGTGCTTTGTATCTTTATTGTCTGTTTTGTTGTAGGCAAGATCATTGCCGACGGAGTGCGTTGCCACAACTTCCTGTGGAGTACTTTGATAGGTATGACTTTTCTTGTTGGGATGGTGGCGGCTATAATGCTTTCTATTGAATGCCTTCGCGGCATGCTATTTCTTTTCGCATTCATACTGACCATATTCAGCACGGCAAAGGCCAGTAAGAAGCAGCTGAAAAGAGAGGAATAGTAGGGACGCAATTTATTGC
>JAZRYC010000051.1:0-4093 GCA_045600525.1 Bacteroidales bacterium
ACGAAGCCAAATTTATGTTGAAATCTCGTCTTTCCCATGATCCTCGTGCTCACAAGAGCAAGGAGTCCCTTATCGCAAAATTGAAAAAGGAATATAATTATCGGGAAGATGGTAAGAAGGCGGCCATGAAATTCTTTAAGAAAAACATTCCGTCCACGTTTTTTTCTTCAACTCGCGTAAATATTGACTCCCTAAATGGTATTGATGATCTGAAACCGATGTGTACCTTTGCCACGCAGTCGCTTTCTGCAAAGGATTTCGGTTATTTCTTCGCCAGATATCAGGGTGTTCAGTTGAAAGGCACGGTGGTTGATTTTCTAGAAGAGGTGTTTCCTACTTTCGTGGGCAACAATATTATTCGTTACGAACAGGCCCATTTGGAGGAAAAATATCCGGAATACAAGGATTTGGTGGATGAATTCCACGATGGTATGCTCCTCTTTGAAATTAATTCACAGAAGGTCTGGAATGCTGCTGTCAAAGATTCCGTAGGCTTGGCCAACTACTATGAACAGATTAAGACCCAATTCCCAACAACGGATTCTACGGGCGCCGTGGTCTATAAGCCGATGTCTGAAGTACGTGCCCAAGTAATCAACCAATATCAGGATTCTTTGGAAAAACAATGGCTGAAAGAACTTCATGAGAGATATCCGGTGTCCATTGACGAAAAAGTGTTTATGTCTATTTTAAAAAAATAAGGTGCGAAGACTGCTTTTTTTCATATTGGTTTTGCTTTGTCTGTCTTCTTGTCACCGCGAACGCGACAAAGTTCTTGCCCAGGTGTATTATCATAAGCTGTATATGTCTGAAATTATGGAGAATATGCCGAAAGGTCTCTCTCCTGAAGATAGTGCGGCCCTGGTGAAAGGATATATTGATAGTTGGATACGCGAGCAGTTGGTACTGCATGAAGCAGAAAAAAGTCTGTCGGTGCGTGACAAGAACTTTGACCGGAAGATGGAGGCCTATAGGAATAGTTTGTTGGTAAATGCGTATTATGAGAAAATATTCTCAGATACCAGTTTGATGAAAGTGACAAGTGATGAGGTGGATGCCTATCTTCGCAATTTTGACAAACGATATACAATAGAGAAGGAAATTGTCCGGGTAAATTATGTGAAGTTATTCAAAAACTCAAGGATGATAGAACCGGTAAGGGCCATATTGTCAAATGAGGATAAGCGTGTGGAGGAAAAGGGTAACCTGGAGAAAATGTTGGGCGATTCCGTGGAATATATGCTTGACGATGATGCGTGGCTGTATCTGGATGATATTCTGGCAGAAGTTGAATTTGATGTCAAAAACATTCAAAATGCGTCATCCCAGCATCAATTTATAGAAAAGGAAGTGGGCAGCAATCATTACCTTATTGTGATTCTTGACTACAAGAACAAGCGTTCCGTCACGGAAACGGAGGAAGAACAGGCCGCGGCCCGAATGATGCTGCTGAACCAGCGTAGACAGCAGTACTTGAAAACGCATGTGGACGAACTTTATCAGAAAGCCGTCAAAGAGGGCGCTATTGTGCAATAGCAAGCTGGCGAAACGGATTAATAGGGGAGGATGAAATACGTCCTCCTTTTTTATTTTCTAAGAAGAAGGTAAATGAAATAGGGCGCCCCGGCTAAGGCTGTGATGCTGCCGACAGGAAGTTCAGACGGGGCCGCCAGCGTGCGGGAAAGGGTGTCGGCAAAGAGGAGGAATAAAGCTCCGAAAAGGATGGAATAGGTGAACAGGTGACGGTTTTTGCTCCCGAAAAGGAGTCGTGAAATATGGGGGACGATCAACCCGATGAAGCCGATGACGCCGCAGAAAGACACCACAATGCCGATGAGCAGGGAGGAGGCGATAAGCACGACATTGGTCGTCCGTCGTGTATTGACACCTAAACTTTGGGCGGGTTCCACGCCCATTTGTAGAATGTCCAAATCTTTGGCATAGTAGTATAGAATGGCTGCCACAATGACGAGTGCGGGTGCCAGCCAGGCGATTTCCTGCCAACTGGCGGCAGACAGGCTTCCCATGGTCCAAAAGAAAATCTTCTGCATGTCCTGTTGGTTTACGACCATGAGCAGTGTGATTACTGCGGATATAAGGAAATTGAGGGCGATGCCGGTGAGCAGAAGGGTTTGCGTGCTGTGTTGTCGGCGTATGCGCGCAATCCCCATGATGAGCAATAGGGTGAGCACGGCGGTGACCAATGCGGGAATGGTGATGCCGAACACGAAGGCATCCCAACCGAGAATGATGGCTATGGCGGCACCTAAAGATGCGCCTGAAGAAATGCCCAATATGTAAGGGTCGCAGATGGGATTTCGGAAAATACTTTGAAAAACACATCCGCCGAGGGCAAGCGCGCTGCCTGATAGAAGGCTCATTACGATGCGCGGAAGGCGGAGCTGCCAGATGACCATATCATAATAAGCCGGCACGATGATGCCGCCGGAGATGTGGAAACGATGCAGCACACTGCCCCAGGCAAGCTCGGCAGGCACGCGAATGACACCGATGAATACGGCGGCAATGGCGGATGCAAGAAGCAAAATGCTGAGGAGGAGTATGGAAATGAAATGTTTGCGCGTTGCCAATTCTCTATATTTTTTAAGGCGGCAAAGATACGAAATGTAATTAACTTTTTGTATCTTTGCCGCCGTTCAAATAAAATGACACAAAGCATGGAAAATCCTACTTTAGAACAGAAGGTTGTCTCTATCATAGATCAAATCCGCCCCTATCTGCAGCAGGACGGCGGCGACATAGAATTTGTCGAACTCACCTCCGATAATGTGGTGAAGGTGAAATTGCAGGGAGCGTGCGGCTCATGCCCTCACGCCAAGATGACCCTCAAAAACGGTGTCGAACAGACTATTAAACATTATCTTCCCGAAATTGACCATGTGGAAGATGTAGTACTCGGATTCTAATAATAATGCTATGGGCTTGAAATGTGGCATCGTTGGGCTGACCAACTCAGGAAAAACGACTATGTTCAACTGCATCTCCAATACGAAGGCTGCAGTAACGGAATTCGCATATAGTACGAATAAGTCTAATATTGGTGTTTGTGCTGTCCCCGATGAACGTCTAACTCATATTAATACGTTTGTACAAGCTGATAAGCTGGTGTTTGCCAACTTAGACTTGGTGGATATTCCAGGCTTGGCAAAAGGTGCCAACCAAGGCGAAGGTATTGGTAACGGATTTCTCGCAGATGTACGTCTTTGTGATGCCTTGATCCATGTGCTGCGATGCTTTGATAATCCCTCCTTGCCCCATGTGGAAGGCTCTGTGAATCCCGTGCGCGATATTGAAATCGTTGATTTTGAATTGCAGTGCAAGGATTTGGAGCAGGTGGACAGAAAGATCGCCAAAGTGGAGAAGGCAGCCAAAATAGGGGATAAGACCGCCAAACACGACTATGAGGTTCTGAAGAAATACAAGGAACATCTTGAGAGTTTTCAGAATGTGCGCACCATGGAGGTGACGGAGGATGAACACGCGGTGGTGGCCGATATGATGCTGCTGACGGAAAAACCGATGCTCTATGTTTGCAATGTGAACGACGGAGATGCCGTTTCAGGCAATATCTATTCGGAGGCTGTGAAGAAATATGTGGAAGAAAATGGTGGCGAGATGCTGGTTATTGCAGCCAAAATAGAGTCGGAAATTGCCGAACTGGAAAGTGAAGAAGACCGTCAGGTGTTTTTGGAAGATGTCGGTCTGAAGGAACCCGGCGTGAATAAAGTGATTCGTGCCGCATACAAAATGCTCGATCTTATTTCGTTCTTCACCGTCGGCGGCAAGGAAAATCGCGCATGGACGATTCGCAGGGGAATGCTCGCCCCACAGGCAGCGGGTGTTATCCATAGTGACCTCGAACGCGGCTTTATCCGTGCGGAGGTGATTAAATACGAAGACCTCAAGACGCTTGGCTCCGAGTTGAAATGCAAGGAAGCCGGCAAATTATATGTTGAAGGCAAAAACTACGAAGTACAGGATGGCGACATTTTGCACATTCGTTTTAATGTTTAATAATGTGCTCCGCCAAAGCGGGAACATTAGCATGCGATAGTAGCTCAGTTGGCAGAGC
>JAZRYC010000052.1:0-2590 GCA_045600525.1 Bacteroidales bacterium
TGTCCTCTTTCCATGGGCTGTAGCAGGCCTCCGGCAGGGGCCAGGCGCCGCGCCCGAGTTTTTTTGAGAAAGAGGAAGTTGATGAAAACCTATAGAAAAGTGTGCGTGAAAATGATGGTGGTGGTCGCATGTGTGGCCATGGGCCTTTGCGCCGCCGATCAGGCGAAAAAATATTTCTTCTGCAAGTATTGCGGGATGAAATTCGGCTCGGTCCAGTCGTTGACGGCCTCGCTGTGTCAGCGTCACCCTAATGGTCCGGGGAAGGGACGGCATGCCCTTTATGAGGGTACCGAAAAACAGACCTACACGTGCAAGTATTGCGGAAGACAGTCAAATGATCTTCGTTCGTTGACTGGGAACAAGTGCCAACGTCATCCCAATGGTCCGGCCAAAGGCAACCATTCGCCTGCACTGTAAGGAGAAGGTGTCGAATGAATAGATTTTTGATAAAGATGGGAATGTGGGTATTCTTGGCAGCAATGCTGTCAGTGTTGGGCGTGAGAGCCGAAGTTGCAGGTCGGGTGGAGGATGCCGAAGCATGTTTTAAGGCATATCTCGAAAACAAAACCAACGAGACAGCAGTGTTGTACCTCCGTACGGCCATTCGAAAGAATCCAAATGAAATCAGGTACTTGAAAGAACTGGCAAAAACCGTTGCGGACAGCGGTTACGAGGACGACGTTGTCCAGGAATATCGGGACCTTCTGTTCTATTCACTTGACGAGGCCTCGGCGGTGAAGACGCCGGAAATTATTCGTCTTGTTGTAGACTTGAGAAAAAATCTTTTGGAAAGACAGACTCATGAAAATGGTTCAAAAAAGGTTGATGCATTACGTACTCAACTTGAGAAGGTTCAAATTCCGTCAGATTTCAACAATGTCGATGTGAAGGCGCTTGAAACGCGGATTTCTCTGTTGGACGAGTTGTCGTTGTTGGTCGAGGATGACGAAATTGAAGAAGGTTTGAATCTGGCGCGAAGTATCAAGACTCTCGTCGAGGCGCGTGCGTCTGTCGCCGGGTTGGTGGGACGAATTGAAAAGTATTTGGCTCCGTACGGTGATAGACCTGTTCGTGATGAGGTGTCGTTGAACCGTGCATTCCGTGAATTGGGTTCAAATCCAATTGTACAGCCGCTGTCGCAAGTACAGGATATTCTTATGGAAGTGAATGCGGAGGATTTCTCTGCGCTCCCACCGAATTGGCGGATCATGTGTGAACGGGAATGCGTGGCCCTGTCCGAGAAGGTTGAGAACATTTCGTTGAAGATCAGTGATGCCAAGGTCAATATCCTTCTGAAGTATATTGATGATTGGGTAGTTCCGGGAACTGGAGGATGGACGCACACGGAAAGATTGGCCAAGCTAGAGGTAAAGAACCGACTCTTGACCAAGTATATTGGTGAATCGCCCGAGGCCAATGCTTTGGAAAAGATTTTAGAGAAACAGCAGGCGATAATGAAGGAGATTCGTTCGGAGCGAAAGATCCGATTGAAGGAATATCAGGCAAAGGTGATTAAGCGCTTGGACGAGGTGGTGGAAAAACTTGAAAACCTTGATGGCGAAATGGCCGGGCGCTGCCTTCGCGACGAGATGGCGGAAATCAATCCGGAATATCTGGTTCCGGAACTGCAGGAGTTGTATCGAGACGTCTATGGACGCTTGATGGGGAAATACGACCAGTGGGTTGAAAAGGAGAATCAACTCTCAGTGAAGATAAGACTTATGAAAGACATGGCGGAAAAAGTCAAGTGGAATTTGGATGATTTGTGATGTTACGTTTCTTTGCTAGTATCTTTATAATCTGTAGTTGCATTGCTGTGTTCGCAGATGATCAGCAAGGCCGTGAATCTGTGCGTATCCCAGCCCACTTTATAACTGGATATTCTCTTGGTCTTTCTCGGGCAGATAGTTTGGGTGTAACATATGGCATGTGGGATGGCCGAAATATGAAAGCAACTCGAGGCGATGTCGGAGAGGTCATAGCGGAAAAAGATTTCTTGTCTCACATGAACGGTCAATTGAAATCTGGTGATTATTGGTTGCCCTTATCCCCTCGTTTTGGACGGAAAGGTTTTGATCATGTGTTTGTTAAATGTGACAAAAATGGTGTCCCTCGGGGTATTGTTGTTGCTGAATCAAAATTTGGTTCTAGTAGGCTTGGTGTAACGAGGGATGGAAAACAGATGAGCACGACGTGGGTGGTTCAACGTTTACGGAAAATACAGCAAAAATACGCTGAAATATGTGAGCAGGGTAAGTTCGTAAGAAATCAAACGCTTCCAATGGATGCGAAGGTCGTTGATGTGCCGTTGAAAAATGGTCAAGTGTACCAGGTGTGGAAAGGATACGATGGGGTATATTATACAAACGCCCCAGAGGGCATAAGTGACGGTATTCTGAAAAAACGCGCAGAATCACTGGCGAAATTGTTTGATGTTGTACTAAATAAGAACCTAAAAGTCGGCTAACACGACCACTATAGGCAGGTTGGCTCCCGATAGCGCGAAGAAATCGCAAAAATCTTCGCGTTTTCTATTGCATTTCAATCGTGGATATGTTATAATAGATACCTATCCACGATAAGGAGAAAA
>JAZRYC010000053.1:0-3404 GCA_045600525.1 Bacteroidales bacterium
GTTTGCCGGCATTGTTGGCAGGTTTTGTAACAGCTTTCGCTTCAGGTATTTTTGCCTGCAAAGTAATGATCAATATCGTTAAGAAGGCAAAACTGACCTGGTTTGCCCTGTATTGTTGTATCGTTGCCCTTATCTGTTTTATCTCAACAGTTTTTTAGAAGGTTATATGGCTGACGGTCCGATATATTTTCTTTCAGACATTCATCTGGGTTCAAAATATGACAAGGAGAATGCAAGGGAAAAGGCCCTTGTTGAATTCCTGCGCTCACTTCCGTCAAATACAGAGGCTGTTTATCTCCTTGGGGATGTTTTTGACTTTTGGGTTGAATATAAAGATGTTATTCCAAAGGGATACACCCGTGTCCTCGGGGAATTGGCGAGGTTGTCTGACTCTGGCGTGAAGATTTCTTTCTTCCGAGGAAATCACGATTATTGGATTATCGACTATTTCCAGAAGGAGATTGGTATGAAGGTGATTGATGAACCATATATAATAGAGGAAATTAATGGTTTGAGGATCTGTCTCGGGCATGGCGACGGGCTGGGACGGCAATCGGCGAAGAACAGATTCATCTTCTCACTTTTTAGGAACAGATTCTGTATAGGTCTGTTGAAATCCCTTCATCCACGCCTGATTTTTGACTTCGCAAGATGCTGGTCGAGTAATAGCCGCAGGAAACATTTGAAGAGCCCATACCATTTCAAAGGAGAAGAGGACCTTCTTTACATATTCGCGGAGGGAATCGGCTCAAAGGGGCATATTGACTACTATATCTTCGGCCATTTGCACGACAGGGCGGAAATCGATGTCAGGAACGGTGGCAGGATGTTCATTCTTGACGATTGGGGGAATGGCGCGAACTATATCCGTCTGGACGGGGACGGCATCACTCTGATTGCCTGAATCGCGTCGGGATATAAATGGTCGGGCGGTCCTTGCCGAAGATAGACCAGTAGAGGGTATCGAAATCTCCCTTCTCCCAAATCTCCACCAGCATCTCCAAATCCCTGTCTTCGCCATCCTTTTCGTATGGCTGTTTCAGATTCCCTTTCAGCAGTTTGGCGACACCTTGCCAGAATCCGGCATTTACCCCTCCGAGATAATCCTTTATTATATAATAAGGTGTCATCCCAACCTCCCTGTCAATCAGTCTTATCATCATAAGGCCTTGCTTGAGCGTCAATTGTCTGAAAATCGGGTCGAACTCTTTTAGAAGGTCATCTTTCAGCTGGTTGAGGTACTTGTCCTGCTGCCTTTTGGTATAATGCTCTCTTTCGAAAAGATCGTCCGTATCACGTATGACCTGTGCGACAAATAGCGCGTATGGATATGCCTTACTGAAATTATGGACTCTCTGGTAGTAATCCCGCCACTCGATTTTCGTCATTGTGGCTCGCTCCGAAATCATTGCTGGGGGGAGTGTCGCCACGAAAATCGTATCTTCTCCATCGACAAAATACTCCATCGTATATTGCTGCTTCGGTGCCGGCTGCTCCTTCGGCGGCTTTGGGGTACCATTGAAAATACGCTTCAGCAGCTGCGCGGAAGCCGGCTCCACCGACAGTAGAACTGCCAGAGCGATAAACAATAAATATCTGAGTTTTTTTGTCATCGTTGACAAAGATAACTATTTTACGGTTTCGTTTTTTGAAATTATAATCTTCAATTTCCATGCCTCTTTGCCCTGAATTTCAACGTAGTTTATTTCTTTGTAGAAAATATCATTTTTTGATTTCCTTTCATTTTCATAACTGCTTGAATTCTCAAGATATTAACCATCAAAATTGTTGGTCGAAAATTTGCAAAAAAAATCAGAAAATTGTTGGAGTTTGTGAAATAATGATTATCTTTGCAATCCGCGATTTGCGCCATCGAGGGTGTAAGTTGCTATAAAACAAGAATTTAGTAATAAATTTAAGTAATAAGAAAATGTTACAACCTAAGAAAACCAAATTTAGAAGACAGCAAAAAGGTCGCATGAAAGGCAATGCCGGTAGAGGCAGTCAGTTGGCTTTCGGATCTTTTGGTATTAAAACCATGGAGAGTTGCTGGCTAACTGGTCAGCAGATTGAAGCTGCTCGTCAAGCTGTAGTTCGTTACATGAAACGTGAAGGTAAGATTTGGATCCGTATTTTCCCGGATAAGCCTTACACTCGCAAACCAGCCGAAGTACGTATGGGTAAAGGTAAAGGTAATCCTGAGGGATTCGTAGCTCCTATTACTCCAGGTCGTATGTTAATCGAAGCTGAAGGCGTTCCAATGGAAGTTGCTAAAGAAGCTCTTCGCCTTGGCGCTCAGAAACTTCCTGTTACTACAAAATTTGTAGTTCGCAGAGACTATGTTGAATGCTAATTAATGGAGGAAAGAAAATGAAAACATCTGAAATTCGCGAAATGGCAGTTAAGGATTTGCAGGAACGCATCGAGGCAGAAAAGCAGGCTCTTAACCAAATGAAGATCAATCACGTGATCTCTCCATTAGATGACACATCGAAAATCAAAAAGGCAAAAACAGACATCGCTCGTATGATGACAGTTCTTGCTGAAAAATCAAAACAGAACTAAATAGAAAAGTCCTATGGAAAGAAATCTTCGTAAAGAAAGAATCGGGATTGTGGTAAGCAACAAAATGGATAAGTCTATTGTAGTTGCTGTTAAGACTAAAGAGAAACACCCTATTTACGGTAAATTCGTAAATAAAACCACAAAGTTTGTTGCTCAGGATGAGAAGAACGAGTGCAGCGAAGGTGATACCGTTCGTATTATGGAAACTCGCCCATTGAGTAAGACAAAACGTTGGAGACTAATAGAAATCGTAGAAAAAGTTAAATAACCATGATACAACAAGAATCACGTTTAATGGTGGCAGACAACAGTGGTGCAAAGGAAGTTCTTTGTATCCGTGTGCTTGGCGGTACTCGCCGTCGTTTTGCTGGTGTAGGTGACAAGATCGTTGTTGCCGTTAAGAGTGCGATCCCTGGTGGTAACACTAAGAAAGGTGCTGTTTCAAATGCAGTTATCGTTCGCACAAAGAAAGAAATTCGCCGTGCCGATGGTTCATACATCCGTTTTGATGACAATGCTTGTGTATTGTTGACCAAACAGGACGAAGTAGTTGGTACACGTATCTTCGGCCCAGTGGCAAGAGAGTTGCGCGAAAATTATATGAAAATCGTTTCACTAGCCCCAGAGGTTCTATAAGGAGGATACAACTATGAGTAAACTACATATTAAAAAAGGTGATATGGTATATGTAAACGCTGGTAGTGACAAGGGTAAAACCGGTAAAGTCCTGGAAGTGCTTACAAAGAAAGACCGCGCTATCGTTGAGGGAATCAACATGGTAAGCAAACACACCAAACCAAACTCAAAGAACCCACAAGGTGGTATTGTTAAACAAGAAG
>JAZRYC010000054.1:0-13945 GCA_045600525.1 Bacteroidales bacterium
AGAATAATGAGAATAATTGGAATAATTATTTTAATAATTTTAATTATTCTAATTAGTGAACGCGGAGCATCAGCGACCACCGCGGCGGACGCGATGAATCGCGTCCCTACAGCGTCCTCGTGATTGGCGTTGTCTCCTACCTAAAACTCGTCATTATGCTGTTTGGGCCAAGACTCATTAAAACAAAAGCACCTGTCAATCCGACGGTTGAAGTTACACTCTTTTTTCGTATCTTTGCCGCCGTTTTTATAAAAACCTCAAATAGCAATGGAACAATTAGTTGAAGAATTAAAGAAAGAAATTATCGACGTACTGAACTTAGAAGGTATGACCCCTGCCGATATAGATGAGAACGCACCGTTGTTTGGCGAAGGTCTTGGCCTTGACTCTATTGATGCCCTCGAACTCATCGTTTTGATGGAAAAGAACTATGGCATCAAGTTGGCCAATGCCAATGAAGGCAAGGAAATCTTCAAGTCCGTACATGTTATGGCTGAATACATTACCGCCCACAGAACAAAATAGTTCATGGACAGAATTGTCGTTACGGGCACGGGGATCATCACCTCGTTAGGTGCAGGCAAAGCCGTCACTTTGGAGAAGCTCAAAGCCGGCGAGAAAGCCATCGGGCCTATTCGGCACTTGCGCACCAAGCACACGGACATTCCCGTGGGCGAAGCCCCTTACAGTGATGAGGAACTCAAAAGTCTCATCGATTACCAGTCGGAACAGAAAATCACTCGAACCTCGCTGCTCGGTCGCGTGGCGTTGCAGGAAGCACTGCAGGAAGCGCACCTGGACGGCAGCGTCCGCAAGCGTATCGCCTTCATCAACGGCAACACGGTCGGCGGAATGGAGAAGAGTGAGATTTATTACAACGACTTCCTCACCAACAACGACAGAAACGAGTACATTGCCCTGCACGACTGCGGTGCCTGCACCGACCTTATCGCACAGCAGTTCGATGGAAAATTCGATATCATCACCTCTATCTCCACGGCGTGTTCATCCGCTGCCAACGCCATCATCCTCGGAGCGAACCTAATCCGCGAAGGACGTGTCGACATGGCGGTGGTCGGTGGCACAGAATGTCTGTCTGCCTTCCATCTCAACGGATTCAACACCTTGATGATCTTGGATCGCGAAGCCTGCCGTCCTTTTGACGCCAACCGCCATGGCCTCAACCTAGGCGAAGGTGCTGCCTATATAGTTCTTGAGCCGGAGCGCTGCGCCCAAGAGCGCGGCGTGCAACCGCTCTGCCAGCTTTCCGGCTACGGCAACGCCTGCGATGCCTTCCACCAGACAGCCACCTCCCCGAACGGAGAAGGTGCCTTCAGAGCGATGATGAAAGCCCTTGAAAGCAGTGGCCTCAAGCCAGAAGATATCGACTACATCAATGCCCACGGCACGGGAACGGGCAACAACGACGAATGCGAAGGCATCGCTATGATGCGCGTGTTCGGCGACCACGTGCCGCCCGTCTCCTCCACCAAGTCTTATACAGGACACACCACAAGCGCTGCCGGCGGCGTGGAGAGCGTCATCTCCATACTCGCCCTGCAACACGACTTCATCCCAGCGAACTTGGGCTATGAGACTCCTATTGAACAGCACAACTTCCGACCCGTTGACCACGTTATCGAAAACGTGGAACTGAAACACATCCTCACCAACTCGTTTGGGTTTGGAGGGAACGACTCCTCCTGCATCTTTTCAAAGTTTCAGGTTTCAAGTTTCAAGTTTCAAGATAATGCATCGCGGAAATGCTTCATCCAAGCGGCATCGCACATCTCCATTCAGCAACCGTTGAGTGAAGACTGGTTCGTGCATCCCATCATGCCGGAGCAACCTTATAACGAGAGCATTGAGCCCGACTATAAGAATTACTTCGCGCCGATGGCTGCACGCCGTATGGGCAAATTGCTTAAACGTGCAACGGTAACAGCTGTAGATGCCCTTCAAAAGGGGAATATGGAAAATGTCGATGCCATCATCACCGGCACCGGGCTTGGCTGTATTGACAACACCGAAAAATTTCTTCGCGCGATGATTGACAACGGCGAAGAGTTTCTGCAGCCCACCTACTTCATGCAATCCACGCACAACACCATCAGCTCGCAGGTGGCACTGCACCTCAAGTGCCATGGTTACAACTGCACCTACTCGCACCGCGGGACCTCCTTCGACAGCAGCTTGATGGACGCCTTCGTGCAAATGCGCATGGGCATAATCCACAGCGCGCTTGTTGGCGGACAGGACGAGATGACTCCCGCCTACTTTGATATGCTCGGGAAACTCGGTTACTGGCGTCAGGGCAACATCCGTCCGAACGCACTTAAGCAGGCCGACCGCAAAGGCTCCCTCTCGGGCAGCTGCTCCCTCAACATGCTCACCTCCGACCAGCAGCAGGACCATACCCTTTGTCGCATGGATGCCATGGAGATGCTGTACGAGCCGACGACCGAGCAACTTGCCATAACGGTCAACCGCATGCTGAGCCAAGCAGGACTGACCCAAGACGACCTCTCCGCCGTCGTGCTCGGCTTGAGCGGCGACTGCGACAACGATGCCGTTTATCATCAGTTCATGCAGCACTGCTGTCCGGGAAAAAACATCATATGGTTTAAACATTTCTTCGGAGAATCATTCAGTGCTTCTTCGTTTGGCGTTTACGTAGGGGCCACCGTGCTCAATCGGAATGTCATTCCTGCTCATCTCCTCTACAATCGCGAAACACCGGTTGACGCTCCAAAACACATCTTGGTGTATAATCATTTTCAAAACAAAGACCATACCCTCATTCTCCTATCACAATGTTAATCCTGATCATCCTCATCATCGTGCAATCCGCACTGTTAGTGGCAGCGCAGAGTTTCTTGAAGATATCGGTAGAACTGTTCGGGAAATTCTCCTGGTCGTGGCAATACTTCAAAACCGTATTCACCACCTGGCAATTTGCGGCCTCCGGCATCTGCGCACTGGTTGCCATGTTGGTATGGATGTATGTACTCAAACACTACGAATTCAGCTTAGCCTATCCCCTACTCTCCATCAGCTACGTCATCGGGCTGCTGGCCGCGTACTTTGTCTTTCACGAAGCCGTACCCCTCACCCGATGGATCGGCGTTATCATCGTGATGGTGGGAGTCTATTTTATAGTGAAGAGTTAGGAGATACTGGTTTCAGGTTTCAAGTTTCAGGTTTCAAGTTTCAAGTTTCAAGCAGTCACACGGAAAATCAAAGGTTGTACTTGAAACAATTAAAAATTAAAAGTATCATTCATCATTAACCCTTAACCCTTAACCCTTTTTACACTTTTCCCCTTTTACACATTATCACATTATCACAATGAAACGCATAACTACACTACTCCTCGGCATATTGATTTTCTGCGGTCAAGTATTCGCACAGAGCGCCAGTGATGTAGAAGTCACCGGAGAGAAGAAGACTGCCTTGGTGGCTGGCATTGAGAAATCGCACAAGCAACTCAAAACGCTGTGTGCGCAATTCACCCAAGAAAAAACATCCTCACTGCTCTCAGAAAAAGTAACGCAAAAGGGAAAGTTATCCTATCGCTCGCCGAAGCAGTTACGTTGGGAATACACTTCACCTAAAGCCATGTCCGTAATTTTCAGCAATGGTAAAGTGTTACTGAAGACCGCCAAAGGAACGACCAATAATCCCAACAAGATGCTCAATGAAATGGGCGGGCTCATCATCAGCACCATCAACGGCAGCTTTCTGACGGACAACGCCAACTTCAAAGCACGTTATTACAAAAACAGCAAAACGGGTAAAACGCTCGTGGTTCTAACGCCTATCAGTAAGAAAATCAAAGCTTATTATGCTAAGATGACAATCACTTTGGATGGCAAGACCAACTTGGCTGAAAAGGTGGAAATGCACGAAGTCAACGGCGATGTAACGAAGATCACTTTCAGCGATAAGAAAGTCAATACGGCACTATCTGATTCCCTATTCAAGTAAATACGCAATTCATGTCGTATTTGCAATGATGGAAGACGCCATGAATTGTATTATCAAACCTTCATCGCGGCCACTATGAAGAAAAAGACAAAACGGGTATTATGGATAGCCGGCAGCACCATACTTGTGGTGTTGGCAGGTTTTCTAACGTTTGGCCGACACACCCGCGTGGTGGAAAATCTCAAACAGCAGACCGCCCTGCTGATGAAGAAAGAATACATTCCAGACCAACATGTGCAATTGGAAAGCACCCTTGCCTACCTAAAGGCTGATTCAGTGTACAACAACTATCGACATCATTTCCGGATGCACTACCAAACTCTGGGTACCGCTAGTTTTTCCGACAGCAGCCGCATCATTCTAATATCAGAGCCTGCGCCATTTTTTGAAAAAGACACATTAGAAAAGATTCTCAATCCTTATACCCACCATACAGAGTCAAAATACTTCAAAATCGGATACGACGGGCGCATCACCGACCTGATGGTCGTGTTGGGCAACGCCACCTCCGCAAATGTGGACAGTCTGGTTGCCCGCATCTCCCGACACCAATACCTTTCCGACTACAAGCCCAACGCCATCGACCTGATGGGCGACAAAAAACGAGGCTATTTCACCCAAGAAAATTTGGATTACCAAATCACCTTGGGTGAATTTGACGACTGGTTCTTTCAAGCCGGCGAACAGTTCATTGATACAAAAGACACGAGCAAAACTATCACAGTCAGACAGATGTTCAAGCAAAAGCGACGCGGAGTCTTCTTCAGCAAAGCACCGGGACTGGTAGCATGGAGCATTCGTCGCAACGCGGATTTAAGCAAACAAATGGCCGACATCCGACGTTTCGCATTGGACGCCGACCTCATACTCGGGGCCATGCGTGATTCCACCACGCTCGTCATTATCGGCAGGGAGCGAGAAACTGCATTAAACGTACTTCCGCCATTGCGCGTGGAAACTGTTCTACTCATCGCCTCTATCAGCAGCAAAGAGTTGTCGCAAAGTCTGGACATCAACGACTGTATGGCAGGCAAAATGCCTAACGGGCGCGACTGGTGTCCGACCTACCTCAGTCGCGAGCTGGAAAATACCGAACTGGGCCATTTGCTCACCATCACCGATATATTGCTTAAGGATTGGTCCGAAAGCGGAACCATACAGGAATCCTACTACCGCTACCCTTCACCCGGATATTATCCGTTTGACCAACCTCTTTTTAAGAAACTCGGCATAGACCAACTAGTATATAACTGGAACACGGCCAACACCATGTATGCGATAGATTTGCCGGCCTACACCATATATACGCTCAATCGCACGGGTGCGTTGCCTGTCAGCTACTTCAACTCTCAGGAACGTAGCGAAAGCATCGGCAGCCGATACGAGCAGCAGGCAGGCAACTACTTCGCACGGTGCGGCAACACCGACATCGCCCGCGTGGTACAATATACTGCGCTATACCAACTTTTCATGGACAACGGCATTCATTATAAGGGCGAACTGCTTCATGGCGTTTTTCCATCCAACAAGCCATATCTTTTATCTAACGCATGCCAACGACTCCTTGATGCCCTAAAGGGGCTTACAGACGCCCAAATAGAGCAAATTTCGGACTCTATCGCTATGGTGCACTTCAACGCCTTCGGGCAGAAGCAGATTAACAAGCAGATGCGCGATAACGAAGTGCAATACAACTTCACCTATACAGAAGAAAACCAAAGGGAAATTTACCGCCATGCCAACTTACAACAGAAGAGTTACATTACAGGGCAATTCAATAACGTACGCAATATGCTGCGAAACATGTCGGCCGACAACTATGTGAAATTGGCACGTTATCTCTCCTACCCTCCCGGAACCACCATCAACAATCAGGAAAAATACAACCGCATGATTCAAGCTCGCAGCATAAACGACTTACTGCGCACGATCGGAAAAAACCATCTAACCATGATCGGAATTGACCTTTCCAAAGTGAAAGACACCTACGTTGGCAGTTTGAGCAAAAACGGCGGACGCTATCTGAAGACGCCGTCCATCATCATCACCTACAACGATATGTTCACCACGGGCGGGCACAACATCTCCTCGAAAATCACGCGCGTGAGCAAAACCTCAAACTACAAATCCAGTGGTAGCAGCTACACTCCCAACTACCAGCCCGCACAGACAGCACCTGCCAACAATCCTTCAGCCACAAAGCCAAACACAACATCGCAACCATCAACCAACACCAAGCCATACAGCAGCAAGCCCAGCACGAGCTCCACTGGTAAAGGAGTCAGCAAACCGAGCAGCGTGCCAGGTTCTGGAAGCGTGCGTTCCCGTAGCAGTGTGATACCGAGCACAGCACGAACGTCCAGAGGATTCTAAACAAGCCTAAGGACTCTCTCAACACCCATTTAGACGACATTAAGGATTTGACGCAAAAAAACATATTGGCAAAATCTGCTGGCGAAGACAGGTGTATACACTACGTACTTCTCAAATCCGCTAAAACAATAACAAAAAAAAAGCGGAGCCCCTGAGAGGTTCCGCTTCATATCATTTAGATGTGATAATCAAAGATTAGCCATTGAAGACCTTGTCAAGGCTTACTCCACGAACTTGAGCAACGGTATAGGCATCGCGCATTTTGGAGAGAGCATTAAAGGTAGCTTTAACAACACTGTGAGGGTTGGTAGAACCTTTGGACTTAGCCAGCACGTTTTTAACGCCAACTGTTTCAAAGACTGCACGCATAGCACCACCAGCGATCACACCGGTACCAGGAGCAGCGGGTTTCATAAAGACGCTTGCGCCACTGTAACGGCCTTCTTGAGCGTGAGGTATAGTTCCCTTCAAGATAGGAACTTGGATAAGGTTTTTCTTAGCATCTTCGGTACCCTTGGAGATAGCGGTGGAAACTTCCTTTGCCTTACCAAGGCCATAGCCTACGATACCATTTTCATTACCAACGACCATAATCGCAGCGAAACTGAAGATTCGGCCTCCCTTGGTAACTTTCGTAACTCTGTTCACTGCCACCATTCTTTCTTTAAGTTCGATGTCAGCTGCTTTAACTTTCTTAATATTTACGTTAGCCATAGTGTTAAATATTTAAAATTTGAGACCACCTTCTCTAGCTGCATCAGCCAAAGATTTAATTCTACCATGATATAAATAGCCGTTACGATCAAAAACAACTTCATTGATACCGGCAGCGATAGCGCGTTGAGCAATTTCCTTACCCACTAGGGCGGATTTTTCGCATTTTGTCACTTTCTGATCGGCAATGCCAGGTAATTTAGAAGAAGCTGATACCAAGGTAACACCAGCAACGTCATCGATAACCTGTACATAGATGTCGCGGTTGCTTCTAAAAACGGACAATCTAGGACGGGTAGGAGTACCGCTAACGATTCTACGAATGCGGTTTTTAATCCTTTTTCTTCTATATTCTTTTTTATTGTTAGCCATAATACAAAATTTACACGATTATTTTTCTGCTGACTTACCAGCTTTCTTTCTAACATACTCGCCTTCAAAGCGGATACCTTTTCCTTTATAAGGTTCAGGTTTTCTGTAAGAACGGATCTTATGGGCAACCTGACCAAGGAGTTGTTTGTCGATGCAGCTCAGGATAATGATGGGGTTTTTACCTTTTTCATTGATCGTCTGCACAGAAATTTCCTTCGGAAAGTCGAACAAAATGTTGTGAGAGTAACCCAGACCCATATCGAGTTGGTGGTCGCCCTTAGCTTCAGCTTTGTAACCAACGCCGATAACTTCGAGTTTTTGCTGGAATCCTTGGGATACGCCAGTCACCATGTTATTGATAAGGGATCTATAAAGACCGTGCATAGCTTTGTCGCGTTTGTTGTCGGTCGGGCGAGTCAGATGGAGGTTGCCGTCTTCGATATTGAGTTCGATGCGGGGATCAACATATTGTTGGAGTTCACCCTTCGGACCTTTAACGGTAACGATATTGGACTTTTCGTCTCTTTTGATTTCTACGCCGCTAGGGATGGCGATTTGTAATTTACCTATTCTTGACATGACAATTCCTCCTATTAACTGATGTAACAAATTACTTCACCACCAACATTCTGAGCTTTAGCTTCCTTATCGGTCATCATACCATGGGAGGTAGAGATGACGGCGATGCCGAGGCCATTAAGAACAGAAGGCATTTCTTCAACGCTGGTATATCTACGAAGACCGGGACGGCTGACGCGTTGCAGAGTCGTAATGGCTGATTGTTTCGTTGTCGGATGATATTTCAAGGCGATCTTGATCATCTTAGGATGAGCATCATCGACGAACTTATAATTGAGAATATAACCTTTTTCAAAGAGGATCTTGGTGAGCGCTCTTTTCTCGTTGGAGGCAGGGATTTCCACTACCTTATGATTAGCGCGGATAGCGTTTCTCAAACGAGTCAAATAATCTGATATTGGATCGGTATTCATACTGTAATCTCCTAAATTTAATGTTACCAACTAGCTTTCTTTACACCGGGCAGCAAGCCTGCCATAGCCATTTCTCTGAAATTGATACGAGAGATGCCGAACTGACGGATGTATCCTTTCGGACGACCTGTCAGTTTGCAGCGGTTGTGCATACGGATAGGGTTTGAGTTGGGGGGTAATTTCTGCAATGCGATGTCGGCAGCGCGTTTGGCATCGTAGTCGTTACCATTCATGATTTTCTTCAGTTCTGCGCGCTTGGCAGCATATTTAGCAACTAACTTTGCTCTTTTAACTTCTTTTGCTTTTAAAGATTCTTTTGCCATATTATTTCTGATTTTTAAATGGTAAGCCAAATTCCTTTAATAATGCAAGGCATTCCTTATCATTACGAGCGGTAGTCACGAAAGTGATATCCATACCGTTGATCTTAGCCACCTTATCGATATCGATTTCGGGGAAGATAATTTGTTCAGGAATACCAAGGGTATAGTTACCTCTACCGTCGAAGCCCTTGTCACTGATACCTCTGAAGTCGCGGATACGAGGGATGGAGACGGAAACAAGTCTATCGAGGAATTCATACATACGGTCGCCGTGAAGAGTCACGCGAACGCCGATAGGCATACCCTTTCTCAATTTGAAGTTAGAAATATCTTTTTTAGATTTAGTTGCTACGGCTTTCTGACCTGCGATCATCGTCATTTCCTGAACACCGGCGTCGATGAGTTTTTTGTCGGCGATACCGAACTTACCGAGACCTTGGTTGAGGCATATCTTGGTGATGCGGGGAACGCGCATTACGGATTTGAAACCGAATTGTTCCTTAAGGGCAGGAAGAACCTCTTTTTGATATTTTTCTTTGTATCTTGGTGTCATTATTTAATCTCCTCTCCAGATTTTTTAGAATATCTCACTAATTTACCATCTTCATTCATTCTTCTACCGATGCGGGTAGCGTTTCCTTTAGCGTCAACAACCATGAGGTTGGAAATGTGGATCGGGGCTTCTTTCTTAATAATGCCGCCATTCGGGTTTTTGGCGTTTGGTTTGGTGCTTTTAGATACCATGTTGCAACCTTCAACCAATGCTTTGCAATCACTCGGCATAACTTCAAGGACCTTACCTTGAGAGCCTTTAGACTCACCGGTGATGACTTTTACGATGTCGCCTTTCTTGATTTTAAGTTTCATTGTTTCTCTTGATTTTTTAGTGTTTACCAATTGGTCTTTGTCAATTGTATCTTTAGATAATAATTAACTATAATACTTCCGGTGCCAAAGACACGATTTTCATGAATTGTTTTTCACGAAGTTCACGTGCGACAGGTCCAAAGATACGGGTACCGCGAAGTTCGTCCGTCGGAGTGAGGAGAACCACAGCGTTGTCGTCAAACTTGATATAGGAACCATCGTTTCTGCGTACGTGTCTTTTCGTACGGACGACCACTGCCTTGGAAACGGTACCGGCTTTAACCTGACCGGAAGGAATGGCACTCTTAATGGCGACGACGATTTTGTCGCCCACGCTTGCATAGCGTTTTTTTGTACCACCCAGAACGCGAATACAAAGAACTTCCTTTGCACCGCTGTTATCTGCCACTGCTAATCTTGATTCTTGTTGTATCATAACTATTTAGCTCTTTCAATAATTTCTACTAATCGCCAGCATTTGTTCTTAGACAAAGGTCTGGTTTCCATAATTCTTACTCTATCACCAATATGGCTGTCGTTCTTTTCATCGTGAGCCATGAATTTCGTGGAACGTTTGAGGAACTTACCATAGATGGGGTGTTTCATTTTACGTTCAACTAAGACGACGATAGACTTATCCATTTTGTCGCTGACCACGACACCTTCTCTCACTTTTCTATTGTTTCTTTCCATAATATGAGGTGGGATAATTATTTATTTTCTAATTCACGTTTACGCAACTCAGTGTGCAGTCTTGCGATGGTTCTGCGTTGCTCTTTAATCAGTTGAGGATTTTCCAACGGAGAGATCGCGTGGTTAAGTCTCATTTTCACCAGTTGCTCTTTTTCGGTTGCCAATCTCTCTTTCACTTCGGGAGTGGTAAGCTCGTTTATAACTTTCTGTTTCATATCGCCTCCTATTAAATTTCTTCTGAATAATCTCTTCTTACGATGAACTTCGTGTGAACGGGTAATTTCTGAGCACCAAGTCTCATTGCTTCCTTAGCGACTTCCATTGGAATGCCGTCGGCTTCGAAGAGGATGCGACCTGGGCTGACGCGTGCTGCCCAAGACTCGGGAGTACCTTTACCTTTACCCATACGAACACCCAAACCCTTAGCGGTTACAGGGCGATCCGGGAAGATTCTGATCCACAACTGGCCTTCACGCTTCATCTCACGGGTGATAGCCTGACGGGCAGCTTCTATTTGACGGGCACTGATCCAGCACATGTCCAGTGTTTTCAGAGCGAAAGAGCCGAATGAAATCTCAGCACCACGTTTGGTGATATCTTTCATTCTGCCTTTTTGCGGGCGTCTGTATTTTACTTTTTTCGGTTGTAACATTGCTTTTAATGTTTTTAATTATTATTGAAAACCGGCATCTTGGCGTCGGTATTAGTTATTATTGTTTCTATTGTTGTTTCTCGGAGCGTTGCCACCTTTGCGAGGACCGCGGAACATACGTTTTTGAGGGCCCTTTGCGTCTTTCGTGTCAAGATTGGTAGCAAAAAGATCGCGTCTTCCGTAAACGATACCGCGACAGATCCATACTTTGATACCGATGCAACCATAGGTGGTATGAGCTTCCACTTGAGCATAGTCGATGTCTGCTCTCAAGGTGTGCAAAGGAATACGACCTTCTTTGAAATGTTCGGAACGTGCCATTTCAGCACCGCCCAAACGACCGGCAGCCGTAACCTTGATACCATCGGCGTTTGCACGCATGGTAGAGGAAACAGCGGTCTTGATAGCCTTCTTGTAAGCCACACGGCCTTCAATCTGCTTTGCAATATTCTGAGCAACCAACTGAGCGTCCAAATCCGGGCGTTTTACTTCCACGATGTTAATCTGGATTTCCTTGTTGGTGATCACCTTCAATTCTTCTTTAACTTTGTCAACTTCCGTACCACCCTTGCCGATAATAAGGCCCGGACGGGCTGTGCTGATGGTCACGGTGACCAATTTCAATGTTCTTTCAATGAAAATTTTTGAGATACCGGCTTTGGAGAACTTTGCGTTCAGATACTTTCTAATTTTGTCATCTTCGACGATTTTACTGGCGAAATTTTTGCCGCCGTACCAATTAGAATCCCAGCCTCTGACAATACCAAGGCGTATGCCTACCGGATTTACTTTCTGACCCATACTTAATTAATTAATTTTTTGATTCTTCTGTTGTTATATTTTCTTTATTTACATTCTCAGCGTTTCTGTCGGCAATGATCAGCGTAACGTGATTAGAACGTTTTCTAATTCTGTTGGCACGACCTTGAGGCGCGGTGCGGATACGTTTCAGCATTCTGCCGCCATCCACCATAATGGTCTGCACATACAGATCTGCATTTTCCAATCTGGCGCCTTCGTTCTTAACCTGCCAATTAGCCACAGCAGATTTCAAAAGCTTCAATAATTTCTCGGCTGCTTCGCGGCGGCTGTATTTCAATACGTTCATTGCATAATCAACATTCTTGCCACGAATGACGTTTGCCATAATTCTCATTTTGCGCGGGGAGGTCGGATTATCCACTAATCGGGCCATATAGATAGTTTTGTTCGCTTCTTTACGCGCATTTGCTGCTAATTTTTTGCTTGCACTCATTTTAATTTCTTACCTTTATTTGTTTTTTATTTATCTAATTCTCAATATTTTATATGCCGATTGAACATATTTAGCCCTTTTCCTATCAATCGGGCGGCAAAAATAGAAAAAAATTCTATACAATCAATTGTTTATAAATATTTTTTTTAACGAATATCTTTTACAAAAATACGCACTATTAATCTTTTTGTATATGGACATCCATTTGGTTAAACGGAATCTTGATTGACTCTCTGAGGAAGGTCTCATACACCTGCTGGTTAAGGCGATAGAATACCTGCCAGTAATTTTCGGGCAGCACCCACACATACAGGCGCATTTCCACAGCACTTTCACCCAAGCTTTCCACAGTAACCATAGGAATCTTCGGTTCTTTGAGTATTTCAGGATCATCCTTCACTAAGTCTAACAAGACCTTTCTTGCCTTATCCACGGATTCCCCATATGCAATACCCACATCAATTTGCACACGTCGTGCGGGCATTTTAAAGTGATTGGTCAATGATTTTGTCGCCAACTCCGTATTGGGAACTATAATCAGGCGGTTGTCGTATGTACGCAACGTAGTGTTGAATATTTGAATATTCTCAACAAATCCAGCATAGGTTCCCTGTTCAACAAAGTCGCCTACCTTAAAAGGTTTAAGCAACAATATGATTACGCCTCCTGCAAAGTTTTGGAGCGTACCCTGCAAGGCCATTCCTATGGCCAGGCCAGCCGCACCTACAATAGCCACAAAAGAGGTCATCTTAACACCCACTATGCCCGCCACCGTTAAGAACAAGAGCACTTTTAATACCGCATCAATAAGGGAATTCAAAAATTGTTGGAGCGAAGGTTCCACCTCATGCTGGTGATAAGCCTTATTAAGCACTTTGTTCAGCAGTTTGATGAGTTTTAGTCCCAAAAACAAAACGAGCAAAGCGATAATCACTTTAGGAATACTTTTAAACACAATATCCGTAAAAAATGTTTTGGCAGCTTCTACAAAATGTTCCATCGTTATATTGTTTATTATGTACAAAATATTATAATGTTAATTCATTATAGATGTATGCAATAACCTCAAAAGACAATAAAAAGAGCCTCATACTTAAGGCGTAATGAGGCTCTTTCCTAAAAATGTTTAACGAACTATAATGTTTTATCGGTTATTTCTTCCGCATTCCACACAAAGGCACGGAGCCCCTGTTGCTCGGCCGAAAGGTCCAGTTCATGGATATCCTTCAACAATTGTTCAACCTTCTCGTCAGGGACAAACGTGAGTACTGCAGAATTCAGCGTCGGCCACGCATGCGTTCCATAGTGAGGTTCGCCATTATCGGAGCCACGACCTTGCACCTCGTTCCAAAAAGTAAACCCACGGATTTCATTTTTATCCAAGACCTCAATTACTTCATCATAAAAGGCCTGATATAGGGAAATAAAAACTGCTTTCATTTTATTGATTATGGATTTTATGGAGGCACTGACAGCAGTACCTCCACGGATTAATAACTAAGACAAATTGACACCGAGTTCTTTGTTACGTTGCTGACGGACCTTTTTGCGTTCTCTACGCTTGTCTGCATGCTCAGCGACCTTGCTATAAAGAATCGGGATCAGCACAAGAGTGACCAATGTAGAGAAAGTAAGACCCCAAGCAACCACCATACCCATGGAATTCCACATTTCCGCGCCTTCACCCTTATCCAAAGCCAAGGGAATCATACCAAGC
>JAZRYC010000055.1:0-9315 GCA_045600525.1 Bacteroidales bacterium
CTCTGCAACTTCATGGTCAATGCGGTCGCCGCCATTGCCGCCTACTGCTTCTTCCCCAAGAAACCATCCATATCGGTAGAAGCATTCTCTGATAATCAGCTGGTTCTCTTTTAGTTGCTTATATCGAACTCACGTTATTTATCAGCCAATAAAGTTATCAACAAAGAAACCTAAGACTCCCCTCTACTAATCTACTAATCTACTAATCTACTCCTCTACTAATCTTCACATCTTAACTTCTTAACTCATTCAAATATTTCTTATATTTGCGAACTCAACTTTGAGATTAGTCACCCCTTAATACAACTGTTATGAAAAATTTTTTCTTTTTATCCATTCTTGCAACTGCCCTTATTTCCAGTGCATTTGCACAAGGGGGCACCCTTTTGAATTCTTCCTCATCCGATTCTAAGTTCATTTGCGGCGAATCTCAAATCACCGACTACGACGGAAACAAGTACAACACCGTGCAAATTGGCAAACAATGCTGGACGAAAGAAAACCTTAGAACCACCCACTACAGCGATGGAACCCCCATTCCATTATATGCCGACGCAGTCATCGAATATCCTACCCGCTATTTGATAAACAATGATGATAAGTTTACCGCCACATATGGATATCTATACAACTGGCAGGCTGTAACAAACAGCATTCATGGTTTTTCCAAAAAAACCAAAGAGGCACAAGATATATGTCCAACAGGCTGGCACGTACCAAACGATGCCGAATGGACACAGCTAACGGATTTCATCGGCAGCCAAAGTGAATACGTATGCGGAAACGACAAGAGGAACCTCGCCAAAGCATTGGCATCGGCCAACGAGTGGCAGGAAAGCCCTTTCAAATGTTCGGTTGGATATAAAGCTGAGCAAAATAACGTCACTGGGTTTTCCGCACTACCCGCCGGGGAATACTTTGGGATTAACGAATACAACCATTTTCGCGAATACGCCAGTTTCTGGAGTTCCACCGAGCAAGATTTGGGGACGGCCTACTACCGTTGTCTAAAGGTCAATTACGAAGTCATATTCGGGTCCGCTTCAACCCTGCCTAAATACGTTGGCTGCTCCGTACGATGCGTGCGTAACTAAAAATCAGTAAGAGAGAACGAAACAATAGTCAATGGTTCACCGCGTAAAGCGACAATCATTGACTATTTTTTTACCGCTGTGCAGTCCAGGAACGTGTGACTGTACTGTGCGGTGTGTACCTCGCAAACCTCGGCGCCCTGCATCGCTTCAAACTCCTCTTTGCGCACCGGATACCACAAATTGCCAATCTTCACAAAATAGCCCGCCTGATAGAGGTCGTGCACACTTCTGTCGCTGGCCGATAAAGGGCCGCCCACAAAAGTTCCCGTCTTCGGATTGACCTCCAACTTTTCAATCTTGCGGATTGTGATAATCTTCTCATCTTCTGCCAAATCACGTCGGAGATCCCTATTGGAGAGATAATCAATGCATCGTCCGCCGCCGGCCAGCAGTACCGCCCCGACCAGGCCCAGCCAGTATTTATCGAAAAGAAAGACAGCCAACAGGAAAAAGGCCACACTCAATGCCACGCCAATGTAAAAGCACGTTTTCGCCGGACTCATATCCGTCTTGAGCACCTCACGATCGTGATCCTCCAAACGAGCCAACCGCTGACGTCCTATGTCGTTTGCCTCCATATTTTCATCGACTTCGGTCTTCAGCTGCTAGTCTTGGGCGACTCGCTTCGTACAGTGGTAAGAAGTAAGATACGAATAGTCGTAGCCAAGATGGATTGTATATATGCTCTTAAAGTACAACTGGAGCATATTATTGGCGAAAGCATGGAACGTGAAATAGATGTCCTCACCCATTGATGCCTGATAATAATTGCTGGAGCATGGATCCAAGACCAACACACCGTCCGTTTCAGTAGCTGTTGTAGAGAAGAAAAGGCGTTCCTCATTGGTATCTGACGAAACAAATGTTGCTGTAACATTGAGTTTCCCATTCTCACCTTCTGCAATAGTAAGATAACCATATTGGTCCGGATTGGTTTTGCCCGTTACTCGCTCATAAAAATCGTTGTCAAACCAGGTCCCATCGTCAGCCGTAACGCTGTCATACTCCATCACCAAATCATAAACACCTATCAATTCGGAAACATTTTGATCAACTTCTTCCTCTTCAAATTCAGTATTTCCCTCTTCGGGAACAATCACTTCTGGTTCACAGGAGACCAGAATCATTGAAAAAATCGTAAGCGCTGACATCAATGTAAAAATATATTTTTTCATAACAATAGATTTATGAATTAACTTATTAATTGCTTAATTTACTTCCTACACCAGCCCCCTAATCAATTGTTCCTCATCGCCCGGCAACAAGTAGATGGGTGGAATTTCGATCATCGTGTAGGCACCGAAGCGTTGTTCGTTGCGCATACGTACGGCGGCACGCGCGCAGGAAACGAGCACTTGTCCCGTAAGCGCAGGATTATTGATTTCCATATTGAATTCAAAACGTTGATTATGCGTTGTGCCACTCACGCCTGAGCGAACGAGGTTCACGCCGTGTGCCACATTGTTTAAAGCATCTACGGAAGGGACTTGCACCACGTGGGTCTCATCGTGAATAAAGTAATCATCGTGCAGAATAGCCTGCTCCACGGTTTTAAAATCGGCTCCCTCTTCCAATTCCACATAGACCATACGGCGGTGGATGCTCGTGCCTAACGGGATGGTCATAGATAGGGCGTCCTTCACGCCGGATATGGCCTTCACAGCCACCGTATGGCCCATACTGCGACCTGGTCCGAAGTTGGTATATGTAATACCCTTCGGAGCCATTGCCATCAGCAGGGCGCGAATGACAGAATCGGAGCCGGGGTCCCAGCCGGCGGCAATCACGCTCACAGCTTGTTTTAGCTTCGCAACAGGCATCAGTCTGGCACGGAGGTCATAAATCTGTCCGTGGATGTCGAAACTATCGACGGTGCAGATGCCGCGTTGGAGCATTTGCTCGGCAAAGCCCGGAACTTCGCGCGTGGGCATGCAAAGGGCCACCACGTCCGCATCAATCCGATCAAAATCGTCATTATGATGGTAAATGCCTGTCAATTGCATATCTTCAGAAGCCAGCACGGCTTGTTCGACAGCGCGACCGATATTGCCATAACCTAAAATAGCTATCTTTGTCTGCATAATCAATAAATTAAGTTCACCAAAAAACGGCCACAAAGGTACGAAAAAAAATCACAGTTCGAAGTATCTTATACTTTGACTATTAACATTGACATTGACTTTTGGGATTCTCCTCGCTTGAAACCTGCCTCGACGCAGCAAGCGAGAGCAAAGACACAACTTGTTTGGCTTTGCCGAGCTGCAAGGAGAGTATGAACAAAGTGAATAAACCTGAAACTTGAAACCTGAAACTTGAAACCTGAAACTTTGACATTGACTTTGAACGTTGGCTGCCATTAGCCATTTCGGACGCAATGAATTGCGTCCCTACATGATAACGGACATCCTCACCTTCTCTTCGGACGCAATGAATTGCGTCCCTACAACGCCCTCTCTCACTTCTCAATTTATTTGTACCTTTGCCGCCTCAATTTCACATCATCATGACCTCATACAATTTTGACGAAATTATTGACCGACGCGGCACGAGCTGCGTGAAACACGATATGATAAAAGATGTCTTCGGCACCGAAGACTTGCTCCCGATGTGGGTGGCAGACATGGACTTCCGCACGCCCGACTGCATTATGAAAGCCGTACGCGAAAGATGCCAACATGAAGTTCTGGGCTACACATTCTCTTCCGAACACTACATCTGCGCCGTCATCAACTGGCTGCAGAAGCATTACGGCATCGAAACCAAATGGAAGAATATGCACTTCATTCCCGGCATCGTGCAAGGCATCGCCTTTGTGCTGCAGACGTTCACCCAACCTGGCGACAGAGTGCTGATTACCACCCCCGTATATCCGCCGTTCATCAACGTACCGCACCGCAGCGGTCGTGTGTTCGTGAGCAGTCCGCTCAAGACGGAAAACGGTCAGTTCACCTTTGACTTCAACGATTTGGAAGAGAAAGCCAAGGGCTGCAGGGTGATGATTCTCGCCAATCCGCACAACCCCGGAGGAAGAGTGTGGACCAAAGAGGAATTGCAAGAGGTGGCGGCCATCTGCAAGCGACAAAATGTGCTTGTCATCGCCGATGAGATTCATGCCGACCTAACACTCCCGGGCAATAAGCACACCTCCTTTTCCACCGTTTCCGATGATGCTTTCCACAACTCCATCACTTTCATTGCGCCGAGCAAGACCTTCAATATGGCGGGATTAGCATCCTCCGTATGCTACGTACCCGACCCCAACATAAAGAAACAGTTCTTCGGATTTTTGGACGCCAACGAGTTATCGTTAGGCTCCCTGTTCGCCTACGTAGCCGCTGATGCCGCATTTTCCCATGGCGAAGAATGGCGACTGCAACTATTAGACTATCTACAAGGGAATGTGGATTTTGTCGAATCATTTCTAAAAGAGAACCTGCCGTCAATCAAGATGATGCGTCCTCAGGCCTCCTTCCTGCTCTGGCTCGACTTCCGGGAATTAGGGATGGCGCACAAAGACTTGGTGGATTTTCTACTCCACAAAGCAAAAGTCGGTTTCAACAGCGGACTGGATTTCGGTGCGGAAGGAGAAGGGTTCATGCGTATGAACATCGGCACGCCGCGCGCCAATGTTGAAGAAGCGCTCCGCCGCATTCAAAACGCATTAGGTCGCTAAAGGGGAAGCATCCCAAGTAGTTGTGGATAGGATTTCCGCAGACAGTCCACCTCATCAATCACCGCATCTTCCTCAAAAAGCAGGAACGCCATCGCCAGTCGATGATCATGACAGGAGGAGAATTTAAACGGAGGTTGGGGCCATTGTGTGCGCGGGGCACCTAGCACATGCAGATGATCCTCTCCCACCTCAAGGATTTCAGCAAACGGCGAGAGTTGTTCCATAAGGCATTGAAGACGATTGGATTCCTTATAAACAAGATTTTGCACATGGGCAAATACCACATCCAATTGGCACGTACAAGCCATAGCTGCCAAAACGGGCACCAAATCCAAATGATCGGCAACATCCAATAAAACCGGCAGTCGCAATGTTTGCGTCGGCTTACACATAACACGCACGCCCCGCGAAGTTTCAACACTTTCCACGCCCCACACGCGCATCCACTCCGCCAGCACCGCATCTCCCTGGGCCGAATGAAGTGACAAATCATTCAACTCATAGGTATGTTCCGGATGAAGCAATGCTTTCACATACCAAAACGCGGCAGCACTCCAATCGCCCAAACGTCCCAAATCACAACCCGGAGAAGGCAGGCCCGGAATCTCCACATTTGTTGGAATACACATCCTTGTCAATTGGATATAGGGAATAGAAGGAGTCGTCTCAACCTCCAGACAAAGTTTGCGAAGCCCTATCGGTTGGGCGATCAGCAGCAAAGCCGAAGCAAACTGACTAGAGCGGGCGCAGTTCACCGAAAGGCGCTCTGCACGCAACGCACGACCGTCAATTTTCCAGCCGTCGCACACAGGGCAAATAACGGCATCCATGGAAGTAAGCGCCACAACCAGTTCCTGCACGGGGCGTTGAAGGAGTCGTTCACCTCCTGTCAGGAGCCAATTTCCTGGCGTCACAGCAAGCAATGCCATCAAAAAGCGGTAGGCAGCCCCACAGTCTTCCACGTCCACGACACCACCCCGGCCATATTCCCGTGCGACCAAGGTGAGGGCGCGGTGGGTAACGCGCACATCATTACAAGCGTCAGCGGGTATTGGGAGCACCTCGCGGCAAATTGCAAAATGGTTCACCAACTTCCTGATCACAATACTTTTACATTCCGGAAGAGAGATTGTATAAAACATGGTTGCAAAGATAAGAAAAGTTACAGAAGATGTATTGATTTTTCGTACTTTTGCACGCTAAAAAATCACCCTCTAATCAATAGGGGAAACATACACAAACACACCTGCAAGACATGGACAATCAAATCCGAATGGGCGGTTTCAACATATTGCCCACAGGGGTCAAGAACCTACTCATCATCAACGTATTGGTATTTCTCGCCACCATTGTATTTCACGCCACGGGGACCTGTGATTTAGACCGATGGCTGGGTTTGCATTATGCGGCTGCCTCGGATTTCCATGCGTGGCAGTTCATCACCTACATGTTCATGCACGCCAATTTCGGGCATTTATTCTTCAACATGTTCGCGCTCTGGATGTTTGGTGCTGCCGTTGAAAACTACTGGGGCACCAAAAGATTTCTCATCTATTTTTTCATCACCGGCATTGGTGCCGCACTCACCCACTACCTCATCACCTATTTCCAGATACACCCCATGCTGTCCCTGCTCAACCAATTTCTGGATAACCCTTCCATGGACACCTACCGCTATTTAGTGGAGAACAACAAGGACATCCATTTCTCCGAGATGCTGCAGAACAACCTCCTTTACCTTCAGCAGAATCCGGACAGCCTTAACGACATCGTAGTCGTAACCGCCAATGCGAAGGCGACATTCCTCAACAGTTTCAATATCATCGGAGCCTCAGGAGCGGTTTTCGGCGTACTTTTAGCCTTCGGCATGCTGTTTCCCAACAACCTCATATACATCTATTTTCTTCTGCCCATCAAGGCCAAATGGTTGGTTCTCATCTATGGCGGCATCGAGTTGTTATATGGCGTGGCCGGCGCGGGCGACGGGGTTGCGCACTTTGCCCACTTGGGAGGTATGATCTTCGGAATCATCGTAATCCTCCTATGGCGTAAAGGCGAAAGAGGTGGCTTCGGGAACGGCAGTCGGACTTTTAGAATCCGCCGCGACAAAAGAGACAAATACTATGTATCACAAGAGAGCGGCCGTCCTCTCTCAGATGAGGATTACAACGAGCGAAAGACATACGAGAAGCATCAAGTGGACGCTATTTTAGATAAAATCTCGCAAAAAGGATACGACGCACTCACCCAGGAAGAAAAAGAATTCCTCTTCAAACAATCACAGAAATAATGGCCAAGAAAAAACTCGCTTTCTTAAAAAACACAGGAAAAGTCATATTGGTTTTCGCCACGGCCATTGCCGCGATTGCCCTATTCTTTTCCTTTCTAGCCAGGATCACCCCACCCACCTTCTCACACCTCATAGCCTATTGCGGGCTCCTCTTCCCGTACATTCTCATAGTGAACCTCGGATTTCTAATCTTATGGCTCTTCCTAGATTATCGATGGGCGCTATTACCCACCGTATTCCTTCTTTTAAATGTAAACAATATCGACCAGCACTTCCAACTCCGCGCACAGGAAAAGCCGGAAACCTGCGCCAACTGCATCAAGGTCATGAGTTATAACGCACGCATGTTCAACATGTATGACGACCATCGCAAAGACATCAACAAGAAGGTGACGAACTTTCTGCACAAAGAGGAACCTGACATTCTCTGCATACAAGAATATTTCTTTGACAAATCGGAAAAACTCGGATTCAATACCACGCAAGAGATTTTAAAGGCCCTGAATTTCCCCGACAACAACCGAACCTATAAGCTATATCTTCCCCTCAGCAACCCGCGTGGCTATCAGTACGGGCTGGCCATTTTCAGCCGATACCGCATCATTAACAGCGGCATTGTGCAAACTGGCGACAGTTCCGCCAACAAGTCCATGTGGGTGGACATCCGCTACAACGGCGACACCTTGCGCATCTACAACGTCCACCTCAGCTCTATGAAACTCGTCAGCGAAGATTATGCCACAGGAAAGGCCATGCTCAACAATGATATGAGCGATCCCGAATTTGACCAAAAAGCCAAAAGGCTCTACAACAAAATCACGGATGCCTTCGTCCAACGGCAGCACCAGGCCAAATGTGTGCGCGCCGACATCGACTCCTGCGAACATCCCGTGGTGGTTTGCGGCGATTTCAACGACTCCCCCGCCTCTTTCAGCTACCACAAAATAGCCCATGGATTCAAAGACACCTTCCGCAGCAGCGGGAAGGGAAAGGGTACCACCTATGTGGGCGACGCGTTCCCCGCCTATCGTATCGACTATATTCTTCATGATCGGCAATACAATGATTTCGGCCACACCGTCTGTACAGAACTCAACGTATCTGACCACTACCCCATCTACTCCTATATTTCCATCATCAACAAGAAATAAAAGTCACCATTATGAATAAGTTGCCGAATAAAATCGTCATGGCAGTCCTGCTACTGGGACTCATCTTCACCACCGGATGCCGTCCTAAGAGCAGTAGAGATGAGCAGCAGGAAAGCCGTGTTGAGCTAAACAAAGAGACAGTTTGCTCCTTCGCAAAAAAAATCGCAGACGGGATCGTTCTTGGGCATGCAGAAGCCATTGACGACGTTTTTGATGCCAAGCATATCCGTGAATTAGTTTCTGAAAATTCCATTGTCTATAGTGGTTTCGATGTGGACGGCGCACAGCCGTTCTTTGACAAATGCCTGCGTATCGGAGGGCAATTCGTTACCGCCGTAAACAACGGCGGCGACTTTCACTTTGTCAAATACTATGAGGACGAGGGCGAGCACCACATCGTATTTCGTTCATACGACAACTACAACGTAAACTTCTGTGATTTCGTAGTAGACACTTCCGGTGGCCAAATGCTCATTGAAGACGGTTTCATTTATAACACGGGATGCAGCCTTTCCAAAAACATTGAAAGCAGCATGCTTTATAATTTGATGCTACAGACCAACCCCAACGATGAAGTACAATGGCTGTTAAAAGCTGAAGATCTTACCAAGTCCGGCAACAGTCGCGAAGCACTGAAGATTCTCACCGAGCATAAGGACGGCATCAAAGATTACGCCCTATATTACCAGTTGTATCTCGCCAACCTTTATAAAGACAATCCCAAGAGCTTCATTTCCCGTATGGAAGGCATTCAAGGAGAAATCGACAAGCGATATGAATTGCTCCACAAACTACTATACTATTCCAACGAAGGGATGATTGATGAGACCGAAACTACTATTAACGCACTCATCCCCCACACCGGAGATGACCCCATCTACCTTCTTTTTTACGGAAATGCCAAACTGCAGAACAAACAGTACAAAGACGCCCTCACCTGCTTTCAGACGGCGGGAGAAGCCATGCCTCTGATTTGGGACCTCTGGTATGGAGAACTACAATGTTACAAAGGGCTGAATGACCTGTCGGGATTTCAAGCCTGCCTTGACAAGGGTAAGGATGCCTACGGGCTCAGTGATGAGGAGCTCAGAAAACTTAAAATAAATT
>JAZRYC010000056.1:0-5418 GCA_045600525.1 Bacteroidales bacterium
AATCGCTCTCGATAGCGAAACTTCTAAAGAATATACAGCAAAGAAAATCAAAAACATTCTCGTTCGTGAAGAAACCAACCCGGAAGACGTTGAAGGTATGCGCTCCGCAGATGGTATCCTCACCGCACGTGGCGGTATGACTTCTCACGCTGCTCTCGTGGCTCGTGGTTGGGGTAAATGCTGTATCGTAGGTTGCGACGCCGTTAAAATCGATATGGACGCTCGCACTGTTACCATTGATGGTAAGATCTTCAAAGAAGGCGACACCCTCGCATTGAACGGCGCTAAGGGTTATGTATATGCAGAAGCTATTAAGATGATTGATTCTTCTGAAAATCCTCGCTTCCAAGAATTTATGGCTATAGTGGCTAAATATCAAGGTATGGGCGTTCGTACCAACGCTGATACTCCAGAAGATGCACAAAACGCTGTCAACTTCGGCGCTGAAGGTATCGGCTTGTTCCGTATCGAACACATGTTCTACGGCAAGAACGGTGCTAAACCGCTTGAAAAACTCCGTAATATGATTCTCTGCAGCACGAAGGAAGACCGCATCGCTTGTCTGAACGACCTCGAAGCCGACATCCGCGAAGCTGCTAAGGGAACTTTGAAGGTTTTGGACGGCAAACCGCTCACCTTCCGTTTGATGGATCCTCCATTGCATGAATTCGTTCCTCAAACTGAAGAAAAACAACGCGAAAAGGCTGCCGAAAGAGGCATGACCTACGAAGAAATCAAGAAGAAAATCGACGCATTGCACGAAGTTAACCCGATGATGGGTCTCCGTGGCGCTCGTCTGGGCATCGTTTATCCGGAAATCTCCGAAACCCAATTCCGCGCTTTGTTCCAAGCAACCGCTGAGTTGATGAACGAAGGTTTCGACCCGCATTTGGAAATTATGGTTCCGCTGACCATCGATGTTAAGGAATTGAAACATCAGAAAGCTATCGCTGACCGCGTACAAGCTGAAATCGAAGCTAAGTTCGGTGTCAAGATCAGCTACCTCTATGGTACGATGATTGAAATCCCGCGCGCTACTTTGATGGCTGCTGAAATCGCTGAAGTGGCTCAATTCTTCTCCTTCGGTACCAACGACCTGACACAAATGACCCTTGGCTTCTCCCGCGATGACGTGAACGAAATCATCCACACCTACATCGATCAAAAAATCATCCCTGCTGACCCGTTTAAGACTTTGGATCAAGCCGGTGTCGGCCAATTGGTTCGCAGAGGTGTTGAAGGCGGTCGCTCCGTCAACGCCAAGTTGAAAGTCGGTGTTTGCGGCGAACACGGTGGTGATCCTGCATCTGTAGAATTCTTCTACAAGACAGGTATGACCTACGTTTCCTGCTCACCGTTCCGCGTTCCTGTTGCTCGCCTCGCCGCAGCTCAGGCCGCTATCAAAAACGCATAATCTATTATACATTATAATATAGTAGTCGAACAGCCCGTCCGTGAGGATGGGCTGTTTTTTTTCTCTTCCATTTTCTTTTTCAATACTTCTAATCTTATCTTTCCCACGAATTAGCACGAATGGGCACGAATTTCCGCCTGCGGCGTGCTTTCACAAATTTCTCTAATTAAGACGCATAAAGACAAAATGTCCTTTTTCTGGCAAACAGCCTCAGCGGATAATAGAGGACAAGGTGGTTTTCGTAAAAATAGATTACTCTCAAACAGCATGACCACAACACAATGGAGGAGGCAATAATGATGTAGAATACTCCCTTTAAAGAACCATCTGGAAATAATTCGGGGAATGGTACAGAGATAATGCCGCTGAGGATGAGTTAGCCCAAGATGATGAGGTAATTCATCATCAGACATCTGTGAATTTCGTAATGTGAGGTGTAAAGGGGCATTATTATAAGTCGCCAGACCAACCGTGCCCCAGATCCCAGTGGTAGTCGTAAATAAACTCAAAATAGGGTAGGTGGAAGTGCTGCTCAATAAGGGCGGTCAGCTCTGGCTGGATGTCTTCGGCCCATTTCCCAACAAAGACAACGAATTTATTAATGTTCCAAGCAACCCGACCTCTGGGAACCTGCGTGTAGTCACCGGAAAATTTTGAAGGCTCACCAGTAGCTTGAGCGTGGAAAAATTCTTTCGCCCATATTTGGCGATGAAGGTGTGGAAAGTTGATAAAAGGCAAACCGTTGTCCGCTGCCTCTTCAACCATTTTAGGCGTCACCTGTTGTTTGCAGACTCCGAAAAACAGGTTCTCTTTAGGATCATACCAGAATATCCCTACCGAAGGCATCTCTTCATCGTATTTCCTCATATCCTCCATCTGAGCATTATGGTCTTTGTCACTAAGCTGTGTCATAGTTCGTTTTTTTAAGGGCGCAAAAATACAGATTAATTTCGGGATGGCGATGAACGGTTACAAGATTATGGCACCCATACCGTGTCGCGTCGGGTGATGGTGTCTCGAATGATTGTGGTTTCGCGGACGGGAACGACTTTCGTGACCACAATCTTCTCTGTCTCCGTGGACTCGGATTCTTTTATAGGAAGGGAAACAACAGGGCTGTTCTTCATCAGCCAGTTTCCGAACTTCCCAGTGGCGTGGTAGGTGTCCGACTTCTCAATGGCCTTGAGGAAGGCGCTGTGCGCCAGGTCCTCGGCCAATGGCAGGTTGGCCACATAGCGATAGCACACTCCGACCATCCGGTCGATGTTCTGTTCGTACTGCCTTTCCCAAAATGCCTCTTGGTTCATTATTTTTTTATCAAAAATAAAGGAAGCAAAAATACGAAAAGGTTACAAAAATAATTTGCTACGCTGTGCCAGATTAAAGGAATGGAGGCTTCTTTATTCTGACGATTCTCTCCGAATGACGGTCCTTATATTGGCATCAAAAGTTGCCCTTTGCCCTTCCGTCATGAATTCGCGAATGACCATGCGGTCGGCTACAAATTCCAATTCGGAACGTTTAACATCGGTGAGTGTTCCGTCTGGATTAAGGGTGCCTGCATAGTGCTTGGGTGCGCGGATGAGGGTGGCCAAGTATATGCATTCCGGTATGGTTAGCTCATGGGGCTGCTTATGGAAATAGAATTCGGCAGCCTCGCCGATGCCGATGACGCCGGGGGCCCATTCTATGATATTTACGTAGATTTCAAACATGCGATCCTTGCTGATGAGGTGCTGGTCTTCAATCATCCAAACAAGAAGCATCTCTTCAAATTTTCGGGTGAGTACTTTCTTTCGACTTAGAAATAGATTCTTGACTAACTGCATGGTGATGGTACTGCCTCCCCTTCGCATCTTTCCCGCCTTGAAGTCGTCTACAATGGCTTGCCGCATGGCTGATTTGCTGAATCCGTTGTGCACAAAGAAGGCACCATCTTCGGATGCCAATATAGCCTGCTTCAGGATGTCTGGGATGGCGTAGGAAGGACAGAAATAAGGATTTTCAGGACCGACGATGAGCGTGCGGATGGGCTCTCCGTGGTCATAGAAAGTGTATTCGAAGGAATCATTGAATCGGGTGATTTCGCCCAATCCTTCAGTAATATGCAGGGAGCGTTGCTTGTTTATCAGGTTGAAATCGAATTTCAAACTGTCTAGATTCCAAAAGTCACAGTCAAATAGGCAGTTGAAGTCCATTTTGCCTGCAAACGTCATATTGGGAAGAACTTGGAAGAGATCGGAGGGTAGGGAAGTGAATAGGGACTCTGCATCGCGGTCCTTTTCATTGATTTTGAATAGGATGTGTTTGCTCTTGTCGTTAGAAAATCGAATAAATGGGTGCAGGGTGGCACGATTGAGCCTAATTATCGAAGTGGAATCCAACACGATGGATTTGGCCAATACGGAAATATCAAGGTCGGCACCGACGGAGTCAATGCGCACGGGAATGTCGGCAAGGTAGTGGTGTTGGCATTGCAAACCATGGATGCTTCCCGAAAGTGCGCAAATGGTGCGCTTTTTGTCCGATTTGAGGATAGTAAACCTTCCTTGCACATCATGCAATTTGACGTCTAATTCTTCAAAGATGCGAAGAAAAGGAATGGCTCCTAACGTATTGACCCCTCCGTCCCGAACGAGTGAGCCGCTGTATTGACGTTTTTTCCTATCATAGGCACAGGTGAGTTTCCAGGATTCTGATGCGGAACCTTGCTCTTGAATGACCGCCCTGCCCGCGCCCTTCCCGTTTCTAATGGCCAGATTGGTTATATCATAGTGAACATGTGAGGAATCAAAATCTGTGGCAATGGAGAACCGGTCGATTTTCATGTGGGCGGGATAGAAGTCACTCATTTTCCCCAATAGATGGTTGATGCTCTTTTGGTAGTTGTGCGTATCGGAAGCCCCTTCGCCCTTGCTCTTAAGGAACGTGTAATTGCAACGCCCGTTTTGCTTTATCGCGTGGATGCTCATTAGGTTGACTTCTAAGTCTTTAACGATGAGAGTCCTTTTGAATCCCTTCAATACTTGTACCTTGGTGCGTAGTTTGTCCGTCTGAAGAAATGGTTCCTGCGATTTTCGATCATGAATGGAAAGATTTTTAAGATGGATGTCGAAATTTCCGAATATCAAAAAATGGGCAATCTTGAGCTGGTCGAAATCGATATCCATCTGCCGCTCTTGCTCAATATGTTTGATTTTCCTTTCAATGACTTGCTTCGCAAAAATCGGAATCAGCAGGTAAATGACACTCAATGCAATGATTAGAAAACTGCCTGCGATGATAATGATTTTGCGTTGTTTCGCTGAAATGTTTTGTGAAAAATGCCCATTCATTGGAATAAAATTAAGCGGGGCAAAAGTACTAAATTCATATGTCGTTTTTTTGTGTTGGTGGTTCTTTTTGCAATAACATTGAAATTTTTTCGTTGGGAAAAGTTGTAAAAATCTTGTCATATGAAGTTGCTGTCAGTTTCTCCCTATATATTTGTTGTTCTGATGTCCGTGATGGCGGTCGGCTGTAGAGCGTGTGCGGTAGACGATACCCTTCCCCAACCGATGTCGGCAACGTTGGATTCCACTCAGCATCTGTATTTTTATAAACCAGACCAATACCATATTGACATTGTCAGTGGCGTGCGCCCGGATACGTTAGATAATGAAATCCTGTTTTGTGCGGAAGCCGCTTTTACGGGAAAGATTGTGGATTCTTTTTACTATAAGAATATTGCCGGCGATTTTGTGTGTCACGGAGAATATCACCATGGATATGAATGTAAGGCCAACTCTGGCGGCTTTATCTATTATAAGGATGGACATTGGGACTTCTATCCCAAGAATGTATATCAGGAAAAGTTGAAAGATACCACCGTCTTTTGTGGTTACGAACAGGCTTTGGTAATTATTAACGGAACGGTGTATCATCCCTATCTTATGAAACCTGAGCGTCGGGAGACCTATCGGGCATTGTGCGAGAATAAGGATGGTGAACTGATGGTGGTGACA
>JAZRYC010000057.1:0-7032 GCA_045600525.1 Bacteroidales bacterium
CAATGAAGAAATTATCCATGGAGGAACTCAATCGTGTTTCCACAGAAGAATACAAGAATCAAGAGAAAGCTCCCATCATCGTCATTTTAGACAGCATTCGAAGCATGAACAACGTCGGATCGGTTTTCCGGACATGTGATGCTTTCAATGTAGAAAAGCTCTATCTATGCGGGATCACCGCCTGTCCGCCGCACAAGGATATTGCCAAAACGGCCTTAGGTGCCACCGAAAGCGTTGCCTGGGAATATGTGCAAGATGTTGTTGAACTCGTTGAAAAACTAAAAAAAGACGGCTATTCCATCTTTGTCGTTGAGCAAGTGGATCATTCCGAAAAATTAGATCAATTCTCTTTTAAAGGGCATAAAAAAGTGGCCTTAATCGTTGGCAACGAAGTGTTCGGTGTGGATGACCGTCTGTTGCCCATTTGCGATGCGGCGCTGGAGATTCCGCAATTTGGCACCAAGCATTCTTTGAATGTCACTATTGCCGCTGGCATTGTCATTTGGGAAGCCCTACGACAAATGGCACTATCATAGCATCTTAATACGGTAAATCGTCATTCAGCGTTGGTTCCGACTGAACAGGCGCATCGTCATTCATACTACTTTCCAAGATATCAAAGTTCTGGTTGGGACGAATCATGGATGCAAGCATGTTGGGCATCATCGCATTTCCCTGATCGTCAGCAGAGAACGTCGTATTTTCACCTTCAAAATACTCTTGTTCCAAATCGGCAAATTTTGTATAACGGCTGATGAAACGAACCCTTTCGTTTCCCGTGCTTCCATGACGGTTCTTTTCAAACATCACTTCCGCCAAACCGGCAGAAGGAGTACCATCTTCAAACGTATCCATGTGGTAGTATTCGGGACGATACAGGAACAGCACCATATCGGCATCCTGTTCAATAGAACCAGACTCACGCAAGTCGGACAACATCGGGCGTTTGTTTCCTCCACGAGTTTCCACAGCACGACTCAGCTGAGACAAAGCAATGACTGGGACATTGAGTTCCTTGGCCAGTGCCTTTAAAGATCTTGAAATAAAACTGATTTCCTGTTCTCGATTGCCACTTTTTTTGGAAGAAGCATCCGCATCACCCTGCATCAGCTGCAAATAGTCAATAATAATCAACTGAATATCATGTTTATGCTTCAAACGACGACATTTGGCACGGAGGTCGAACACCGACAAAGCAGGCGTATCGTCGATTATCAAATTGGAACTTTCCAGTTTGCCAATACTGTCCATCAATTTAATCCATTCGTCTTCACTAAGGTTTCCCTTGGAAATATGATCTGAAGGAATGCCCGATTCAATGGAAAACAATCTGTGTACCAACTGAGTGGCAGACATTTCAAGGGAGAAAAAGGCTACCGGCATATTGGCATCCAATGCTGCATTTCGGGCGATAGAGAGCACAAAGGAGGTCTTACCCATGCCCGGACGACCGGCGCAGATGATGAGATCTGATTTCTGCCATCCACCTGTTTTCTCATCCAACCGGCGGATACCGCATGGAACGCCCTGCAATTGATCGGCATTCTGACGCATATCATCCAAATTCTCCAAAGCCGACTTCACCACTTGGTGGAGTAATTTGCTATCACGTTTGAAGTTATTTTCAACAATATTAAAAATTTTTGACTCCGCCTTATCCAAAAGATCAAGCACGTCGTTGGATTCATCGTATGAATCTGTTATTATCTCATTACAGTTGTGAATCAGCTCGCGCACCACGAATTTTTCCATCACCACGCGGGCATGATACTCAATATTAGCAGAAGAAGTAACACGGTTGGTTAGTGAAGCCAAGTAAGAAGCGCCGCCCACTACATCCAACATTTTTTCTTTTTTGAGTTGGTTGGTAACCGTAAGCAGATCTATTGGCTGAGAAAGCATAAACAAACGTTCAATCGCTTGAAAGATATGCTGGTGTGCTTCAACATAGAACATTTTGGCAGCCAAGAAATCCAAAATAGTGCTGACAGCATTGTCGTCTATCATCAAGGCACCTAAAACGGCCGCTTCAAAATCCACGGCTTGCGGGATTACCTTGCCGGTAGCCCCCATCACATTCTCCATGCGGTTATACGACAACGCCTTAGCGGCCCGATTTTCTGTAACTGGCTTGTTTTCCATAAAATAAACGTTCTTTTGGGTTCAAAAATTGGGATCGCAAATATCTATAAAAAAACGTTCTTTTCGGAAATGCTATTCACAAAGTTATCAACATACGTTCCTATGGGAGGAAGCCGGCATGAAAAGTATAAGGCAACAAATCGGCCACACATTTGAAATGATAGACAGGTCCTTCCTCACCTGAAAGGATGACCTCAATAGGCTGATTAAACTTCTGCTCATACTCAAACAGAACCTGGCGGCAACTGCCACAAGGAGAGACTGGTTCTTTCAATGGAGACACAGGATTGATGGCTGTAACGACAATGCGGTTGAACGGCACCTCAGGATATTGGGCGGATGCTGAAAACGCCGTGGCTCGTTCTGCGCAAAGTCCGCACGGATAAACGGCGTTTTCCTGATTGCTGCCAGTCACCACCTGTCCGTTATTCAAAAGGATGGCTGCTCCGACATGAAAACGGGAATAAGGGGCGTATGCTTTCCTAGCGGCAGCCTCAGCCTGTACAATAAGTTGCGCGATGTCCTCAGGAACTTCGCCACGATTCTCGTACACTGTCATTTCAGAAACCAATTTCAAAGTCTTCATTGCTTCGTCAATTTAATAAACCATTGAATAACGTCAATACTGTTACATTATTATATAAAGTATGTCTTTTTATATCATTGCAAATCATAATTCCAGCAATAGCTGCTCCATTGAAAATCCCAAATAAAGCGCCTTCTATGTTTGAGGCCAATAGACAACAAAAAAACAGCACCTATAAGATGCTGTTTTGAAGGGCGGTTGATGGGACTCGAACCCACGACACACGGAACCACAATCCGTTGCTCTACCAACTGAACTACAGCCGCCATTTGGTATGTCATTAAGACGGTGCAAAAATACACTTTTTTTTCATATGTGCAAAACATATTGGATATTTTTCAAAAAAGACTATTTCTCAATATCTTACAAGAAGCAATCACCCTACTTTTATATCTATTGCAGAACGTACGCACCTTCACCTATCACATAATTAAAGATAAATCGGAGCGTTTTCCTTCATTTTACTCACATCCAAGATCTTTTTTTGTACTTTTGCAAGCCCTTTACAGCAATGACCGATAAAATTTTAAGCACCTTCTTCACCCGGATATTCTCCACACTCATCATGTTCGTGGTGGTGATACTCAATGCCCGGGTATTTGGATCAGAAGGAACGGGCACCATCGCCTTAGTCATACTGGGTCTCACGCTGCTACAGGTTCTATCCGACTTCATCGGAGGCTCCACGTTAGTTTATCTTACGCCTCAGAAAAGCATGTTCCAACTAATGTTTCTTTCCTATGCGTGGGCTTTTCTCAGCAATATAGGGGGTATTGTTCTTCTGCACCTTTTCCATTTGATTCCCGCACAATATGTCTGGCACCTATTGGCTATGACGCTAATATACAGCATCTACAATCTACATATAGGCATTATGCAAGGGAAAGAAGACATTCGGACATTCAATATTTTCCAACTTTCACAGGCATTCCTACTCATTCTATTGCTTGCCTTTGGTATTATCATCTGCAAAATGAGGAGTGTGCAACCGATGGTCAGTCTGTATCTTTATGCCTATATCCTTTCCTCCCTCATCCCCGCCATTGGAACCTGTTTTTACATATATAAGCGGATGGATCGTCCTTCGTTTAACGGCATCGGGGCCTTATTAAAGGAGATGTTCAAACTTGGATTTTGGACGCAGTTGGCCAACCTCACGCAATTGCTCACCTATCGACTCAACTACTATTTCATAGAAGGATTTATCGGCAGAAAGCCTTTGGGCATCTACGAACTCGGCACCCGTATTTCCGAAGCCGTTTGGATATTTCCAAAGAGTATCTGTTTAGTGCAATATGCGCGAATATCCAACAATCACGAAGACGAGTATGCCAAAAAACTGACGCTGAGCCTTTTCAAAATCGTATTCGTATTCGCCCTACTGGCCGTCATTTTTCTCTTCTTTATACCAGCCTCCTTCATAGCATGGATTTTCGGACCGGACTTTGCCCAATCAAAACCCGTCATCAACAGTCTGCTTCCCGGAATCCTATTCCTTGCATGTATGTCGGTACTTTCCCATCATTTCTCAGGATACGGCAAATACTGGATAAATGCCATTGGTTCTCTGATCGGACTCATCATCACGGCCCTGTTGGGAATAACACTCATTCCGCGTGCGGCAGAAGCAAGTACAATAACCGCTCTTCGTGTAACAGGTTGGATATCATCAACCGCGTACTTCTGTTCTTTGCTGTTCACGCTCATCGTATTCATTCGACACACGCACGCCAGTAGTCGCGATTTTTTTATTACACGTAGTGACATAATCGCTTTCAAAAACATTCTATTAGAAAAAATCCACCATTTTAAACAAAAACAATCATGATCATACTGCATTTTCCTTCATGGTTTCCCAATGCCGAGGCACCCTATAAAGGCAATTTCATCCTTCGACAGATTGCCGCCATGGCCGATAGAACGACCTCCATCGTAATGCACCATGTCAAAGACGACTTTCCCACTGAAAGTCTTGATTATGGGACAGACATCAACTACCATCTCATCCATACCAATAAAAATTCCAAGATATCCCTTTTTATATCATACCTTCGTGCCTATCGAAAAGTCCGTAAGACATACGGGAAGCCGGATGTCATACATCTGCACGTTGCCATGCCTCTGGGGATCGTAGCTGCCTATTTGGCTCGACGGCACCATATTCCATTCGTTATCAGCGAGCACTGGTCCATCTACCAGCCGCAGAACCGGTCCCAAATCAACTGGATACAGAAATTGATGTTCGGATACATCTATCGTACGGCGAGTGTATTCGTCACTGTATCTTTTAATCTAACAGAAGCCATTTATAACACCATTCCAGCTTCAAGGAAATTGGTCGGTATGAATGTCAGCAACGTTGTAGATACAGAAGAATTCAAGCCCATAGAATCCACGCCCAATTCTATTAAACAGATATTGCATATTTCCACCTTGGATAATGACGCCAAAAACATCATGGGCATATTGAAAGCCGTACAGGCTTTGAGTCACCGACGTGACGACTTCTGTTTAAACATCATACACGACCTCCGTAACCCGGTGGTAGAAGAATTCATTCAAAGGAATCATTTGGAAAAGCAGATCGTCCTGTTAGGCAAAAAAACGACATCCGAAGTAGCAAAGGCCCTCCAGAAATGCGATTTCCTGCTTATGTTTTCCAACTATGAGAACCAGCCCTGCGTCATATTGGAAGCCCATTGTTGTGGCAAACCCGTCCTGACCACGCCTGTCGGGGGCATTCCGGAAATCTGTCATGAAAGGAACGCCCTTTTTGTAGAGGTCCAAAACGAGGCTCAATTGGTTGAGCGCATCGACTACATGTTAGACCACGCATCCTCGTACGATTCACAAGAAATAAGTGCAGAAGCATCTCGTGAATACAGTTATGACACCATCGGCCAGCATCTTATAGGAGTTTATCGTTTTATTGGTATTAAATAAATCTCTATCATCGGTCCATTCGTTCAACCTTTCCTTATGAAAAAAGGGCAAAATAAAATCAAATACATCATACAATATTTTGAAAAGGCACAGCCTGACGTCCAATCAGAATTAAACTATGCTGACGCCTTCCAACTTCTGGTTGCCACCATTTTGGCGGCACAATGTACCGACAAGCGCGTAAATATCGTCACCCCTGCCCTATTCAAAGCCTATCCCAATGCGATGGAAATGTCCAAAGCAAGTATGGATGATATTTTATCCTTTGTAAAAAGTGTATCCTATCCCAACAGCAAAGCGGCGCATCTCGCCGCAATGAGCAAAATGCTGGTCCAAGAATTTCAAGGCAAAGTTCCGCAAAGTATGGAAGAACTGATACGTTTGCCTGGTGTAGGACGGAAAACGGCTAACGTCGTATTGGCCTTCGCTTTCGGACAGGCAGCTATGCCGGTTGATACGCACGTATTCCGAGTTGCCCACCGGTTGGGATTAGTATCCGACGCTCCCACGCCGGACGCCGTAGAAAAACAATTAGTAAAAAAATTCCCACAAGCCCTCCTGTCAAAAGCCCATCATTGGTTATTATTGCACGGACGTTATGTATGCACGGCACGAAATCCCCACTGCGATAGTTGTCCTCTAACCTCCATCTGTGATGAATTTAATCTTGGCAAATAGTAACATATTTTGTATTTTTGCATCCGAAAAAAATGGGTAGAATAATCGCTATAGACTATGGACAGAAACGCGTTGGGTTTGCCGTAACGGACGAGCTCCAAATATGCGCGCATGCTTTGGACACCATTCCCGTGGCCAAGGCCTTTGACTTTCTAAAAGACTACCTACAGAAAGAAAAAGTGGACACAATCGTTATTGGCGAACCGCGCAAATTAGACAATACGCCGTCAGATTCAACCCGTTTTATCGAGCCATTCGTCAATCGTCTAAAAAAAGAGCTACCCAACATTTCGCCCAACACGACCATTGCACGAATGGACGAACGCTTCACGTCAAGAATGGCGTTTCAGACCATGATCGACATCGGATTAAAGAAAAAAGACCGACAGAACAAAGCCCTAGTTGATAAAATCAGTGCGACCATCATTCTACAATCCTACATGGAGCAGCAGGACATGATCGCCCAAAGAAACACAGAACTATGATATTACCGATTTACGTTTTTGGAGAACCTGTTTTAAGAAAAGAAGCCGCAGAAGTGGAAGTGGAGAACACCGATTGGAAGCCCTTCATCGCAGATCTTTTCGAGACCATGTACCATGCCGGCGGCGTAGGTTTGGCAGCCCCACAGGTGGGTCGTGCCGAACGCGTGTTCGTCATTGACACCGAACCTTTTAAAGAAT
>JAZRYC010000058.1:0-19075 GCA_045600525.1 Bacteroidales bacterium
TTTCGTGTCCGATGACCACGCCGATAGCGCCGTAGTTGGCAGCGTCATCTGCATTCATATCAAAGAATGGGGGTTGGAGGATGCCGGCCGGGAAGCATATTTCGTTGGTGTTGGGTTCGTAGTAGGCGTTGACGGTTTGCGGAGTCATCAGCCATTCGCTCTTGTCAACGGGTTTGCCGATTTTTGCCAATTGGAATTCGCTTTCGAAGCGGCGTGCACGCACGATGTTGGCATAGTAGCTGTCGTTGGTGATGGTGAGTGCGCTGTAGTCTCTCCATTTGTCAGGGTAACCGACCTTAACGGTGAAAGCTGCGAGTTTTTCGAGAGCAGCCTTCTTGGTGACGTCGGTCATCCAAGCGGAAGCCTTGATACGTTCACCGAGAGCCCATTGGAGGTTCTTAACGAGCTGTTCCATACGGGTTTTGGCTTCTGCGGGGAAGTAAGTCTTAACGTACATCTGACCGAGGGCTTCGCCGAGGCAGCCGTCCACGGTATTGATGACGCGTTTCCAGCGAGGGCTGTTTTCCTGCTTGCCGGAAAGCACCTTGCCGTAGAAGTTGAAATCAGCATTCACGAAATCATCGCTCAAATAGGGAGCAGCGGCATTAATGACGTTCCAAGCCATATAAGCGCGGATGACATCCATATCGGAAGTGGCGAGGATATTGCTCAAGCCGGCGAAATAGTCGGGTTGGCCAACGTTCACCACGTCGATGTTCAATTTGAGAGCATTGAGGTAGGCGTTGAGGTCGATGGAGGGCATCAACTTTTGAGCCTCTTTCACGGACATCTTATTGACAGTCTTATAAGGATCGCGCATGGTGGTTTTGTCCATAAAATAGTGGGCCATCATAGATTCCATAGCGAGAACGCGCTGAGCCATATCCTTTTCCTGACCAGCAAAGCCAGCCATTTTGCTATAGCCGGACATCTGGAACATTTGAGCCATCAGCTTGACGTATTCGTCACGAATGTTCTGTTGGTCTGCTTCGAGATAGTAGTCGCGGTCACCGATGCCGAGGCCGGTTTGCCAGAGGTAGGCGATAGTCATATCGCTGTTATCGGGGTCAGCGGCACCGAAAAGGCCAAAGAAGGGGTTGAGGCCGTCGATAGCCAGGTCTGCGAGTGCGGCAGAGAGCTGTCCGCGTTGCAGTTTGGCCATCTTATTAAGGTCGCTAGCAAGAGGTTGCGCACCCTGTTGGTTAAGAGTCACAGTGTCCATACCTATCTTATAGAGGTCGCCAACTTTCTGTTCGACGGTACCATTCTCGCTTTTCTTTTTTGCCAACGCAAGAACAAGGTCTTTGAGTTGCTTCTGATTATTTTCAGCAAGAACATCAAAACTTCCGTAGCGGGCATATTCAGCGCCCAGTGGGTTCAACTTCATCCATCCGCCACAGGCATATTGATAAAAATCGGCGGAGGGTTTTACCGTATTGTCCAAATTCGTTAGGGCAACACCGGATTTGGCTTTTTTGGATTTTCCTTTTGCAGGCATAGATTTAGAACTGGTGAAAATAAAAAAACAAAGCACCAATGATAAAGTCAGAATCGCATACTTTTTCATAGATATTAAACTGATTTTCAGTGTATTAAAAATAAAATCCCCCATTTTTGGGGAGCGGCAAATATACATATATTTTTTGAATAGCACATACCCCTCAAAGTGTTTTTTAAAGGTTTAGGGTAGTAGCCCTTTCCCTTTGAGTGAAAGGGCGACTATCCGTCTTTCAAAAAGGTATGTTGGAGGGCTTGAGCCGTATAAGAGCGTTTTCGTTCAATCAGTTTTTCAGGAGTGCCTTCAAAGGCAATTCGTCCGCCCTCTTCACCTCCTTCGGGCCCCATATCAATAATCCAATCGGCGCACTTAATCAATTCCGTATTGTGTTCAATAACCACCACAGTATTGCCACGTTCTATCAATCGATTAAAAGCCCTGTATAATTTGTTGATATCGTGAAAATGGAGGCCTGTCGTAGGCTCATCAAAAAGGAACAACTTGTTCTGCTGATCGTCTTCCAGAGACAGGTAATAGGCCAGTTTCACGCGCTGAGCCTCACCGCCGGAAAGTGTAGATGAGTTCTGTCCCATCACCAGGTAACCAAGTCCGACATCCTGCAGAGGGGAAAGCCTCCGAAGAATATTATTGACGGTATCTGTAATCGGCAGGGACTTAAAGAAATCCACAGCTTCATTGACTGTCATGCTTAGGATATCCGTAATCGTTTTGTCCTTCACTTTCACGTCAAGTGCCTCTTCGCGAAAACGAGAGCCTTCGCAGGAAGGGCATTGCATCACCACATCCGCCATAAACTGCATATTGATATGGATGACGCCTTCGCCTTCACACTCTTCGCAACGGCCGCCGGCCACATTAAAGGAAAAGAAACTCGGTTTATAGTTTCGTTGTTTGGATAGGGGCTGACTGGCGAACAATTCGCGGATATAGTCGTATGCCTTCACATAGGTCACAGGGTTGGATCTACTGGAACGTCCGATTGGGTCCTGCCCCACCAGAATCACATCATTGATTTTGGACATATCAGCTTCCATTTTTGTAAAATGGCCGGGTTTTTCTCCGTTTTTGTCCAGCAATCTGACAAGTCCTCTATACAATATATTATTAACCAAACTACTTTTCCCAGATCCGCTCACCCCCGTAACAACGGTAAAACATTCCAAGGGAATCTTCACATCAATGTTTTTGAGATTATTTTCCTTAGCCCCAAAAATTTCAATATAGTTGCGCCAACGGCGACGGTGTTTGGGCATGGGTATGGACATACAGCTTTCTTCGGGAAAGCCGCCCAAAATGCCGCGCAAATAGGCACCTGTGAGATTATCCTTCTCTTCCATCAGCTGTTTGAAATCACCGGAGAAAACCACCTCTCCGCCAAACTGTCCTGCACGCGGACCGATATCAATAATGTGGTCAGCGGCGCGAATGATAGACTCATCGTGTTCCACCACCACGACGGTGTTTCCGATATCGCGAAGTCTCTTCAGGACACGAATAAGATTCTCGGTATCTCGCGGATGCAGGCCGATACTGGGTTCATCCAAGACATACAGAGAACCCACCAAGCTACTTCCCAAAGAAGTAGCCAGATTGATTCGCTGCGTTTCGCCGCCAGACAAGGTGGCGGTTGTACGGTCCAACGTCAGATAGCCCAGCCCCACGTCATCCAGCAAAGCGACGCGGTTGGTCAGTTCATCAACCACCTTTTGGGCAATAGAGCGTTCTCTTTCGGAAGAAAACTTAAAATGGATGAAAAATTGTTTCAGTTCTGAAACCGGCATGGACAATAATTCCACGATCGTCTTTCCATTCACCTTCACATAATGCGCTTCCTTACGGAGGCGGGATCCATGGCAGGAACGGCAGATCTCACGCCCGCGATACCTCGCCTGAAGCACACGATACTGTATTTTATACATATTGGAAGACACAAACTGAAAGAACTGCATAATGCCTTCCACTTTATTTTTCTCATCACCATACCAAAGCAGGTCAAATTGCTGTTTTGTCAAATCCTCAATAGGGCGGTGAACGGGAAAATTCAATTTAGCGCTCTGCTTGATAAAGTAGTTTTTCCATTCATTAAGCACCTCGCCATGCCAGCAGGCCACAGCATCTTCAGCCACCGACAGAGACTTATTGGGGAAGACCAAATCAGGATCAACCCCTTCAATCATACCCGTGCCGAGACACTCCTTACAGGCGCCATAGGGATTATTAAAACTGAACAGATTGACCGATGGCTCTTCAAACGACACTCCGTCCATTTCAAAAAGATTGCTGAACGTCTTTTGGGCAACTTGTTCGCCTTCTTCCGAATGAATCACACAAACACCCTTTCCTTCCGAAAAGGCAATTTGCACCGAATCGGCAAAACGTGCCTGACTAGTCCGAACATTCTCAGACTTGAAACGGTCGATCAGCACAAACATTTCAGATACGCGAGTAGCCTTTTTCCCATTAAGAAACTCATCAATTTCAAAGGGCTTCCGATTATACACCACGCGGCTAAAACCCTGTTGTTTGAGGATAGACAACTGTTCCATCAATGTACGGCCTGACGGCATCACCACTGGTGCAAGCACATACACCCGTCTGCCTGCGGGCAGTTTTTCCACGTACGCAAGAACATCCGCAAGATAATCACGACGCACTTCCTTTCCACTAACTGGAGAATAAGTATGACCGATATGCGCAAACAGCAGTTTTAGATACTCATATATTTCTGTGACCGTACCTACTGTGGAACGGGGATTATGAGACATCACCCGTTGCTGAATCGCAATAGCGGGAGGAATGCCCGTAATGGATCCGACATTGGGTTTATTCATCTTTCCCATAAACTGTCTGGCATAGGAGCTCAAGCTTTCCACATATCGACGTTGTCCATCCGCATATAACGTATCGAACGCCAACGAAGACTTGCCGGAGCCAGAAAGTCCGGTTATCACGACCAACTTATTGCGAGGAATATCTACATCAATATTTTTAAGGTTATTAACCTTGGCGCCTCGAATGGCAATCACATCATTCTTCATCGGAGAATCATTACATAGACAGCGAAAAGGAAAGCGGGAACAGCGGCAAACAAAATAGAATCAAAGCGATCAAGCACACCTCCATGGCCGGGAATGGCACGACCACTGTCTTTTATGCCGGCATTACGTTTGAAAAGGGATTCCAACAAATCGCCAAAGGTACCAAACACCACGATAATGAGCGCATATACGACCCACTTCCACATAGCGATGTTCATACTTCCAAAAAACGGAATACTCGGCAGAACAATAGCCAGGACAATTGTCATCAGCACTCCCGTCATCGTACCTTCCCAAGTCTTCTTGGGAGAAATATGCTCACACATCTTATTCCTACCATATAACGATCCGCCAAGATAGGCGAACGTATCGTATGCCCAAATCATCAACAGAAAAGCCAAAGCAAGCACCGGACAGAATTGTGCAAACACAGTCAGTGCGCCCAGCGGCGCTATAATCCACAGAAATCCCATCAGGCTCCTGGATATCTGTTCCGTCGGCATCGGGCGGCGTCTAAACAACTCCGCCACAGACATCACCAAGAACAGGGCGACCAACAACAACGGTATGGACAAATAAAAGATGAGCATTGTAAGTGTGCTCGCATTCATCAGGAAAGAATCTGGTTCCATTCCATAGAACAGAATCACCCCAAAGAGCACAACGGCAACAGCCACCAGCAGTCCTTCCATAAGGCGGTCAGCGGGACCGGAAGCCATTTTGGAAAATTCAAAGACAGACAGACATGCGACCAACAACATCAGCACGTCCATCAGGGGGAATATGAAAATTCCCGCCACCATAAGGGCCACATACACGGCGCCGGCGATTGTTCTAACGAGCAGGTTCTTCGTTTGGAGCTTCATGATCAGAGACTAACATTAACAACATTTTTGGATTAGACGGCGTGGCCGCATCTTCCTCCCCTTCTTGCGGATATTCCGAAGGACAAATAAATTCCATCAGCGGGCAGGGAGACTCGGGATCGCGTCGGCTTTGTGCGAGTAAAACATCTTCCATATCGGGGAAGACACATCTTTCGCGAGAAACAATAATCAGCGTTTTCGCCAAATTTCGCACAGATGGAAACATATTCAGTGCCTGCATAAAGCCCACACTGCCAGAACGAGCTATCAACGTAGTGGAAACCACTAGGGCAACATCTGCCGGTTCATTCGGATTGACCGTGTTCACATACCGGATACCATATTTATCCAAATACTTATCAAAAAAGGAACTTGTACTCAAAATAGTACCATAGGCCTGGCACTGTAAATGCTGAATCAGAATCGGAATAAACGTCGTGTTATAGGAACGGGCAATACGTCCGCCTGCTTTCAGAAAATTGGTCATAAACATCTGCAGCGGATCTTCAATCGTCGTAAAGACATCCATATTCATATTGGAATCCAGCTCGGACTGCTGAACTTCTAATCTGTCAGACAGCGCATTACGTATATTTTTTCGAATAATTTCCTTATCCGTCAGAATGGTAGTGTCAAATTGTTTTTCTGCCATAGCTATTCGGTTTTAGAAATAACGTTTTCAGTTTCAAAGGGGCGTTTGCCGAGGATGCGTTCCACATCTTCCGTAAAAATAACCTCGCGTTCTAGCAGCAACTCTGCCAGCTGGGCAAGTTGTTCTTTATGCTCCAGTAAAATGTTCTTGGCATGCTGATAACAGGATTCCACCAACTCATGGATTTGCACATCAATATCCTGAGCCGTTTTCTCGCTGTAAGGTTTTGAGAACGAATACTCCTGTTGACCGGTGGAATCATAATAACTCACATTGCCGATTTTCTTATCGAGGCCGTAATAAACGACCATCGCGTATGCCTGCTTGGTCACCCTTTCCAAATCATTAAGGGCTCCAGTAGATACGCGGCCGAAGATGATTTCCTCCGCGGCGCGACCGGCAAGGGTGGCGGTCATTTCGTCCACCAACTGATCGTACGTGGTGAGCTGACGTTCTTCGGGAAGATACCACGCAGCACCCAGCGCCTTGCCTCGGGGGACAATAGTGACTTTCACCAGCGGAGAAGCATAGCGAAGCATCCAGCTTACGCAGGCATGTCCAGACTCATGATAGGCAATCGCCTTTTTCTCTTCCGGAGAGATGACGCTGCCGCGACGTTCCAAACCTCCGATGATTCTATCAACGGCAGCCAGAAAATCCTCTTTCTCTATCTGAGTCTTATTATTACGAGCCGCAATCAAAGCCGCTTCATTACATACATTGGCGATATCGGCACCAGAGAATCCGGGGGTTTGTTTGGCAAAGAACTCCAAATCTACATCGGGACCGAGTTTGAGTTTGCGCACATGGACGCCGAAGATACCGAGACGCTCATTCAAATTGGGAAGTTCCACCGCAATCTGACGGTCAAAACGACCTGCACGAAGCAACGCACGGTCAAGAATGTCAGCACGGTTGGTGGCTGCCATGATAATCACGCCGGCATTGGTAGAGAAACCGTCCATTTCCGTCAGCAATTGGTTGAGCGTACTTTCGCGTTCGTCGTTCACATTAGACATGGCGTTTTTTCCACGGGCACGTCCGATGGCATCGATTTCATCAATAAAGATGATGCAGGGAGCCTTTTCCTTTGCTGTCTTGAAAAGGTCACGCACACGAGAGGCGCCGACACCTACGAACATTTCCACGAAATCGGAACCTGACAGAGAGAAGAACGGAACCTTTGCCTCTCCTGCGACGGCCTTCGCCAGCAGCGTCTTACCTGTTCCCGGAGGGCCCACCAGCAGTACGCCCTTGGGAATTTTGCCGCCTAAAACAGTATATTTCTTAGGATTCTTCAGAAAATCCACAACTTCTTCAATTTCAAACTTAGCCCCTTCCAGTCCGGCAACATCCTTAAAGGTAACCAATTGCCCAGATTTCTCATCAAATTCCTGGGCCTTGGACTTCCCGATGCTGAAGATATTGCTTCCGCCGCCCATGCCACCTCCGCGCATGGAGCGCATAGAAAGCACAATCATCACGACAATCAGCAGCGTAGGCAGAATCCAAAATATCAAATCAAATCCCCAGCTTTTGCTATTATCCTGCTTCGTTGGAAAATCATATTGTCTGGACACTTCCTTCTCAGTCAAGGTACTATCCTTAGCCATGCATTCGCGAACAGCTCCCTCCTTCACATCCTTCAAATTATCATTAAATACCTGAAGGTCCGTTACCGTAATAAAATATTGAGGGCCGTTCACATTTTCCTTCACCTTTTCATGAGCAGGATTCTTAAGGGCCTCTTCTTTGAGGAAAATATTCACCCGGTCGTTCTTTCGCACATACTCAACATGGTCAATTTCGCGATTTTCAACCATTTGATTAAACTGCATATCCGTCACATCGACTGCCCGAGCGCCACTCATAGCTGCGAAATAATAACCCAGGATCAGCACCAGGATAACCAAATAAATTATGGAGAAATTAAAGCCCCCTTTCTTCTTGGATCCCTTTGATTTGTCAAATCCTTTGAAGGGGGAATTCTTCTTTTTGTTATTTGTAGGCATATTCAAATCGTTTCAAGAGTTAGAAATTCTGGATATCCGCATCACTCCAAAGTGATTCAATATTGTAATAGGCACGGGCCTCCGGTTGGAAAATATGTACCAGCACATGGAAATAGTCTAACAGAATCCACTCACTGTTTTCCAATCCCTCCACATGTATGGGTTTCACGTTGGCCTCACGCTGCGTCTTTTCCTGAACAAAATCACATAAAGTTTCAACATGTGTCTTGGAATTTCCCGTACAAACTACAAAATAATCAAAATAAGTATGATTGATTTTCTTAAGATTGATACATTGGATATCAACTCCCTGTTTTTCAATAAGTGCTTGAATAATAAGTTCTTCAATATTTCCTTCAAAGGATTCGCCTTCAAATTTGACTTTTTTTCTTACGGTCATGGATTTGTATTTAATTTGGTTGGCAAAGGTACAATTTTTTTTATACTTTTGCGGCCCTAAAAAACCAACATTCAGTTATGAAAAAAACATTTTTACTATTCTCTTGCATTTTTCTCCTTGCGGCATATTGTTCCGCACAGAATAATGTTGTAGGGACGCCCTACAGTTTCACCCATTCCAACATTTCCAACGCCATCGACCGTGTGGATCTCCCTGCCTTAGACAAGGCCGCCCTATTGGAAGAAGACGCACAAATGTCCAAGGAAGGTGCCCCGTTGCGTTTCGGTGCCGTGCATCATGTGAGTTACAATTTCAGCAACTCCGGCCGTATGGACATTTTACCGGATGGTTCAAGACTTTGGAGACTTTCCCTGCACTCTCCTGAAGCTTTAAGTATGGCCGTATTTTTCTCTTCCTTCAACATTCCTGAAGGAGCCACGATGCATATTTACAATGCCGATCGCACCATCCTGACGGGCAGTTACACAGCAGCCGACATCCAGCCCAACGGCGTATTGGCCTCCGAATTCATTGAAGGCGACGAAGTCGTCATCGAATATTTCGAACCTGCAGATGCTCTGTTCCACGGCACAATTGAAATCGACCGCGTCAGCCATGTCTATCGCAACATGTGGGATAGTGAAGATCCCAAGGGCAGCGTTGATGATGCTGGCGACTGTCACTACCATGCCGTTTGTCCCGAAGGAGCCAACTGGCGCAACCAGATACGTTCTGTTGTTAGAATTTCCATTACGGGCAGCACCGGTTCCTACTACTGTTCCGGCGCACTCGTAAACAATGTCCGCATGGACAAAACGCCTTACGTTCTCACCGCCAACCACTGCATGGATGGTTTGAATTCAGCGTTCTCCTTCTATTTCTTCTACCAATTCCGTAATTGCAACGGTACAGGAAAGGACCAAAGTAAATATGTTAATGGTGGTGAAATCAAAGCCTACGTCAGCACCAACTCAAATACTGGTATTTACAACAGTTCCGACTTCATGTTACTAAAGATTACGGGCAATCTTTTCGGACAATCCTGGGTTGACAGTATCTATTATGCCGGTTGGGACGCTACAGGAGCCGCATCTGTCGGTTTAGCTATCCATCATCCGGCTGGTGAGCGCAAGAGAATCAGTTTCCCGAGAACTGTTTCTTCCACCTACTATGATCCCAACTACTGGCTCGTATATTGGCATACCAATCCGAACAAGGGTTGTACCGAAGAAGGCTCTTCCGGTTCTCCGCTCTTCAACGCTTCCAAACTGATTATTGGAGACCTCAGTACCGGCACTAGCAGCTGCGAACAACCCGATGGTTACGATAACTATGGAAAGCTATCCTATTCTTGGACCAACGGCAACAATACCAGCGACAACAAGAAACTCAAACCTTGGCTGGATCCAGACGGCACCGGTACTTTGGTACTTCCGGGCATGGATTACCACGGAGTAGTAGATAACATCAACGACTACACATCCACCTATCGTGCCTTTGAAATCATTCCAACCCCGTCCACAGGATCGGTATCCATCAAGGGCGCCTTTGAAGAAGGTGCAGGCATTTGCAACGTTTACAACACCCTCGGCGCACTTGTTTCCAGTTCTGACATCACCCTTTCTCCTTCTTTCAATATGAATTTCAACCATTTGGAAAATGGCATCTATTTTGTTGAAATCCTTGGAGGAGGTCAGACCTATCATTCCAAAATGGTTATAGCCCGCTAAACTTGAACAGTGCTCCCCTACTATCAACGGCCTATCTTCCTCCCATCGAATATGTTTCATTTTTGATGAATTCCGAGGTATGGATTGACCACAAGGAGCATTACGTTAAGCAAAGTTATAGAAATAGATCCTACATAATGACCGGTAATGGGAAGCAGATACTTTCCATACCGGTCATTCATACTATAAAGATGGAACCTGTTTCTGATGTCGCCATTGAATATGTAACTCCGTGGCAGCGGAATCACTGGAAAACCATCGAATCCGCCTATGGTGCCAGCCCTTATTTCCTTTACTATCGCGATGCGCTCCAACCCTTCTACGAGCACCCGACCGATTCCCTGTTCGATTTCAACTTTTCCCTTCTCCAGACCATTCTCCGCACACTCAACATCACCACCCAAATACATATCACAGAAGAACCTGTTCCTTTTCAGGAAAACGACCTTCGATTGCTTATACATCCTCGAAACAGTAAGCGAACGGACTATCCCTTTCAATGCGAACAGCCCTACTATCAGGTTTTCAATGACAGATACGGATTCATTCCTAATTTGTCGATACTTGACTTATTGTTCAATTTAGGGCCTGATTCGGTTGATTACCTCAAACAACTTTCTGCACAATTCGACAACACGCTATAATGGCTTTAGACAAGCACGACATATTAGAACGCATACAAGTATTGCTCAAGCAATTCTTCAACAGGATCACCTATTCTCAGGAGATCTTTGAAGATGACATTTGGAGCATTCGTCTTTCCAAAAAGCCCAGACAGCGCATTCGATATACCACACAGAAAAAGATATTTTCCCTATCCCTTAAGGACAAGGACGATATATACAAGTACTTGCTTTTACTCTGCATGGTCTCCATGTTAGTGGTTATGCTTACCTTAAGCAAAGGTGCGGGTATTTCCACCCGAGAGATGGAGCAGCATTACTATTCGGAGATGGTTTACAACCATTTCCACCATATAGGCGATACGCAAGCCTATCGTTCGCATCCTTTTGCCAGCACCCAGGCTCAATACATCGACCTTATCGTATATTCTTTCTGTAGTACACTCCACATTTCCGATATTTTCACCATTCGCCACCTATTCAGCGCATTTTTTGGATGGCTGCTCATATTATACCTTTCCGTTCTCATTCTCAGGGCATTCAATTGGAGAGCCGCCTTCTTTACCGCATTCTTCCTTTTTATCTCGCCTCGATTTTTCGGGTATTCGCTAAGCAACCTCGTAGACGTGACGTTCGCTTTCGGTTTCATATTCACCATCACACAGATATACTATTTCTGCCGTGAGCTTCCCGTGATTCGCATCTATCGTTGTGCCAAGATACTGCTGGGCATCTTCATCGCGCTGTCCACCTACAATGCTGGTTTTGTCCTATTGCATTTTCTCTGCATTTTCACCCTGCTTAATTTCTTTTTATACAATCCTTTCCGGAAATTTTTCACAAAGGAATACCTCAAATCACTATGCTTTTTGATACTTCTACTCGTTGGAGCCAACCTCTTCGTCTATATGGTGCACGGCCTTGCCACAATATTTTTAGTCAAATCCGCAGTCGCGCCCCGCAATGCCATTGAATTACTCACCTACAACATCCCGACTGCGATGACCCAGCTATTTGAAGGAAGGATTATCGGACCGGACAATTTCCCACATCGCTATTTAATCACCTATCTTTTTATTACCACACCGACGATTGTCATCATCGGATTCCTTCTTTTCTTCATCTTTTTTAAATCTGCCGTAAAATCACTGAAATTCTACTCCATATTCATCTTTCTGTATTCCTTTCTATACTGCATTAACAAAGTGAAATTCAGTTATATGAATCCAGACACGATGTGGGCCATACACTACTTCATCTATCCCTTATTCATGCTTATTGCGGCCAGTGGTGTGGAGTGTGCCCTCAGGAGTATCAACGACAAATACACCAACTTCGTAGTCATGTGCATTATCGGACTGCTTTCGGTAATGCCCATTCGGCACATTACCTTCAACCACCCGACAACATCCATATATTTTAACGAAATCTCTGGTGGCATACATAATGCTTATGCCAAATTTGAGCTTGACTACAATGACGATGTGAATAAGACCGTCTGCGAATGGCTTGCCAAATACATCTACCGTGAAGATCTTGGGAAAAGGCCCCATAAAGACATCATCAAAGTTGCCACCAATGGAAACAGTGCCTGCAGGCATTTCTTTGAAAATGACTCCACATTCATCCAAATCACATTCGTTCCCTACAATGCCTTGGATACAAGCTGGGATTACTACCTATCCTTCTGCAATGATGTACCCGCGGTGCAACTCCGCAATGGGACGTGGCCTCCAGATTCCGTATTCCACACGCTCAATATTGAGGCAAAACCGCTAGTGGCCTTCTACAAAAATCCGCACCGAGTAAAAGAACACACTACTCTGGACAGCTTGAAGAACGCCGAACAAATCCGTTTAGACAGTATTGCTGCAGCTTATATTCAATAATAGCCAGTAATACCAAATCGGTCCGCCCATAACCTTTTTTTTGTACTTTTGCACTCCGATAGAAAACACTCCTATTTCTTATGAACGAATACAATACCAAACGCAACAAGCTTATCATCAAAGAATACGGGCGTAACGTTCAAAAAATGATTGAAGATGCCCTACTCATAGAAGACAAAGAGAAACGCAATGAGACCGCGCGTGCGATTGTTCGCGTCATGGACCAACTCAACGAAGTGAAAGATCCATCCATTGTGGGGAAGAAAGAATCACTTGACTACTGGCATAAACTTTGGGATCATCTTTTCATCATGTCAGGATACGCATTGGATATTGATAGTCCTTTCCCCAAACCCACCCCCGAAGACAAGTCAAAGGCCCGAATCAAACCAGACTACAACAAACATCACATCACTTTCCGTACATACGGGCGCAATATGGAAAATGTCATCAAGGAAGTGGCAGGATATCCAGAAGAAATTCAAAATGTCATGGTAAGACGGCTTGCCAACCACTTGAAAATGATGTATCTGGCTTATAATAGAGATTCCGTAAACGATGCTCTCATCGCCCGCCAAATCAACGAGATATCCGAAGGAAAACTCATTGTTCCCGAAGACTTCAGTTTTACCAAGACCAACGAACTGCTGCATACGGTAAACAGCAATGCGTCCTTCTATGTAACGCCAACGAAATCAAAGAAGAAGAAAAAAAAGAAAAAGAAAAAGAAATCAGCTATCAGCATATAAATGAACATCTTAGAAGTACACAACGTATCCAAACGCTATGCCAGTCATTTGGCGTTAGACAATGTTTCCCTATCCATTCATGAGGGCAGCATATTCGGTTTGCTCGGTCCAAATGGGGCTGGCAAGACTACCCTTATTCGTATGCTGAACCAAATCACGTTTCCCGATTCGGGCGAGATTTACTTCAAGGGACACGCACTCGTTGATGACGATGTGCGAAATATAGGCTACCTACCTGAAGAGCGCGGACTGTATAAAAAGATGAAAGCCGGAGAACAGGCCCTCTACTTGGCACGTCTAAAAGGCTTGGACCGAGACACTGCATACCAACGTCTCCAAGTAAAATTCAAGCAATACGACATCCTTGATTGGTGGAATCGTCCTGTGGAGGAACTTTCCAAAGGCATGCAGCAGAAGTTGCAATTCATTACCACCATTCTACACAAACCCTCATTGCTGATATTAGACGAGCCCTTTAGTGGATTCGACCCCATCAATGCCAACCTGCTCAAGGAGGAAATTCTCAAGTTGAAACAAGACGGCACCACCATCATTCTTTCCACACACAACATGGCCTCTGTGGAAGAAATCTGCGATGAAATCGCACTCATAAACAAATCGCAGAAAATTCTGGAAGGAAACCTTTACGATCTAAAGAAGCAGTTTCGCAAAAACCTATTTTCCATAGAAGTTCAACAAGAGAATCCCACACTTACGGAAATCCTCCTCCATGATTTCAACCTCATCACCCATCATCAATTGCCGCACTCCCATCTTTACGAAGTACGCATTCCCCAAGACAAGCAGACCAATGACCTGCTATCTGCAGTGATGCAGCATGCCGAAATCACCACTTTCCAGGAACTTTTCCCAACGATGAACGAAATCTTCATCGAACAAGTCGAACAATTTAACAAAACACACGACCATGAGCAATAACAAGACCCTCCTCATCATTGCTCGCGAATATATCACCCGCGTACGCAAAAAATCATTCATTATCCTCACCATATTACTGCCCCTGCTCATTGCCGCAGTCATCGTACTTCCTGTCCTATTGGTATTGAACAGCGAAAAATCACAACATGCTAATATTCTAGTCATAGACGACACCGAAATCTTCATCAATGCCTTTGAGGGAACCGACAACACCTCTTTCAGCTATGCTTCCGGCGATGTGGACGCGCTCAAGAAAGAGGCTTTTGACAGAGAAAAATACGATTGTGTTTTCCACATCCTTAACAATTCCCAAGGACTAAAATCCAATCTTTTTTATCGTAAGAACCTGCCCAGCAGCCTACAATCCAATTTGGAAAGCCAAATGGACGAAATCTTCTTCAACCGCATGCTGCAGGATTCACTTCACATTGATCCTGCACGATTTGAAAAGCTTCAAGAACTTACCAAGTCTGACATCACAACCATTCAAGTGGACGACCAAGGGAACGAGCGTAAAAACGTAGCTGAGATGAATGAAATCATAGGAATGATTTGCGGATTCTTCATTTATTTTATCATCATCATCTTTGCCAGTCAGGTACTGCGCGGAGTACTGGAAGAAAAAAGTAATCGCATCGTGGAAGTGCTGATTTCCTCCGTCAAGCCCACCCAACTGCTCATTGGAAAAATCATCGGTATCGCACTTGTCGGCATCACGCAATTCCTCATCTGGGTATTACTCACATTGGGCATTGTCACTGCCGTTGGTTTTGCGGCTCCAAATCTAATGAACAGTCAAAACAACCCCGAACTCGTTCTCAACGAAGGAACGCTCAATGCCACACCGACACCGGACATTACTGAAAGCATGGGTATTTTCCAACAAATCAACGACTATTTTCCCATATCCTTCAGCGAAATCATCCTCAGTTTCTTCTTTTTCTTTGTCGTCGGCTACCTCATCTATGCCACATTGTATGCAGCCACAGGCTCTGTTGTCGATACGGAGAGCGATTCACAGCAATACACCATGCCCGTAACGATTCCGCTCATTCTCTCCATCATCCTCATTCCCTCTATCGCCAGCAATCCAAACGGCCAATTAGCATTTTGGTTCTCCATGATACCCCTCACCTCCCCCATCTGCATGATGGTGCGCCTACCGGCAGGCGTTCCCCTATGGCAGTTGCTCACCTCCATGGGACTGGCCCTATTGTTCTTGCTATTCTGCATTTGGTTCGCCGCAAAAATCTATCGCATGGGCATCCTGATGTATGGCAAGAAAAACAGTTGGAAAGAAATCTTCAAATGGATGAAACAAGCCTAAATCCAACCCCTCATCCAAAATCACTGCTATGCTTTTCAGACATACCTTTGAACCTATTCCCGCGCTCCATTATGTTTACGAGCATCTCCAACTGACATCCAACCTCGGACGTCACTATCTGTTGGAACTGCCTTTCTGCAGCGATGCCGCACTTTTGGAAAAGGAATTCGACCTCTTGGAGAATACATTGGCCCTAGTGCAAGACGACAACTGCCGTACCAAGTTTCAGCATATTCGCAACCACCTGCACCAAATCAACGACATTCGTAACACCCTCGATGCCTTACGTTCAGGAAATGTGGTTTTAGACGACATCCAGCTTTTTGAAATCAAGAAAACGGCCATTCTCACACGCCGCATCGCGCAGGACCTGGCCGCCATCAACTGTCCGCTTTTTCCATTGGAGAATATGGACACCGTCGTCGCGCTGCTTGACCCCGAGCACACCAACATCCCGCACTTCTACATCTACGCCGCCTACGACCCCGAGTTGGCCAAATGGCGCGAGCGCATCCAAAATGCGCAGAGCGTGCAGGAGGCTGAAGAGTTCCGCTTCCAGGCACAGAAAGTGGAAGACAAGGTACGCGCACGCCTCACGGCACAACTCCAACCCTACGGGGATGCCATCCGCCGAAACTTGGACACCTTGGCACACTTCGATCTCGATTTAGCCAAAGCGCGCCTCGCCATCGACTGGCACGCCTGCCGCCCCACCCTGTCGGACCACACCGAACTGCAGGGACTTTTCAATCCCGAAGTGACCGCCGCCCTGTCGGAAAAAGGCCGCACCTTCCAACCCGTGGATATCCGCTTCCAGCGCGAAACCATCCTCGTGACAGGCGCCAATATGGCCGGCAAGTCCGTGCTGCTCAAGACCGTCGCCCTGGCGCAGTACCTCTGCCAATTCGGCTTTTACGTGCCCGCCGCACAAGCCACGCTCGCCGTGGTGGACGAGGTTATCAGCAGCATCGGTGACAAGCAGTCCGAAATCAGCGGCCTCTCCTCCTTCGCGGTCGAGATACTCACCATCGACAAGATCATCAAGCAGGGCCGCGCGGGAAGCAAGGTGCTTGCCTTAGTGGACGAGCTTGCCCGCACCACGAACCCCGAGGAGGGCAAACGATTGGTGGGCAACTTCATTCGCCTGACACAGCAGTTGGGCATCACCGCATTGGTCACCACGCACTACAGCGGCATCGACGCCAGCTGCCGCCGCCTCCGCGTCAAAGGCCTGCAACTGCACGAAAACCAAGCTCTCACGGTCGGCAATATCAGCGACTATATGGACTATTCCCTGGTGGAAACCGATGCGGACGAGGTCCCGATGGAAGCCTTCGCCATCGCCAAACTCTTCGGCGTCGATGAAGAACTGACAAAATAATATAGCATTTGGAAATGCTTTTTTATATTTTTGCAGTTGGATAATATTTTCAACAATGGAATACGAAGACATTAAGGATGTTATACTAAGATAAAGTACTCATGAAAAGATTCCTTGTCGTTTTATGGTTTTTCGCCACCGCAGGCACGCTTTCCGCGCAGCACGGCGACAGCGTAGTATATGAAAAAGACAATCAAATCATAACATTTTATGCCGACGGCACTTACAAATATGTGTTTTGGCCGTGCGACATCTGTCCTCGACTGACACCCGGCAATGTGCAAAGTTTCGGAACCTATGAAAAAGATTCCAGCAGCTACTATCTTTTTTCCGATGAATCTTTACGATACCGTCATAGCGGACAACACGCCCGCGAGTCCGTCTGCGACAACGACAGTCTTACCTTCCGTTTCCACATACCACATCCAAACAACAAAGAACGCATAAAGGAAGACTGGATTTTTTTCCAAGTCATCCTGTATTTGATGCCCGACTCCGCCGAATGGGAGACTCTGCGCAATTCCTCTGTTGAAAACGATCCGAACATCAAGGCCTTTTATACGGACGATGTCACACTATCCATACCCAAACCTGCCAAGCCACTTTGGTATTACACCGTGAAGGTATATTCGGTAAACGATCAGGCGGAAATTCCGCAATTGACCCTGGAGTATAAAATTAACGATCGTGCAGCTAATGTTTTCGACATTGATCTGCCGATGGCTACGCCAGAGTTCTTCATATATTCTCGTTTTTACAACAAGCAAATCTCTATTTTGGATAAGGACGCCGTGCTGTTTGGCAACAACGTGTTATTACGCGTTGGAGCATTCAAAGACCATTTCTATTCGGAATATTCGTCCCTGCCTAAAAAGTACTGGAAATATGTAAACGGCAGTATCGATGCGCACATCAAAAACGCGAAGCGGAATGCCAATTGTCCATGAATAATAATGCACTCCTATTGAAACCGTTGTCATAGTTACTATTTTCAAACAAAACAAACTACTATGAACAGACTTTCCATCCTATTGCTCATGCTCTTCGCCACCGCCGGCACGCTTTCCGCGCAAATAGGGGACCTGATTCTGCTCCCTCAACGAGACGAGCATAATTTGAGGGCGGAAAAGGAACTTCACTTAGAACTTAATCGCAACTATTCCCCTAAGGTTGTGTTGCAGTTGGCGGAACTCTATTACGACGATTTCATCTTCGTGCAAAAGGAGGAAGATCTTTTCCAGGAATTGGAGATGCTGGAGCATGTGGGATATTTTGATAAGGATACGATTGCAGCCATTCGCGCGTGCTTTCCACTGAAACAGACTTTCCCTCACGGCGTAGATAGTGCCATCCAATATTTCACTCTGTGGGAGAAACTTACGCAAGACCAAGATATTGAATATCCGAAATTCGAAAAGGTCTATTGGTCATTACGCCAACTCTATCAAAAAAAGGATTCCATACTGGCCCAAGCGCCGCCTAAGTCGCCCAATGACACCAACTATTTGCCTTACTGGTATTTCGCTATAAATGAAAGCGATTTTATACGAACCGACATCAGTGCGACCGAAATAATTAAGCAATCGCGCCGCCATGTGGAATCCTACACCGAACTTTTTAAAAGCTGGGACGAGCCGGACATCTACGACAGCACTTTTCAAAAGGGACAAGTGTTTGTGCGGATGGTCTTTGAACCGTCCTTTTCTGCGCCCTGCCTGCTCCGATTAGAGCGCGTGGGCGATGAAATGACGGCCACATTCAAAAGCGGTAAAAATATGTTTGAGCCAGAGACCTATTACGGCACAACCAAAAAAATCACGTCAGGGCAGTGGGAACAGTATATGAATGATCTGGTACATATCAGTTTTCCTCATTATATACACGTAGATGATCTTTTTCAGATGGTCATAGACGGTGTTGCCCTATTTATTGAGACAAAGGACGTCAGTG
>JAZRYC010000059.1:0-3347 GCA_045600525.1 Bacteroidales bacterium
GCCGACCAATTCCATCTTTCAGAAAGCAGTGCGAAACGGCGGCTCAACGAACTTAAAAGTTTGGATCTCGTTGCCTACAGGGGCTCCCGCGGATTTGACAGCGGCTATTATGCAACCAGCACCAAGGACATATAGGCACGCCCCCGCGCTGATGACTGTGTAGGAGAGCCCTGGCAAAAGTGCGAGGAGCGTTGGGCCGACCCCGAATGGCTCGCAAAGGTCGAGACCATCTCAATGGTTATTGAATCTTCGGGCGTGGCACAAAATTTTGTCATTCCGATGATGATATTGGTTGGGTGGGAAATTCGAGAATCGCTCCCGATCATACATAAAAATGGTTCTCAAAATAGGGCTTTTTATGTAAAAAAACGGCCAACTCATTTTTCTACTCATCCATTTATATAAAAATATTTTGTTGTAATGTATTAAATACTAATTACATACAAAAAAATAGTAGGTCAGAACTCATATTTCCCCAAGTTGACCTACTATTATTGAAAATATTGTGGCAAATTTGCGGAACCGAGTAACAAAATCAACTGATCACAGTTCACAGTTCACAAACCAACAAAACAACAATATGAAAACAACACCCAGTTACCACATCCTCCAGTTGGAGGACCGCCTCCAGAAACTTGAAAACGGGAAAGGAGGTGCGAGATGAAAAAGATATCAGTCATTTCCATAATACTTTTGGTTTGTACAATTCTGTTTGGAGCTTGCAAAAAGAAAGAATGTCAAGGACTGGTACACGACAATCCTCCGATGTTATCAGATACGGGTTATAATACCTGCGAAGCCATATACTACAACTATTATATGTATCAGGGGACTGGAGAAGGATCTGAGATGGTAAGCCAAATGGTACACAGCAGGATTAAAGCATGCGGGTATATTCACACTTATGCGGATTGGGATCGGTCTTACTACTCATTGGCAGACACCCCACAGCACTCCGATGAGCATCCAGAAGTGGAATTGAAGATTGGTAATTTATTGCCACTTGATACTATTGAGATTGATGGCACGAAAAAGTATTATGTCACCGGTGCCCTGGATTTCGCCCAACATCCGTACCATGGTAATGATTTTGGACCTTGTATGACATTCTATCCCACATTTATGTATATTGACAGTTGCTATCATAAATAATATGAAAAAGATAATCATCACCATCCTATATTTTTGTCCTTTCCTTTCCTTCGGACAATGGGGCGCTTCATACGAGGAAATTTATGATGTTGCGCGATCTTATTCTCAAAAGTTTTTGAATCAACGCGATATGAGTAAATTCAAAGACTTGGAATGAATTAATTTATATAATACACTGAAAATTAATAAATTACAATCTTAAATTTTTCATAAAAATATCATCAAACTAGTGGAAATGAGAAAATAATATGTAACTTTGCAGCGTCGTTTCCTTTTGATTTTTGTTTAACGGACTTCGCAAAATTCAGAGGGACGGTGCGAAAACATTGAAAATAGAAGTCCCCAAATGATAATAACCCAATAGAACCTCAGCATTATGAAAAAGCAATTATTTACTTTATGGATTTTGGCGGCACTGACCACTATGGCGACATTCGTTTCGTGTGAGAAGGACCCTCTGCCCGAGCCGACTCCCGAGCCGACCTCCGATCACCGTTGGACCTGGGCGGGCGAATACTACTGCGAAGGTGATATCGTATGGCCACCCAGGACCATTTCTCTTTCTGTAATCGACACCAAAGATTCGCTGATGGACCTCGCCATCCCCGATTGGGCGGAGACCCGTCAAGTGGTGATGCACACTAACGGCACCTTCGCTTATGAGGGCCCCTATTCCAGCAATATATACATTGAGGGACTCTTTTACGCAGGCAATGACAGTCTTCACATTTGGGTTCGCATTCCCGAGCGTGGCTACCACGAGTTATATGCAAAAAAGGTATGTTCCTATTCCCCTTCAACGACAAATTAAACCACAGAATTATGAAAAAACAAATACTGACTTTATGGATTTTGGCGGCACTGACCGCTATGGCGACATTCGTTTCCTGCGAGAAGGACCCGCTGCCCGAGCCCAATCCAGAGCCGACACCCGATTACAGATGGACCTGGGCGGGCGAATACAATGGCGACCACGCAGTCGCCCTGTGGATTGCTGATTACCCTGAATATGACGGTACCGACTCCCTTATGCGCATCTACATTCGGGATTATGAAAGTGGACGGGATGTTACTATGCACGCCGACGGAACCTTCACTTACGATGGTCCTTATTCAAGCTCTTGCATTATCAATGGACGTTTCTATGCGAATAATGACAGTCTTTACATCCATTATCAAGCCCCCATGGGTCTCCATCCGGGTTCTTTCCAAAAAGATTTCTATTTATTTAAAGTCCGCTCCTATTATCCACCGACGGAATAAAATCTTGCATTTATGAAAAATATTTTCTAACATTATTATGGATGTTATTTAGCATTGACTTCCTTCTTGCGCAGCATCCGCAGCAGGATCCAAACTGGGAACCTGTATTTGAGGATTCTTTCACGTCATTTAATCAGAATAGATGGTATAAGGAGGAGGAAATTCGGGAAGCAGGAAACGTGACTGAGGATGTGGCAAACAGACTTGATTCCAATGCTTTCATTAACTATGGTAAGCTCGTTTTGAGGGTAAAGAGGGATTCGGTTAACGTCGGTTAAACGTGGAAACAAATCAACAAACATCAACAATTATGAAACAGAACATTTTTTTCAAAGCCCTCGTTCTCGCGCTGTTGGTGGGCTTCCATACAAATATTTTCGCTCAAAACAATTACAGACACAGCGTGGGAGCTAACTTGAGTTGGATGAATGGCATTTCCTTTAAATTCAATCTGAAAGGCAATGTTTATTTGCAGACAGATTGGGGAATGGGAATTAATACGAATGTACTGTTCCCGGTGATAAACGAACTCTATTTTTGTCCAGATTTGGGCGGACAAGTGAATATTTTATATGAAAGAAAATTCAGCAAGACTGCCAACACATATTGGATCGTTGGAGGCGGAATCTGCGGGGCAAAAGACTGGTCGAAGGGTTTGACATCACCCTATTGGAAGACAGGAGCGAAAGTGGTTTTAGGATTAGAGTGGTGTTTTGATATTCCGATGTCCATACAATTGGATATGCGACATGGGTATGGTTTGATGTTTTCTGCTAATAAGAATTTCGATGGCGGTGAAAATCTACTATTCACCATCAACCACGTTCCCTTTCACTTTTACGACTTTTCAATGGTATTTTCCATCAGATATTGTTTTGATAAAATCAAATAAATTAAAGTTTTTCCTTCCCCCTCCCTTTCTCTCAAAACTC
>JAZRYC010000060.1:0-4682 GCA_045600525.1 Bacteroidales bacterium
CTCTGTTGATCAAATGTTCAGTGCCTACAACGGACTGTCCCATTTTCAAGACGATATGTTTGCCAACAAGCTGGCCTTTGTGGTCGTTTTGAACTTCCCACACTTCACGTTAGCCGAGAAACAGCAGTATGCCGACCAATGGTCTGGCACGGAATGGGGATACGCACGCCTGGGTGATGAGTTTACTTCTCGTGTTCCAGCACATATCCAGCAAAACCTTTCCAATGTGATGGCCTTCGCCAACAGCTATATCGACAACTACAATGTGGACATGCAGCGCATACGCACGGCCAAAGGCGAACAACTCTGGCAAACTTCCATGCCACTGATTACCCATTGGGGGCTGCGCGATGAGTTGAAATCAGCATATGCAGACAAACAACATGGCTTGGAACGCCAAAGCGTTATCTATGACGTAATGAAGCGCATTATATACAACGAAGTGCCTGGAGAAATCCTATCCTCAAACAAAAACTACACTTGGATTCCCACAACGAACACCTTGATGCTGGATGGTAAAATACAGTCTTTCAACACAAAAGACAAAAACCTACGTTATCAGTGTCTCTTGGATTTCTTCAAAGCGGAGAAAGCCGCAGATGCCTATTATGGCGACCAATCCAATCTAATCAGTCGTAAATTTGACGACGAATATGAGATATCTGCAGAGGAGACTAAGGCACTCTTTGAGGCCACGCTCACATCGCCATGCTTCCAGCAGACCGCCCAACTCATCTCCAAACGTATTGGCCGCAAACTACAGGCATTTGATATTTGGTACGATGGCTTCAAACCTCGCAGCGACATGGATCAGGCGCAAATTGATTCCATCCTTCGCGAAAAATATCCTACTAAAGATGCCTTCCGTAAGGATTTGCCCAATATTTTGGTAAAACTCGGCTTTAAGGAAGAACAAGCCTATTTCATTTGCAACCATGTATCCGTAGATGCTTCTGTAGGGGCCGGCCACGCTTTGGAATCCATGATGCGCAACGACAATGCCATGCTGCGTACGCGAGTAGGGGAGAATGGTATGGACTATAAGGGGTACAATATCGGCGTACATGAATTCGGACACAATGTGGAACAAACCATCTCCTTGCATTACGTGCCAAACTACTTTATGCGCGGCGTGCCAAATACCGGGTTTACCGAGGCTTTGGCCTTTACCTTCCAAGGCAAGGACCTTGAATTGCTGGGATTGAATGTGGATAATGCAGATGCCGAAGACCTTAATACCCTTGACCTGTATTGGGGATGCTGCGAAATCATGGGCGTGTCATTGGTAGATATGCGTGCCTGGGAATGGATGTATGCTCACCCGGAGGCTACTGCACAAGAACTGCAGGATGCCGTCATCACCATTGCAAAAGAGGTCTGGAACCAATATTTCGCACCAGCCTTCAAGGTGAAAGACGAACCTGTTCTGGCCATCTATTCCCACATGATTATTGACCCGCTCTATCTTCCGGCCTATCCTATGGGGCATCTTATCGACTTCCAGCTGGAAAGTTTCTTGAAAGATAAGAATATGGGCGAAGAGGTATACCGAATATACCAATTGGGACGACTCATTCCACAGGTGTGGATGGAACGCGCCCTGGGTGAAAAACTGTCCGCACAACCGTTACTGGATCGTACGGAACAAGCCCTTAAGAATTTATCAGGCAAGAAGAAAAAATAATGATCATGTCTGGAAAAAATAGTATTACACTACTTGGAACAGGTACATCGCAAGGCATCCCTATCGTGGGTTGCAAATGTCCGGTTTGTACATCCACGGATCCCCGAGATGCCCGCCTTAGAACTTCTGCATTTGTTGAGATAAATGGTGTCAACATATTGATAGATTGTGGACCAGACTTAAGACAACAACTATTAAGAAACAACATTACCAAAGTAGACGCCATCTTGGTAACTCATGAGCATAAAGACCATTTAGGTGGTTTGGATGACATTCGGCCCATCTATTTTATGCAGAAGGAACCCATGAATATATATGCCCTCCAACGAGTGCTGAATGTTATTAGAAAGGACTACGACTATGCATTTAAGCCCAATCCCTATCCAGGTGTGCCTTCCTTCCAATTGAATGCTATTCGGGATGATGCCTTTTATGTGAAAGGAATAGAAATACAGCCTATCCATGTGCGACATCTAACTCTACCCATCCTTGGATATCGAATTGGAAATATTGGCTATATTACCGATGCCAGCTTTATTGCTGAGACGGAAATGAACAAACTAATGGGATTAGATGTGTTGGTTATCAATGCACTACGTGTTCAAGAACATTATTCTCATTTCAATCTCGCTCAAGCTTTGCAGGTCATTGAACAACTTCAACCGAAAAGAGCCTATCTAACTCATCTTTCTCATCGAATGGGGGTTTATGACGAAGCTTCGTCTATGTTGCTGGATAATGTTTTTCTTGGTATAGATGGACTGAAAATTGAAGTGGATTGAGCGTTTATTTTTTATACCTTTGCACGTGCAAAAAAAGGGCCACCTTTTCTTATTAATTAGTTGAATATTTGAAGAATAAATTTATTATGAATAGGAAAATTAAATTTTGTCTGGTATATCGCGACATGTGGCAATCTTCAGGAAAGTATCAGCCACGTGTGGATCAATTAAAGGAAATAGCCCCTGTGATTGTAAAAATGGGGTGTTTTGATCGGGTAGAAACGAATGGCGGCGCATTTGAACAAGTAAACCTCCTTTATGGAGAAAATCCCAATCACGCTGTGCGCGAATGGACACGCCCCCTTCGTGAGGCAGGTATCCAAACACAGATGTTGGAACGTGCTCTGAACGGTCTGCGGATGTATCCCGTGCCGGCCGATGTGCGTCGTTTGATGTTCAAAGTCAAAAAAGCCCAAGGCGTTGATGTGGTGCGCTCATTCTGTGGTTTGAATGATTATCGCAACTTGGAGCTTTCCATTAAATATGCTAATGAATTCGGGCTGATTTCGCAGGCCGCCCTTAGTATTACCCATTCTCCTGTGCACACGGTGGAACACTACATGGAGATTGTAGATAAATATGTGGAATATGGTGCTAAGGAAATCGGACTTAAGGATATGGCAGGTATCGGCCGTCCAACCGTTTTAGGACAGTTGGTGAAATCTATTAAGGAAAAATACCCTCATATCGTCATTCAATACCACGGACACACTGGTCCAGGCCTCTCGATGGCTTCCGTACTAGAAGTTTGTCGCAACGGCGCCGACATCATTGATGTGGCCATGGAACCCCTTTCCTGGGGTATGGTGCACCCTGACGTCATCGCTGTGCAGGCCATGCTTCGCGAAGCAGGCTTTGACGTAAAGGATATCGATATGAATGCCTATATGGAGGCACGCGCCCTGACACAGAAGTTTATGGACGATTTTCTCGGCTACTTCATTGAACCGAAAAATAAGATATGCACCTCCCTTTTGTTGGGCTGTGGCTTGCCTGGCGGCATGATGGGATCCATGATGGCCGATTTGAAAGGCGTGAAAGATGCCATCAACCTTTCTCTTCGCAACAGCGGAAAGAAGGAACTGTCGGAAGACGAATTGCTGGTGAAGCTTTTTAACGAGGTGCAATATGTGTGGCCGCGTGTAGGTACACCTGGACTAGTGACTCCTTTCAGCCAATATGTGAAAAATATCGCCTTAATGAATATCTTGGCTGAAGCCCAAGGCAAACCACGCTATTCCAACATGGACAAGAATATGTGGGATATGATTCTGGGACGTTGCGGACGCCTCCCGGGACCGTTGGCTCCTGAAATTATTGAATTGGCTAAGGAAAAAGGTTATGAATTCTTTGACGGCGTGCCTCAAAACAACTATCCCGATGAATTGCCCAAATACCGTGCGATGATGGAGGAACGTGGCTGGGATTGCGGTCCCGATGACGAAGAGCTCTTCGAACTCGCCATGCACGAAAGACAGTACATTGACTACAAAGAGGGTAGGGCAAAGAAGAATTTTGAAGACGCCCTTGCCAAAGCCAAAGAACAATCCAACGTTCGCGAAGTCGTCAAAATCGTCAAGCTACCCGAAGTCATCAAGCAGGAAGTCATTGACAAAGTGCTTGCCAAGGAACCTGACGCCAAAATGGTGGTGGCACCGGTTTCAGGACAAGTGATTTGGGAACTCGCCGTTGAGGAACAATCTATGGCCCAACCTCTCGGAACACCATATAAGGAAGGTGATGTGGTTTGCTTCGTCAATGCCTATTACGGCAATGAAGAGGTTCGCTCATTATACGGCGGAAAACTTCTGGAAGTAGTGGCAAAACAAGGTGACAAAGTACAAAAAGGTGACGTGATTGCCTTTATTAAATAATTTTCTAACAAATTTCTAATGAAATACATTCGTCCTTTCTTTGAAGGAAAAAACAGAATGATACAGATCTTGTTCCTGCTTGTCTTTGTGCTGGCAGGAACAATCGTTTTCAGCGCGTTAGGACAGTTGATAGCCTATGCTGTCTACCATACAATGAATATGTATGACGCCTCCAATCCTGCAGGTTTCATCCGCATCACGCAGGCTTTTGGATCCGTGGGCATGTTTCTGGCTCCTGCCTTGCTATTTGCCTTCTGCCAAGACGGTAAACTGCTATCCTATAATGATGCTCGCCAAAAACCCTACTATCTGTTGGTGAACATCACCTTGGTGCTTTCCATC
>JAZRYC010000061.1:0-4431 GCA_045600525.1 Bacteroidales bacterium
ACAATGTGAGTTTATTCCTGCGGCTTCAGAGAAATCAGTCGGAAAGAAGGTGTCCTTTGCCGGTCGGGAGTATGAAGTGGTATCGGTGGAAACTGCGATTGCGCGGCAGCCGGACATCGCAATTTTCTCTGCAGGAAGTGGCCCGTCCAAAATCTATGCTCCCCAATTCGCCGCTAAAGGTACTTACGTGGTGGACAATTCATCCTGCTGGCGTAGCGATCCCAACATTCCATTGGTGGTTCCTGAAATTAACGGAGATGTGATCACACAGGAAGATCGGATCATTGCCAACCCAAATTGCTCAACCATACAGATGGTAATGGCACTACATCCTTTGCATCAGCGTTTTGGCATTAAACGATTGGTGATATCCACGTACCAATCCATTACCGGTACCGGAAAGAAGGCGGTGGACCAGTTATCCAAAGAACGCGCTGGCGAACCTTGCGAGAAGGCATACCCTTATCAAATTGACATGAATCTTTTCCCTCATGGTGGTACTTTTGAAGAAAACGGATATACAACGGAGGAGACGAAATTAGTGAATGAAACGCGTAAGATTCTGCGTGATACTAATATACAGGTCACAGCCACGGTTGTTCGCGTACCTGTGACAGGTGGGCATTCGGAGGCGGTGAATGTCGAATTCCATCAGGAGTATGAACTCAAGGAGGTCTTTGAATTGCTTCAACAAATGCCCGGTGTCACTGTTTTGGATGATCCGGCACATAATGTTTATCCCATGCCGTTGTTCGCTGAAGGAAAGGATGATGTGTTTGTGGGACGTATCCGTCGCGATTTTTCCCAACCCAAGACGCTCAACCTTTGGGTGGTGGCCGATAATCTTCGAAAAGGAGCCGCTACCAATGCGGTTGAAATTGCGGAACTGATTCGAGATAAATTTTTGAAATAGTACTTTTTTTGTATCTTTGCACGTGATTTATTAAGCAATGAAAAAATATTCCCTGTTCTTATTGATATTGATGGTGTTGTGCCAGTTTGGCCTGTATGCCCAAGACACGCACAAGAAGGCCAACATCGGCTTTTACAACCTTGAAAATCTCTTTGATACAATCAATGATCCTTTGAAAAATGACGAACAGTTTCTTCCTGATGGCGATTATCAATGGACTTCTGAAAGATATATGAATAAGTTGGAGAACCTGTCTAAAGTTATCAGTGAGATGGCTAAGATGGATGGGGGCTTGGTGGTGCTGGGTGTTTCTGAAATTGAAAATGAGCAGGTGCTGCTGGATTTGGTTTCCACAAAATTATTGAAGCCATACCATTTGTCTGTATGTCATCACGAGTCTCCAGATAGACGTGGGGTAGATGTGGCATTTTTGTACGATGCGACGAGATTCCGCGTTATTGATACGGCAGCTTTTCCTTTGGTAGTGCCAGATCAACCGAATTTCATTTCCCGCGACCAATGGCTGATGACGGGGATATTGGACAATACTGATACATTATATTTACTAGTGAATCACTGGCCATCAAAAGCAGGTGGTGAGAAACGAAGTCTTCCGGGCCGCCTTGCTGCGGGAAATCTATCTCGAGAAATTGCCGACAACATATTTCAGGCTCATCCTCATGCCAAGTTTATCCTTATGGGAGATTTAAATGACAATCCAAACTCCAAGGCTATTATGGAATGTCTGAGAACAAAAACCAGCGAAAAGGATGTCACGCATACGGATTTGTTCAATCCCATGTGGAAAATGTATCGTAATGGCATAGGTTCCTATGCCTATCGCGATTCTTGGGAGATGCTGGATAATATTATATTGTCGGGTGGGGTAATGTTCCCCTCATCCGGCTATAAATATGTGTCGGCACATGTATTTAGAAGAGACTTTATGTTCACTAAGACAGGATCCTACGCTGGCTACCCGTTCAGAATGTATGCGGGAGGCGTCTATCAGGGCGGCTATAGCGACCATTTGCCGGTTTACATTGTTTTAACGAAATAATTGTTTGATGTTATGGATAAAAGACTTGTAATTATTCCTACTTATAAGGAAAAGGAAAACATTGAAAACATCATCCGCACCGTTTTCAATCTTATTGATGTACATATTCTTATTATTGACGATGGAAGTCCTGACGGTACTGCCGACATCGTAAAAGGACTTATTCCTGAGTTTGAGGGGCGTCTGTTTATTGAGGAAAGAAGCGGAAAATTGGGATTGGGTACGGCCTATATCCATGGGTTTAAGTGGGGACTTGCCCGCGATTACGACTTTATGTTTGAAATGGATGCTGATTTTAGTCATGATCCACATGACCTGGAAAGACTATATAATGCCTGTGTGGAGCAAAATGCCGATGTGGCCATTGGATCACGTTACTGTCAGGGAATCAGTGTTGTTAACTGGCCGTTAGGACGACTGATGATGTCATATTTCGGATCTATGTATGTGAGAACCATTTTGGGTATTCCCGTGAATGATACCACTGCAGGATTTAAATGTTATCGTTCCAATGTGTTGAAAGCCATAAACTTTGATGAAATAAAGCACGTGGGATACGGTTTCCAAATAGAGATGAAGTTTACAGCCTACAAGTTAGGTTTTAAAATTGTAGAAGTGCCGATTATTTTCCGCGATCGCACGATGGGAACATCAAAGATGAGCGGTGGCATTTTCCGCGAAGCAATTTTTGGTGTTATTGGACTAAAGTTTAGAAGTTGGACTCGAAAGTGGAAAAACTCCATTAGAGCTAACTAATTAGTAATAAGTTTTAGGGGAGGTCGAAATATGGCCTCCCCTAAGGTTTTAAAATCCTATTTAACATAATATAAATTATAGGACAAATATATCAAATAATAAATACACTATACCGAGCGCACATTAGGTGTAGTTTTAGTGATATTTGAATATGTAAAACTAGAGAACGATATCGCCACGAGAATTGAATATTCGCAGCGATATCGCATTATTGACTGGAAAATCAGAAATTAGAGCTTACGCGAAATCTTCGGCAAGATTTCATCTTTCCAGGTGGCAAACGTTCCATCAAGGATTTTCTTTCTGGCCGTCTTAACAAGATCCAAATAAAAATGAAGATTATGGATACTTCCGATCATCGGTCCTAGAATTTCGTCGGAAATATATAGATGACGAAGATATGCGCGTGTATATTCCTGATCGGCGAATAAATCGCTTTGTGCGTCAGTGGGCGTAAAATCGTCTTTCCATTTCTCATTTCGCATATTCATCATTCCGTCCCATGTAAAAATCATACCGTTACGACCATTGCGTGTGGGCATTACACAGTCAAACATATCTACGCCGAGCGAAATGCTCTCGATAATGTTGGCCGGAGTGCCTACCCCCATGAGATAACGGGGCTTGTCTTCGGGAAGCACTTGGCAGCAGACGTCGGCAATCTCATACATTTGATCGGTGGGCTCCCCTACCGCTACCCCACCAATGGCGATTCCATCGGGGTTTACGGATGCGGCATATTCCGCAGAACGTCGTCTAAGATCATGATATACACTACCTTGTACGATTGGAAAAAGAGTCTGTTGGTATCCGTAGAGGGGCTCGGTTTCTTCCAAACGTTTCACGCATCGTTTCAACCATTGGAATGTGGTTTCCATGGATTTCTTCGCGTAATTATAGTCGCTAGGATATGGCGTGCATTCATCAAATGCCATCATGATGTCGGAACCGATAACTCGTTGGATATCCATAACTTTTTCGGGACTAAAAAGGTGTCTTGAGCCATCGATATGAGATTGAAACCAAACGCCTTCTTCAGGATTTATCTTACGACGATGACTGAGGGAGAATACCTGGAAGCCACCACTGTCGGTGAGAATCGGTCGATCCCAGCCGTTGAATTTATGAAGTCCGCCAGCCTCGCGTAAGACATCCAATCCAGGCCGTAGATATAAATGATATGTATTTCCCAGAATGATCTGGGCTTTGATATCGTCTTTGATTTCTCGGATATGGACGGCCTTTACCGTACCGAGTGTTCCGACCGGCATAAATATGGGGGTTTCGATTTTACCATGGTCGGTCGTGATCACGCCTGCGCGGGCATGACTTTTGGGGTCTTTTTTGTCAATTATAAACTGCATTTTGTTAGTAAAATGGCTGCAAAAATACAGCTTTTATCTAATCAAAAAACTACTTTTGCGAAAATTTTAAAACCTACCATTTTCCTATGTTTGAAGAGAAGTTGTCTCTCGTTATCGTTATTGCTTTCGGTATCATAACGTTAGTCCAATTGTCGTACTATTACGGTCTTTTTGCGCGTTTCTCTTTCTCCCGCAAGAAAAAGTCCATCGCCATGCAGCAGGTGCCCGTATCTGTTATTGTTGTTGTTAAAGATGCGGCTGGTGCGTTGCTAAAGTTTTTACCCCGCATACTCCGTCAGCAGTATTCACAGTTTCAGCTAGTCCTGGGGAACCATCAT
>JAZRYC010000062.1:0-22857 GCA_045600525.1 Bacteroidales bacterium
GGCATCTTTCAAAGATTGCGACAAGTCGTTGTATTTGCAATTGGAACGATTTTCCAAGTAGTAAGTACCCAATAATTCCCCATCTTCAGAGATGATCTCGGTGGCTAAATTGGCATCTGGATTCTCTAATTCCGTGAAAGAGGGCATATATCCAATCCATCCCAATGAAATGAGTAGGAAAAGGAGTGCGATGATTCCTAAAAAGGATAGATAGCACACCCAGAATGGCTTAATCCATTTGGAACGTTCGGTGGGGTTGCTGTCTTTTCGCTTTGTCTTTTGATTAGTCGTTGAACCGTACATGTTATTCAAATAGGTAAAGAATGTATACCGCTTACGAGTTTAAGCGGAGGTTGCCATGTTAGCAAAAACGGCGCAAACTTACATAAAAAAATGTTTCCAACTGATGAATAATATCAAAAATGTTCCCAAAGGTATGTGAATATCAAAGTATTGTTAGAGTACAATGATACTGCCGTTTAGCCGTACGGTCCCTCCGTTACTTTTACGATATTCAATGACATAGATGTAGGTCGTATTGTATATGGTATTCCCATTGTAGTCACCATACCAGCGAAAGTTCTTGTCTGTGGAACGAAATACGCATTCGCCCCATCGATCGAATATCTTGATGCTGAATTGTTCCATGTTGCGAGTGAAGTATTCTTGGATATGGAAGTAGTCATTGAGTCCATCCCTGTCGCTGGGTGTAATGGTGTTCGATAGGTAAAGTCGGCCATCACATGGCATGATGGAGAATCGTGCTTCACGCGAACATTGTTCGTTAGAAGCGGTTACCGTGTAGGTGCCAGATTCCTGTACATGGATAATCTGCGAAGTTTCTCCAGTACTCCAAAGATAGTCCTCCAACTCAGAAACGACTTCTAATTCTACTATTCCATCAGTGCAGAAGTCCCCAGAATAGGAGGCTATTTCAGTGGAGGTATTGATGGTGTTGAGGTTTAGCGTGATAATGCTGTCGGCACCAAAATGGTCTTGTCGGGAAATGGTGTATGAACCTGTCGAATTCAGGGTCAGACCATTCCAAATAAATGGCAACTCATAGTCGCAGACCAAGGTGTCAATCTCTCTTTGGCTGTTTTGATGAACGGTTAGAGAGAATAAGATGACGCTATCGCATCCTATCGCATTGACAAGATGGAATGGAACCTCTGAGATGGCTGTGAAGAAGGTGCTGTCAAGGAAAATGTAGGGTAGGTCGTTCTCCAAAACTTCAGCATGTATTTCCACTTGCAAGGATGGCTGGGCTATAACGTGTAAAACGAGGGCCTCGTCAAGTCCGTTCGGATTTACAACGATGGTATCTACCATATCGCTTTCATTGAAGGTGATGTCGTGCCATGTAAGGGGGAGGCCGCTTTCACAAATCATGGTGTCAAGGTATCTGCGCACAAGTACCTGAACGGTGTCGGAGACATTACAATGGGTGACGAGACTGCTGTCGGAATTGTAGCCTGTGACGATGAAGAACATAGAACTGTCTATGGGAACGCTTTGAGTGTTGGCAGCGTGTGCGTCAGCGACGTTGTTTGCCGGTGTCCACTCGTAATGCCCAGCTCCATTGGCCCATAATGACACGATGTCACCAAGATCAACCACCATATCTTCTGACGTGGTGAGCGTTGGAATAGCTATGACATTGATTGTAAGTGAAATGATACTGTCGCATCCAAACTGGTTGGTAAGTGCTCTTGTGAAAAGATGCGGTCCGGCCGTCATTAGACTATCTTGCGGAATAACGAATCCATGTCCTGTGTAATCGTTGCCCAGGCAGACGGATTCCGTAAAGGTGGTGCTTTGAGTCGGAATGACATAAAGGGTGAGCACTGTAATGCTGTCTCCTCCCTGACTGGAAATATTGTTCAGCGTCTGTGTGCCTGCCTGATAGAATGTGAGTCCATGCCAATCGTGAGGTAGGTTGTTCTCACAGATGGTATCCGTCAGATATATCGTATCGCTGGGAGTTACGTGGAGATGATAGTGAATGATACTGTCGCATCCGAATTGGTTTTCATAGGTGATATTGATGGAGGTGTCAGTGGGTGTGCTTGGCCCAAAACTGATATCATGGACAGTATAGGTTAGCTGCGAAATTCGAATGGTGTCGTTTTCAATAGTCTCATTCCCAATATGGAAGTGTATGTTGAAGGTCGTGTCAAAAGAGCAACCAATGGTATTATGAACTATTGCGTGATAAGTCACAATGGTGTCGTGTGGTAGTGATATAGGTGGCGTGATAAGGAAGGTGGAATCGGATAGGGAAGACACCCATGGCCCTAGGATGGAGCGCTCCGTACACGGGTATTCTTCGGGAAGCAGGTAGGGATTAAGGGCGATTCCCCAATCCACTAAGTAGCCATTGTCGTTAGGCTGAATGTCTTCCACTTGAATATACCAATCGCCATTCAGCGGACATCCGATTAAATTGCTGAAACTTTCCTGGGGATGATATATCTGTGACATATTTGCAACATTGCTGGAATCAACCACGTAGGAATAACCATGAGGTAGATAAAACATGTTGCTGTTGTCCCACAGTGCGTTTTGCTGGACATGGATATTAGCCGACTCATAGCAGTATCCGAATTCGCCGCCGGCATATTGGTATCCATGGGTGGTGTTGTTAGACCAAATATAGTTCCAAGGTACTCCGATGGGATTTTCTGCACTGTCGCAGGTTAGATTGTCTCTTTGTCGGTTGGCCAAACCGAGATTGATTCGGAACATTGTCGTGTAAGAGACACTCCATCCATCATGTTCTTGGTCGGGGAGGATTTTGCAAGAGTTCCCGTTCGGACAGATTAGTGATATTCGTAGATCTTCAAGTGCCGAATGCTCAATCTTTATACGGGTGAATAGTATGTCTTCTGCCGATGTGATTGTTGCATTGGAATTAAAACCGGAAAAATGCGCAAATGAACGGTACGAACTGCCGTAGGGCTCGCATTCTATACTGTCTGGAAGGAAGATCTTCTGAGTATTGCCCAATGAGAATGAGTAATGCTGAAGTGAAATGGAAGAATGGTTGGGATAGCCTATTGATAGGAAAAGAGAGTCTCCAGCACAGATGTCTTTTGGAATGTTGAGCTGCGAGATGGGATTGGGTATGATGTGCAAATGCAAAACGACGACGGAATCGCAATCAGCCTGATTGGATAAGACGGTAGTAAGTATGGTGTCTCTGTAAAGGGAATCATTGTTCCATACAAAGGGAAGATCGGCTTGGCAGATGTTTCTCACTGTGAAGATGGTATCGGAGGAAGAACGGACAGGGATGTTCCTAGTGACAATTCTATCTAACTTGCTCGCCGTGATGTTTTCTGGAATACTAGTTTCAGCGGTGCTGATCGTCCCCCCTTTCTGCTCATAGGCTTCGCCTTTACAAATGGTATCATAAAGGATCTGTGTGGTGTCTTGCTGGACATAGATGGCCTTGTCGTTATCAGTTTGCGATGCAATCCAGTCTTCGCTTCCATTAGGATCGACATAGAATACAATCCCCTTACTTTCGGCGTCATTGGTGATAAGGTCGTCGATATGGTATGGTTGTGCGAAAATCGAACAACATCCACATAGGAAAATTGTAGCCAATGCTAATAAGGATCTTATTATTGAATTCATGAAGATGTCAAAATTGTACTAGCATTGAAGTCATGGGAGGCGGTTTTGCGTCTCTATAGTTGCCAATCAATGGGCTCCTGGCCCATTTGGCGCAGCAATTCGTTGGTTTTTGAAAAATGCCGGCATCCGAAGAATCCCCTGGAAGCAGACAATGGAGAGGGATGGGCGGCGGTGAGCACATGGTGTTTTTGTGGATCGATGAGCACGCGCTTGTTGATGGCGAAATTTCCCCATAGTAAGAATACGAGCCCCTCGCGCCGCTCTGAAAGCCGCTGGATGGCACAGTCGGTAAACTGCTCCCACCCGCGATTCTGATGAGATCCCGCGCAATGCGCACGCACGGTTAGTGTGGCGTTTAACAAAAGTACTCCCTGTGCGGCCCATTTCTGCAGATTCCCACTGCGCGGGATGACGAATCCCACATCATCCTGCAACTCCTTGAAGATGTTGTTCAAGGAACGCGGAAAGGGCACGCCGTCCTGTACGGAAAAACACAATCCGTGCGCCTGCCCTACATCATGATAAGGGTCCTGCCCGATGATCACGACTTTTACTTTGTCAAATGGCGTGCTGTTGAAGGCGTTGAATATGCATGGACCAGGCGGGAAAACCTGGTAATGCCTTTTTTCTTCCTGCAGGAATGCTTTTAACTGTGCGAAATAGGGAGCTTGGAATTGATCCCACAACACCTCCTTCCATGAAGGCTCTATCTGCGGATTTACGGACATGTCAATATTTATTGAATGATGATTTTCTTAGAAATTCTTCCGGATTTTGTATCCGCCTGAAGCAAGTAGGTGCCGGCGGCAAAGCCAGTAACGTCAAACGGGCAGCTGTTTGCTTCTGGAAAACCTATTTTCAGAAGGCGACCGGATAGATCAAAGATACGGACCTCCTCTAGAAAAGACGGATCTGCGGATTCGCAGTGGATGAAAACCCTGCCATGCGAAGGATTCGGATATATTGTCAAAGCGTCTTCTCTTTGATACTCGTCCACCCCTACGTTGGGCAACTCAGGCCCACGTATGCCAATTACGGCGGCTTGTTCAGAATTAAAGGAGTAGGGGCCAGGACTCATGGCTGATAGCAAAAAGTAACCATTATAGCTGCCTTCCCATCCCCAGTTTACATGGAAGTAGTCATCATCACGATATCCGTCGCAAAGGAAGGCATGCCCTCCCTGCGGGCCACTACCACCATAACAGAAAGGTTGAAGACTGTCTAATTCCGTCTTCATCATCTCCAACCATACACTGTTTGAATAATTGGAACGTTCCACATAGCGAACGTCTGACTCATATCGGAAATAGGTGGTTAGTGCTGAAACCATGTAGTTGGTGTTGGCCATACTGCCGATGCTCCCATAGCGCATGTGCGCCCCAATGCCGCAATGGAAGAGTAGGGTGGCCACTGCGTTGATCTCCTCTTCGGAAGGATTGATGACCCCTATCTTGTTGGGCATGTGCTCGTAATCGTACGTCGTGTGCTCAAAGTCGGCTTCCAAATACCCATAGTCGCCATACCCGTTTCCATAATGGGCATTGTTGCAAGTGTATCCGTAAGAACCTGAGCCTGTGGTCGGGAATTTCCAATATCGCATGATTTGTCCCATGACGACAGCAATGCAACCAACTTGCGCATGTCCTCCCGGACCATTGGGATCCGCCGGACAAAGTGCGTTGTAGTTTTGCGTTTGTGCCCATTTTGATGTGACCAATGGTCCCACTACGATATTACTCTTCGGTTGTATGGTTTGCTCTTCTCCCTTATACATTCGCCATTCACAAGCTGTTTGAGAAGCGGCGGCACCCACGCTTTCCTGTATGGTGCAGATCTCTCGTGCGTAGTCGTTCAATAAGGCGAATAAATTTTCTGGGATGTTTGTCATGTCAAATGCACTTTCATCGGAAAAAGCCAATATGGGTTTCGCTTTGTCATCGCCGCTGACAATGACGAACCCGTTGTCCACATTGAAGATATAGAAACTGCTGGTGGAGTTTTTTGAGGGGGTCGGATTGCTCCAAGCGGCTACTAATTCTGCTTTGAGTGGCGTGGCAGTATATATGTTTGTTTGCTGCTTAAAGAAATTAAGCGCTACTTTCCGGGCTGTGATAGTATCTACTGGCGCTGCCGACAAGATGACGGTAAGGAAAGAAATTCCTAGAAGAAGGGAAAAGATTCTTTTGATCATGTGTGGAGATGTTTATAGTTTGATTATTTTTTGATAGATGGAAATATGGTTGTCGAAACGTATTTCCACGAGATATAATCCTGAAGGATAATTTGTCAGGTCTATGTCGGATGACATCGTGGTGAGGCATTGTGTGCGTACTAACTCACCAGTCATTCGGAAAATATTGATTTGGCCTTTTTTCGGACTGCCTTCAGGAAGAACGATCTTGCAGGTTCCCGAAGTGGGATTGGGGAAAATCTTGATTAGGTCGGCTATGCACAGGTTCTCTACACCAGTGTCGTCGATTTTGGGCTCCAATCCGAAAATGGCTCCCTGATTATAGGAAAAATTCTGGGAACTGATGGGAGTCATGGCATCAATGCTGAAGAATCCGTCATAGTTTCCTCGTTGCCCCCAGTTGAAATGGAAGTAGTTGTAGTTGTTGTATCCATCACATACGAAACAGTGCCCTCCACTGAGTTGTTGGTTGAATCCGTTGTAGATTAGAGGACGTCCGGAATCAAGTTCGTCTTTTAGCATGGATATCCATTCGGATGTTCCGTAATCGTCTCGAAAACGTCCTTGTGCGGATATGCTGTAACCGAAGAAATCCTTCAGGGCACTCTCTGCAGTGACGGGGTGAAGAGGTGAAGTGATGACGTAGGCGCTGGAAATGGATGATCCGTATTCCGTATGGCATCCGACTCCGCAATGGTATAGAAGGGTAGCTACGGCGTTGTTGGCACTCGTTAGTGTATTGGGCATTTCCTCCCATTGATAGGTCGTGTTCTCAAAATCAGCGGAAACTGTGTGCCCGTTGTAGGTGTAGGAATAAGTTCCTATGCCGTGTTCTGGGTATTTCCAATATTTCATCACCTGTCCCATGGCTACGGCCACGCAGCCCACTAGCGTATTTGTCGGACAGGCTGTGTTGTATGGGCTCCCTTGTCCCCATTGTGTTTGCAATAAGGCACTGACCTCTCTCGTATGTTTTGCCGCAGGCAATCTCCCCTCTCGTAGGGAGTTCCATTCATCACTGACAGAAACCTCAGGTTTCATGGCTTTGTCGCGCGCCGTCTCGATGCTTTGTTGGTAGAACTCCAACCAGTGAAGTACGTTGGAAGGAATCTCCCAAGCTTCAAAAGTTGAGTTCTCCGAATATCCCAGAATAGGACGGGCGAGGTCATCAGCCGCTATGATCACGAATCCGCTCCCATCCACATCGTTGAAAGCGTATAGGTTTGACAGCGATGCGGGTAAGGTGACTTTTTTTAACACAGGAGCATTTCCATATTCTCTTGTGGAGAAACCATTTTGCAGCCAAAATGTTTGGGCAATACGTTTTGCACATGCAGAATCTATAGGATTTGCGAAAATATGGCAAACCAAATGCATGAGCAGTAAGACACAAAAGATTTTTTTCATGCCGGGAACCTGTTAAAAAGATAGCGCACGATGAGGTGCGCTATCGGTATCGTTTTTTAATGTTTAAAATGTCTCACTCCGGTGAAAATCATCGAAATGCCCAGCTCGTTGCAGGCCTTGATGGAGTCTTCGTCGCGAACGGAGCCGCCGGGTTGGATGATGGCGGTGACACCGTATTCGGCAGCCATCTTCACTACGTCGTCAAACGGGAAGAAGGCGTCGGAGGCGAGGCACAAGCCCTTGGTGAAACCCTTGCCTTTGGCTTCTTCAAAAGCGATATGGGCGGCGCCTACGCGGTTCATCTGACCAGCGCCGATGCCGGCGATCTTGCCGTCAGCAGCCACGGTGATGGCGTTGGAACGGACGTGCTTGCAGATCTTCATTGCCAAGTAGAGGTCTTTCAGCTCCTGTTCGGTCGGTTTCTTTTCCGTGACCACATTCATCTCGTAATCTTCAGTGGATTTGTTGTCGATGGTCTGCTGGAGCATGCCGCCGCGCACGCTGATGAACATCTTGTCATCCTGTTGGTCGGTGGTGGCGTCGAAGGTCATCAGACGGATGTTTTTCTTGGTGGCGAGGTGGTCGAAGGCCTCTTGGGTGAAACTCGGGGCGGGGGTGATTTCCAGGAACACGGGCTTCATGGCTTCCGCCGTGGCGAGGTCGATTTTGCGGTTGGAGGCGACGATGCCGCCGAAGATGGAAACGGGGTCGGCTTCGTAAGCGCGCTGCCAAGCTTCCAATGCGTTGGCACCCAAACCTACGCCGCACGGATTTTTGTGCTTCACGGCAACCATAGCGGGTTCTTTGAATTCCTTCAGAATTTGCAAGGTGGCGTCAGCATCTTGGATGTTGTTGTAGGAAAGTTCCTTGCCGTGCAATTGCTCTGCCCAGGCGATGGAGTAGCCCTGCTTTTTGCCAGCATAGAAAGTGGCTTCCTGATGCGGGTTCTCGCCGTAGCGCAGACTCTGTTTGCGGGTGAAGGTGAGGGAGATGTTTTCGGGCTCTTTTTCACCGGCCTGTTCGGTGAGGTAGGTGGAAATGTAGGTGTCGTATTGGGCGGTGTGGCGGAAAACCTTGGCAGCCAGGCGGCGGCGGGTTTCGAACGTGGTGTCGCCGTTGGCGCGCACTTCAGCCAGCACGGTGTCGTAGTCGGCGGAATCCACCACCACGGTCACGAACTTGTGGTTCTTGGCGGCGCTGCGCAGCATGGTCGGGCCGCCGATGTCGATATTCTCGATAGCGTCTTCGTAGGAGACGCCGGGTTTTTCAATAGTCTGTTTGAAGGGGTAGAGGTTCACGACAATCATATCAATCGGTTCGATGCCGTTGTCGCGCATCTCCTGTTGGTGTTTCTCGTTGTCGCGGATAGCGAGCAGACCGCCGTGAACTTTGGGATGGAGGGTCTTCACGCGGCCGTCCATGATTTCCGGGAAGCCGGTAACCTCGCTGATGCCGATGGTTTGGAGACCGGCGGCATCGAGGGCCTTCTTCGTGCCGCCCGTGGAGATGATTTGGTAACCTAATTCAATGAGACCGGCGGCGAAAGGCACCACGCCGGTTTTGTCGCTTACGCTGATAATTGCTCTTTTCATATAAGGTGTTTTTTGTTGTCGAATGAAAATAAGAGGTCCCTCTTATTGAGGCGGCAAAGATAAAAAAAACGCAAAGATGATGAACCGGTTTTGTGCCTTCTGATTTTCGTTATGGGAGAAACAGATGGCGGATGCAATGAATTGCGTCCCTACAAAGCGGACTTGGCACGGCACTCCGTAGGGACGCAATTCATCGCGTCCGTGAAACGAGAGCGCCAAATAGGTTTTGCGTATTCTTATTTCGGTATAATAAAAATCTGAAAGAAAAAAACGAAAATTTTGTGTCAGTTAGGGTGGAAAAGTGATTTTTTGCACTTTTGCGCGTTGTTTAACTCCTTAATTTGTGTGAATATGAATGAACAAGTACAAGAATTTTTAGAAGAACAAAAGAAAAAAGCGAAACAAGAACGGGACAATCACCTTTGCAAACTTGGTCTATATGATTTAGAGAAATGTACAAAATCTTATTCTGCTTCTCCTTGGAAAAATGAAGAAGATGCACGAAATTTTGGCTATTTATATAAAGATGAAAAGGGTTGGTTTAAGTTGATCGGTAAAAGATATGCCATCTCTGTTACTGATGAAGAATATGAAGAAATATGCAAAGTTTGTCCAATGCCTGTAAATAAAAAAGATGAATTTTCAGAAGCATTACTGGATAAAATTGACAGCATTAGGAAAATGGTAAAATTCTTTACTGTCCTTATGATTATTTCTTTGGTTCTGGCCTTTATTGGTGCAATAATTAGTCTATTTGCATGGCCGTTCACGCTTGTTTAGTTTAGTATCTTACGTTAAGAATCCTTTGCACATATTCTTGAACTATCCCGTACAAATCGGATTCATAGATATTAAACCAACTATAATACCCCCTAAAACAAAATGTAGGAATTGGAGTGACGGGCTTAAAGCATATTTTTTACAAAATAGGGCTGGTTACGGCCTTCATCGTGCGTTCCACTAATTTCTCTAATTAAGACACATTAAGACAAATTTCACTTCATAATTAGGATAAAGGGTGAACAAGGAGCGTCAGCGCCCAATATGCATTTGTTGTTTGAAACTCTGTTGCTAGAACGTATGGCTGTCCATCACATCTATAAGGTAATCTCCATCATGATAGCGGCAAAGGTTAACTTTGATGCCGGTGCCGGAAACATTGGCGGCACCTTCCGGACTGTTTTCGACTGATTGATAAGCCTTTTTGAAAGATTTCTTGGCTCGGTGAAGTGCTGAGGACTCACTGCCGTAGAAACCAAACGCGACGCTATGTGCTTTGTCGGCATCGTCTGACATCACCAGAAACATCGTAGGAAAGATGATGCATTCGTATCTGTCCTGCGCTACCATATAATCAGTACTGGAATCCAGTTTGATAAAAAACAACCACTCGACATCTTCTTGCGGTTTGCAGGAGGTGAAAAGGCCGGATAGGACAAATATGCAGCTGATAACAGCAATAGAAAATACTCTCTTCATTTTGGCGTTTTTTTTTTGCTGATGTTGATTAAGAAGCGGCAAAAATACAAAAAAGTGAATAAATGAATCATCAATAATCATGTTTCTGCCTATGAAATAAAAGAAAATTTATATCTTTGCCGTGCTGATTCTTTTAGGTTTTGATTAGGGGATTTCCGTAATTTGAAGAATTGGCCATAATGGTAAATAGGAGTCCTCATTATTATTTTAAAGTATAAAGATTATGAAACAACTCAAATGCTCTCAAATCCTTATGGTTGCTTTTTTTGCCATTACGGCAATGTTGACCACCTCATGTGGAGACAAACCTCAACCGCAAGAAGAACTTGTCCAACATACCATCACGCTTGATTTTACCGAAGCGTTTCCGCATCATACAGAAGTCACTGCTTCGGTAAGCTTGCATGAGTGGGATTCTGAAGCGGATGCTTTTGTTGACAAAATTATTGATTGTGTGATTGATGAAAATAATTCCATCGTCACCATTACCAGCAATTCTTTGAGCAAATTATATGATTGCAATGTCAGCTATATAAACCTGTTCAATGATCCTGTCAATGTGCATGCTCCTTTTGGGAGTTCATCAGGTGACGATAAAACCTATGAAACCGCGTTTAATTGCGATAAAGTCTATTATTGGAACGACAATGCGAAATATATGGTTCTGAGATAGCTCTCAAGCGTAATGGAAGACGGGTGACAGATAATAGCCGTATGTCTTATTATTTACGGATGCTTGGTTATATTGTCCCTTTCAAGTAACCTTGACGTTCCTTTTCTGGAAATTTTTCGATGGCGTAGCGCAGCATCGTGCGCGGCATTACCTGATAACGAGTGGAAAGGTATTCCCTAAGTCGCCGCTCGTCGTGCTTGATGGTCTCGCGCAGGAGCCAGCCCACTGATTTTTGGATGAGGTCGTGCGGATGATGTAGTAAAATGTCGGCAATGGCAAAAGTGTCGTCTAACTGTCCGTGACGCACGAAATGCATCGTGCTGACAATGGCAATGCGCTGTTCCCAAATACTGTGGCCCGATTTCGCAAGGTCGTAGAGCATCTTCCTGTCCTTGTCAAGCAGCCAAGAACCTAAAATCTCATAGCAACTCAAATCCACCAAGTCCCAGTTGTTGATATGCACCAGATGGGATAAATAGAAATTCACACACTGCTGCTGAATTTCCGGGGAACGCTTGGCCTTCTGGAAAATCTTTACCAAAGTGAGCAGCGCCGCCAAACGCACTTCGTGATATTTAGAGGTAATACAGACTTCTAAGTCTTCAAAACTAATATTTTGCCAAACATCTTTGACGATATTTCGCGTAACCGGGACTTTGATGCCTAGGAAAACGTCGCCTTCTCCGTATTGTCCCTTCCCTGTCTTGAAAAATCGGGAAAGATTTGCTACTTGCGCGTCGTTGCGATGTTCCATCATTGTTTGTAATAGAATGTTCATTTGCTTGGTACTGGTTGCTTGCTTTAGGTCTTTGATTGCGTTAGGCGGATAATAGGATTGCAAAAATAAAATTTTTTCTCAAGAGCATCGGCAATGATGGACACCGCATCGGATTCGCTGATATAATAGCGCAGTACGTTTTGTGTGCTATAACTTTTGTGTAAGACTTTAATTGTTGCGCTTTGTGTTTTGGGTGGGATTTTAAGCGAAAACAAACCATTGTCCAAAGTCAATATGAAGGTGTTTTTTTGTACTTTTGCAGTTCTTCTAATTTTTTGTTAGAAATGGTATGTTATGAGCTTGTTAACTGATTTGGCGATTATTTTGATGGCTGCAGGTGTCTTCACAGTCATTTCAAAGGCATTGAAACAACCGCTTATTCTAGGGTATACTATTGCAGGATTTCTAGTCGGTCCATATTTGGGATTGTTTCCCATTTCCAGTATTGAGGGAGTCAAACAGTGGGCTGATATTGGAATTATTTTTCTTCTTTTTGCTTTAGGATTGGAGTTTAGTTTTAAAAAAGCACTTCGTGTTGGCCGTAGTGCTCTCATTACGGCATGTGTGCAATGTGCGGGAATGTTTGCAGTAGGAATGATTGTGGGACCTTTGATGGGTTGGACACTGATGGAGAGTGTTTTTTTAGGAGGACTTCTCTCAATGTCAAATACTGCTGTTATCATTAAGGCATACAACGATTTTGGTTTCAAAAATAAACCTTATGCAAATCTGCTATTTGGTTCTCTGGTATTTGATGATATTATTGCCGTTTTTCTGCTAATGCTTTTATCTACATTGGCAGCTGCTAGCCGGTTCACTGGTATAGATCTGGTTTTTGCGTTTGGAAAATTTGCATTTTTCTTGATTCTGTGGTTTGTAGTCGGCATTTTAATTATTCCATCGTTACTTAAAAGGGCTCACAAATATCTCAACAAAGAAATTATTGTTGTCATCGCTATCGGTTTGTGTTTTTTGATGGTGACGTTGGCTCAAATGGCGGGATTCTCAGCCGCATTAGGGGCTTTTGTGATGGGTTCTATCTTGGCGGAAACTATAGAGGGAGAACGCATATTGCAATCAATGGACAGTATTAACGATTTGTTTGGTGCCATCTTTTTCGTCTCTGTCGGCATGATGGTTGATCCCGTTATGATTGCGCAACACTGGTTGCCTATCGTTATTCTAAGTTTGGTTGTCATGATCGGCATCTTTTTCTTTGCCACGGTTGGTGCCCTACTCACGGGACAAGGTATTAACGGCTCTGTCCATATCGGTTTTAGTTTGGCTCAGTTGGGAATAGGGGCATTTATTGTCATTGAAATAGGCTGCTCTATGGGGGTTATGAGAGACTTTATTTGTCCTGTGGTTGTCGCGACTTCGGTCATCACTACATTCTTCACTCCATATATGATAAAGGCGGCCGACCCTGTGTGTGATTGGCTTTACCGCGTCCTTCCACCCAAATTAATTAGCACCTTGGATTCAAAAGCCAATGCGACTGCGCTGACAGAATCTGTGGCGGCCCAAAACGAATGGAAAAACCTTCTCAAAATATACAATATCCGTTTGCTTCTCTATAGCGTGATAATCCTTGCCATTATTATTTTCTCCAATAAGCATATGGAATCCATCATACTCGGATTTTATCGCCAAGCTAATCCCGTAGTCATGGATTGGATTTGCTTCGGTGTCACAGCAATGGCTCTTCTTCCTTTTTTCTACGGATTAATTTCTAGTAGCAAAAACGAAAGAAGATCTATCGAATTGCTGATCAAATCAAATCGCAACAACAAATGGGTGGTCAGTGCTTTGACCATTGTCAAAATCCTCATATCCCTTGCTGCTTTGTTTTTTACCATCAACTGTCATCTTGCGCCGTCGTGGTTTACCATCCTCCTGATGCTTTTATTTGCTGTTTCAGCCGTTATAGTAGCACAAAAGTACTCAAAGCGCTTTTCGGCCATTGAGAACAAGTTTATTTCCAATTTCAACGAAAAAGAACAGATGGAACGTGCCGTCAAACCGGTGACAACTTCTTTGCAAGACAAACTACAGGGTTACGATGTCCATATTGAATATGTTGAAATATCGCCATCCTTTACTTTCGTAGGGAAAACTTTGCGCGAAATGCCGTTTAGGCATATGTCGGATATCAGCATCGTTGAGATTATGCATGGGGAAAGATGTGTTCGCATTCCTCGAGGTGATGAACCGATTTTCCCCCACGATATTCTATTGGCTGTTGGAACAACTGAGCAACTTCAGAAATTCCGTTCCATCATTGCTGAAAATTCTCCTGAAGTCGTACCTGATCAAAAAAGCGAATTTGTGGTTCGGATTCTAAATATTGAAAAAGATTCTATTTTGGTGAATAAAACTCTTAAAGAGAATGATTTGAGATCGTCTGGATGTTTGGTCGTGAGTATCTTGAGAAACAATAAGCTGATTGCAAATCCAAAATATGACGAGAAAATTCTTGAAGGGGACAGAATATGGATTGCGGGAGAAAAAAATTCTTGTGAATGGTTTATATGAAAAAAAAATATGTATGTTTGCAAGGTTGATTTAATCGATAAAATTTTATAACTTTTTTTTTATTAAATTCCTACGATTATGAAAAAGACTTTTCTTATTGTTTCGTTGCTTGCCATTGTTGCTATTACATTGAGTAGCTGCGGCAGTAGAGGCCATTGCTATTGTGAAGCCTATTCGCCCTATGTTGATCGTAATCAAATGTATTCCACAGCAGACGCCATCACAACACCCGAAGGTTGTGAGCAATATGACTCTGGTTCGGCAGGCTTTTTCCATTGTTTTTGGGTTAAGGATTAATTCAGTCCACCATCTACAGATTTAGCGTTGGCTGAAATAACAACTAAAAAAATCCTTTCGTTATGGAAGGATTTTTTTTTGAGTTCAATTTCAAACTACTTGTAGATATACATTTTTTTAGATTCGCCAGCTAAACTTTTGATGGTGATTGAGACCGGAAAGTCATCCTCATATTCATATGTTTCGCTGTAGGTTGTGTATGTATCGACATAGGATGTGGTATCTCTTCGCTCAATGGACATGGATGTTATGTTGTTTTGAGATAGAGTAGATAGGAATGACTCCGAAGAAAGGTATTCATTGGCACTGCCCTTGAACGGATTTTTGTACTTGTCATATGTGGCCTTGAAGGTCATGTCATTTTCAAAATCTTCAGAATCAAGATGAAAATCGATATTCGTCACATTGCCATTGGACCATGTTAGCAGGAAGATGTAGCTTATAGTGTCGTCCTTTGTCCCCAAATGAGCTGTCTCATATTTTTGGATTTGTTTGCAAATTTGTGGGGGGAATATATGGTGCAGAATGTTTGACATTTTCTCTAGTTCCGTTGTCGTGATGTTTATACGGCTGATTTTTCCATGTTCTCTTTCATAAACTGCTGCCCCATAGAGCTGATTGTCTTTGTAGAAATCATTTCTGACAAGTTTTCCTCCATCATAGATGTATTTGGTGATTTCGTTGAAAAGGGGGTGCTCTTCGGTCTCCAGCCGATTTTTGTCGTAAGTGAATGTGGCGACGTCTGAAATCTCATCTAAATAATAGTAGTCGATTTGTTTGAGCAGATTGCCGTCCCAATGCCAGGTTTCTTCTAATTGTTGCTCGCCATCAATGACGCTGACAATTTCCTGGATTTTTTTAGAAGGATTGAATACGCCGTCTTTCTGGCAGGCGGAAAAAAGGATGGCCAAAATAATGGCGGAAAAGAATAGGATGTGTTTTTTTCATAATAACAGTGTTTTAATAATGTGGCAAAAGTAAAAAAAATATTACCATAGAAATCTTAAAAAAAATATATACTTTTGCATAATGAAACATCGGAATACGTATGGGGGTGAAAAACAAATATGGTCAGTATTTTACGATTGATGTCATGGCAGACTTTATGACATCCTTAATAAACCACACAAAAGAAAGTTCTGTTTTAGAACCCTCATGCGGGAAAGGTGTTTTTATTAAGAATCTTATAAAATACGGATTCTTTCTTTGAATCTTGTTGTGTGAAAGAAAAAGACTTATTTTTTTGTTATGAATCTATTGAATATATTTTGGCATATTTGAATTCTATATATGTGTTTAAGTATCTGTGCTTTAATTGGATGGTAAAGGGTGAGATTGTTGAATTCTCCGAAGCGCCACCCTCAAGCATTCCATATCGCCCCATAAATTGGAATGATGACAATGAAGTGCGTCTTCACGCTATCATTACTAAAAATACACGTGACTATATAGATGATCATAAAATAGAGCATTTATTGTTAGTTAATGAATCTTTAAAACATCTTTTTTATGCAAAAAGTTGATTTTGATGGATTGATGCGCCATTTGAAAAATAATATGGTGGAACGTCCTAACAGGGCTGTTAATGGAACATTGTCAGGGCACGTAGCAGGTGAACCTTTCGAAAAAAAGGTTTTTGAACTTTTGAAGAATAAATATCCCAAGAATATTTATAAGCAATACGATTATTTAAAAGACTTGTATTTGCGTCATCCTAATGTGATTTCTGTGGAGGATCGTTATGCACTCTTAGATTCGCCTACTGTTTTGTTTTTGCTTAGCCGTGGGGATAAGGCGACAAGAAATTGGTCGCCACAGAATGTGTTTGAAGAGAAACAAAACGATACGGCGGATATTGTCTTTTATGTGAAGGAGGGAAACAAGACTTTTTATGACATTATTGATGTGAAAACAAGAAATATGTCCAAGAATGCTCAAGCACCGAATATTATTTCTGCCTATAAATTAGCCAAGACATGTGCGAATATGATTGACAATGAAGAATATGATAAAGTAGGAATTAAATATGTGGAGGTGGATTGGGTGGAAGAAGGAAATGATTCGCTCAAATGTACCAATGCACATTATGGAGATTTGTTTAAAGCCTGTCCTGATATGCTTTATATTAATTGGGCGGCTGCTATGCAGATACAATTTCATGTTTGTGATTTGGATCAATCTTGGACTGGTACGATGGAAGAATGGGCCCATGAATATATTAGAACTTTTGTTGACAGTGCGGAGCGTAGATGCGAAAGAATGCGGGAAGAATATATTCAGCCGTTTTTAAAATATATTCAGGATTAGTTTTCCAATAAAAAAATTTTTAGTATGAAGCACTTTTATATAATGATTATCGCCATAGCCGTTGTTTCGTTTTCCTGTCATTCTAATTCCGGACAGGCTGCCCAAGATACTGAAACGCAGAATATGGAAGAGAATTTGCCAGATGGCGTTTATCATTTCCTGTTTGACGATTTTGAGATGTGGACGTTGAAGGACAAGCCCCGTAATCCGATGTCTATGAAATTGTTCTCTGATGCTGATCAAAATATTCTCAAGGAATTAGTCCCGTCGGGAGAGGCGGATGCCTCCGTCAATGTCTTCCTGATTAGGCGAAACGGCAAATATGTTTTGTTTGACTCAGGGGTGGGTGCTGCCAGCGGAGGTGCGATGTTCGAACTCTTGGGAGCATTGGGCGTGTCTCCCGCGGATATCCAGGCGGTCTGCCTTACCCATTTCCATTTTGACCATATCGGGGGTATGATGACGGGTGGAAAGGCCAGCTTCCCCCATGCCGAAATCTATTTCTCGGCCGCGGAACCTCAGGCGTGGACGGAGGATGTAAACGTTCAGGCGATGTTGTCAGCCTATCGCGGACATACACACCCTTTTGAAACGGATGAAACGATTTTGAACGGTATTGTAGCAAAATCCGCTCCGGGGCATACTCCCGGCCATACGATTTATCAGGTCGGAAATGTGCTGATCGTCGGCGATCTGCTGCATGCAGCTGCAGTGCAACTGCCTCATCCCGAATTTTGCGCCCGATATGATCAGGACAAACCTACGGCAGTGAAGACCCGCAAGGCCTTTTATCAGTACTTTGAAGACAATCATTTGGTGGTTGCAGGTATGCATCTGCCGCAAAGCGCGGTAATGAAGAACTTTCCGATTGCGGAAGAATAATCCGATTGAACATCCCTCTCTGCTCTTTACGGCTTTGATGTTTGTGGCCTGCCTATCTCCTCCGTCTTCTGCCCGAAATTCTTAAATATTTGTTTGTATGCAATATGTTTTCCGTAATAAGAAGGATGCAAAATCATGCATTTTAAAATATTGCAAAAAAATCACTATCTTTGCCGACTTAAATTTGGGGGTAAAGAATCCCTTTCTTTAAGACGCTTTTTAATGATTATTAATAAAATGAATATATGAAACTGAAACTTATCTATCCGAAATGGAAAAAATTACCGGGACAAACGACCTTTAACCTACCGCCTCATGGTCCGGTGGTGTTTGCCGCCACGCTTCCCGAATATGTGGAAGTCTCTTTCACTGATGAGAATGTGGAGGAATTGGATATGAATGAATCCTGCGACATGGTAGCTATCAGTATGATGCTCACCACGCAGGTCAAACGCGGTTGGGCCATTGCGGACGCATACCGTGCCAAAGGCATCCCCGTGATGTTCGGCGGCATCTCCACTATGCTGCACGCCGAGGAAACACTGCAACACGCCGACTGCATCTTCTTGGGCGAGTCGGAAGGCCGCATGGAAGAGGTGATGCAGGATTTCCAGAACGGAAAGCTCAAGAAAGTATATAACTACATGGGCCATCAGCCCGACATCGCCTTGGTTGGTCCGGCACGCCGCGACCTCTACAAGCGCGAACTTTACAACCACAAGGGTGTACAGATGGTTGATCTCTTCCACGCTTCCCGCGGCTGCCGCTTCAGCTGCTATCCTTGCGCCGTCTCCTACCTCGGAGGCCGCTGCTTCCGTCCGCGCCCCATTGACAAAACCATCGCCGACTTGGAGACTATCGACAACAATCGGCTTTTCATCGTCGATAACTCTTTGGCACAAAATAAGGAATGGGAAATGGACCTTTTCCGCGAGATGATTCCGTTGAAGAAAAAATGGATTAGCCACACCATTGAAGACGACCCGCAAGTGCTCGACCTCGCCGCCCAAGCAGGCGCCTGGTACGTATATCAAGCGGTATATGATACCTCCGACTACATCAAGGAACGCGTCAAGAGATACCACGACTACGGGATCGGCGTTGAAGGAACCATCCTTTTCGGCCTTGACAACCAGACCGAGGACGATATCAAACGCCTTATCGACTTCCTCTTGGAAATAGACCTCGACCTCGCCGAGTTCACTATCTTAGCCCCGTTCCCACACACCAAAGCTTACGATGACTTGATGCGCCAAGGGCGAATCTTTGACCACGACTGGGATCACTATAACGCAGGCCAGGTGGTTTACCAACCCAAGAACATGACCCCAGAACGTCTGCAGGAACTCTACGAATACGCTTGGAGCGCCTTCTACCATGACGAGACTCAGGAAGAAAAGATGTTCAAGCTCTTTACGCAGGTTATGTTGCGCGAAATGGAAGACGGTACCTATCGTCCGCGCGACCGCAAACTCGCCAATCAGAGCTTCGGTAAACAGGTCGATAGAAACAAGAGTCACTTTAATGAGTTTTAGGGAATGGATATCGGACGCAATAAATTGCGTCCCGACAGTCTTGAAACTTTGATATTGACCTCTACCCATCTACTTTAAACTTTAAACCTTAAACTTTAAACTTTTATAAATGAAAGTACCCGAAAGATATTACGACGAAATATTTGAATTCGCAGGACAGTGGGATATGCCCAGTGCCTGCGGATTAAAAATCATTGAAAAAGATGGTAAGGTGTATGTTATCACCACAGAATTGTACCAAGAGAATCCCGGTACCTCCATTACCTACGCTGGCGGCTCCCTCATCAAGCAAATCTGCGATCGCAAAGGGTTGGATATCCAGACGATTATCTATATTGAGTGCAACCCGAACACCAATTCCAAGCTTTCCTTTTACGATGAGGAAATGTTTGCTGTGTCGTATCAAATAGAGGAAGGAGTGCCAGCTTCGTTGCAATATCGTCAGATGACGTCAGATGAAATTAGAAGTCTCGTTGAATAGCATTTTTAAGAAATGAAAAGGTTGTTACTATTTTTCTTTCCGCTCCTTTGTTCTTGTATTTCTGTTGTTGCGCAGCCCAAGCCTATACGTTTGTGGAGTGATGTAAAGGGCATGAAGACTGCTCCAACCAAGTTATATTGCTATCCCGCTCCTGACAGTATCAATACCGGCATTGCCGTGGTGGTTTGCCCCGGCGGCAGCTACAGTCACACGATGGGCATCGCCACCGAAGGTTTTGGCGTGGCAGAATGGCTCAATAGTCAGGGCATAAGCGCCTTTGTACTCAAATATCGTGTGGGTTCACAGGGATACCATCATCCCGCTATGATTCAGGATGCGCAGATGGCCATTCACTATGTACGCCAACATGCTAAGGAGTATGGCGTTAATCCCAGCAAACTGGGTGCTATGGGCTTCTCTGCTGGTGGGCATTTGGTTACCATGACGGGTGCCTTTGCTCGAGAGAATTACCTCGCTCCATTGGGGATTAAGGACGATATATCTCTCAGACCGTTTTTTGTGGTGCCAGTCTATCCTGTTGTTTCCATGAAAGATGAAATTGCCCACAGGCGTTCTCGCCGGAACCTTCTTACGCGTCACTATACTCCGGAAGAACAAAGCAGGTTCTCCATGGAGTTGAGTGTCCCAGCCGATATGCCCACTGTTTTCCTGGTTACGGCCAAAGATGACCCGGTGGTGATGTATCAAAATAGTGTGGAATTGGATCGCTCGCTGACGAAAGCACGTATTAAACACCAATTTCTATTGTATGAAACGGGTGGTCATGGCTATGGAATGGACGAGACTCTCGCTCCTGAAGCAGGAAAGTGGAAGTATGAGTTCGTCAAATGGGTGAAAATGGTAACGGACGGACTATAGTTTCAGGTTTCAGGTTTCAAGTTTCAGGTTTCTCTGGGAATCAAATGTCGTTCTTGTTTGCAAATATTTAAAGTTCAAAGTTTAAGGTTTAAAGAATATCAATTTATTATCTTAGTCCCTTAACGTTTAGATCATAGTTCACTATTAGCACATTAAATCAATGTTCAAACCGGAAATAGAGTTTCAGTCGAAAGACGTGATCAAATCTTTTCAAGAGGAAAAGATGAAACAGCAGTTAACCTATTTGCAGGCCAATTCACCTTTTTATCAAAGATTGTTTGCTGAAAACCGTATTGATGTAAACAGAATCAATCTTTTGGAAGATTTGCAGTGTATTCCATTTACGGATAAGAAGGATTTGCAGTTGCACAATTGGGATTTTCTATGCGTTCCCAAGGAGCAGATCGTGGATTATATCACTACTTCCGGAACTTTAGGCGATCCGGTAACGTTTGCCTGTACGGATGGCGATTTGGAACGTCTCGCTTACAATGAAGCAGTTTCGTTTACTTGCGCCGGACTGGATAAAGGTAGTGTCCTTCAGCTGATGACCACCATGGACAAGCGCTTTATGGCGGGTTTGGCCTATTTCCTCGGCTTGCGCAAAATGGGTGCCGGTGTGATTCGCGTGGGTAATGGTATTCCTGAATTGCAGTGGGATACGATTCAGCGCATACAGCCCGACACTGTGATGTGTATTCCTTCGTTTATTTTGCGACTTATTGAGTATGCGGAAGAACATGGTATTGATTATCAAAATAGTTCGATTAAACGCATTATCGGCATTGGAGAAGGCTTGCGGGATCAGAATTTTGAATTGAATTCTTTAGGAAGAAAAATAAAAGAGAAATGGGCTGTTGATTTGTTCGCGACTTATTCTTCTACCGAAATGTCTGCGACTTTTTCTGAATGTGAATATGGCTGCGGCGGACATCATCATCCCGAATTGCTGATTGTGGAAATTATCGGTGAGGATGATAAACCCGTTCACGATGGCGAAGTCGGCGAGGTGGTCATCACTACCCTTGGCGTACAGGGCATGCCACTGTTGCGTTTCCGTACTGGTGACATGGCCTGCATTCACCCGGAACCGTGCAAATGCGGTCGCCAGACCTTCCGCATCAGTCCGATTGTGGGTCGGAAGAATCACATGATTAAATACAAGGGTACTACGCTTTATCCGCCCGCTATGGCGGAGGTGCTTACTAATGCCAGCTATGTGGAAAACTACTATATAACCCTTAGTACCAATGAGGTTACAGAAACAGATGATGTTACCATTACGATCGGTTTGAAGAACCAGCCCGAATTCGATGTGGAAAAGGATCTTAAGGACAGATTTCGTGCGAAGATCAGAGTGGCCCCCAAGATTATTATCGCTCCTGCGGACGAAGTTCGTAAAGTGAACTTCCCTGCAATGAGCCGAAAACCGGTTACTTTTATAGATCATAGAAAACGTTAGGACTCTATTCGCTTATGGAGAATAATATACAAGACCCCTTCTTTGATACAAGGCCATATAATGATGCTGAGGTCCCGGCTGCCATTCGGCGTGTTGCGGCTGATCCGATGTTTGACAGCATGGTGGGATATTTGTATCCACAGGCTGACGTGCAGGACTTCCGTAGCGAATTTCTTGCTATTCAGACGACGGAACAATTTCAGGCACGTGTGATGCATCCGGCTATTCGGAGTATCTTAGACAAAACCAGTGCGGGCTTATCGGTGGAAGGCGTGGACAATATTGATCCTTCACAACGATATATGTTTGTCTCAAATCATAGGGACATATTATTAGATGCCGCTATCTTGCAGGTGGCTCTTGCGGAAAGTGGAAATCCTACCTCTGAAATCACCTTTGGCAGTAATCTCATGCAGGGACAGACTGTGATTGATATTGGCAAACTAAATAAGATGTTCAAGATTGTACGTGGCGGGTCTATGCATGATTTTTATCGCAACTCGTTGCAAGTGTCCTCCTATATGCGATATGCGATAAGAGAGAAGAAACAGTCTACATGGATTGCACAACGGAACGGACGAACAAAGAATGGATATGATAAAACGGAGGCCGCTGTTTTGAAGATGTTTACTCTTAGCAGTGAAAAGCCCTTCGTGGAAAATTTATCCGAACTGAATATTTTGCCGATCTCAATATCGTATGAATATGAACCCTGCG
>JAZRYC010000063.1:0-3063 GCA_045600525.1 Bacteroidales bacterium
GTTATTGTACCTTTGCTGAATGAATCAGAATCCCTGCCCGAATTGGCCGCTTGGATTAAAAGAGTGATGGATGAACACCAGTTTACCTATGAGGTTCTCATGGTGGATGACGGATCTACGGATAATTCCTGGAAGATTATCGAAGATCTGCATGCTGAGAATGATTGCGTAAAAGGTATTAAGTTCCGTAGAAATTATGGTAAGTCAGCCGCTCTCAACACAGGCTTTGAGGCATGCCAAGGCGATGTGGTCATCACGATGGATGCCGACCTGCAGGATAGTCCGGACGAAATTCCTGAACTCTATCGTATGATTACCGAAGATGGTTTTGACTTGGTTTCTGGTTGGAAAAAAGTCCGTTATGACTCCAAACTGGCCAAAAACATTCCTTCAAAGTTCTTCAATTGGACCACGCGTAAGATGTCCGGCATCTATCTGCATGATTTTAACTGCGGCTTGAAGGCCTATCGCAAGGATGTGGTAAAATCCATTGAGGTGTATAGTGAAATGCATCGTTATATTCCAGTTATAGCCAAATGGGCTGGATTTAATAAGATAGGGGAGAAGGTGGTTATTCATCAGAAACGCAAATATGGTGTTACCAAGTTCGGTTGGAACCGTTTTCTCAATGGATTCCTTGATTTGCTGACGATTTCCTTTATGACTAAGTTCGGAAAGAAACCCATGCACGCCTTCGGCGGATGGGGAACTTTGTCCTTCTTTGTTGGCTTTGTGATGGCTGTTTGGCTGATTATTAAAAAATTGATACACATTGCAAAGCATCTCCCATTCCGTCAGGTGACGGACCAACCGTTGTTTGCCATTGCCCTGTTGGCCATGGTTTTGGGATTTATGCTTTTCCTGGCAGGATTCCTTGGCGAATTGATTGTTAGAAATGGATCTGATAGAAACAAATATCAGATTGCTGAAAGAATTTAAGTTATACATACGTAAGAAGCATGATACCTACTAGAATTTTTGATATCCTAGATGAAATATCTGCGAAGTACGAAAAACCTGATTTCTTCGCTAAACGTGATGGCGATGGCTGGAAATGCTACAGTATTCAGGATTATGTGGACTATGCACATGTGTTTGCGACTGCCTTCTTGGAACTGGGCTTGCAAAAAGGTGATAAGGTGGTTACGATTATGCGTAATCGCCCCGCTTGGAATTTTCTTGACATGGGCATTATGTTGGCAGGTATGGTGCACGTACCTGTGTATCCAACATTAAATCCGGAAGAATATCGCTATATTTTAAATCATTGCGACTGTAAGTGCATTGTCTTCGGCGCAGAAGTGATTTATCGGCGAGTAAAAGATGTTTTGCCTGATTTGGAACAGCATCCTCGCGTATTTGCCATCGATAAAATCGAAGGTGTTGAGTCGGTCGGTTCATTAGTCGAACTGGGTCGCAGTTATCGCGAGAAATGGGCGGCAGCCATTGAAGATAACAAACAGAACATATCTCCAGACGAGGTCGCAACGATAATCTATACTTCTGGTACAACTGGACGCTCGAAGGGCGTTATGCTCACCCATCGAAATATATGCTCCAATTTCCTACCGATTGTTCAAGATTATCAATTGTTGGATGACCGTGTCAAAATGTTGAGCTTCCTGCCGTTATGCCATGTGTATGAGCGTATCGTGAATTACCATTATCAATATATGGGCGCCTGTCATTACTATAGTACAAACATGGCGAACATTGCGAAGGATATGCATGATATGAAGGCGGACGGATTTTGTGCGGTTCCCCGTGTTTTTGAAATGATGTTCGACAAAATCCAAAATGCGGGAAAGAATCTCACCGGCATAAAGAAGAAGATCTTTAACTGGGCCTTCAATGCCGCTACTCGATATGATTACGATAACGAAAATCCGTTCTACAAACTTAAATATGAAATTGCCGACAGACTTGTATATAGCAAGTGGCGAGATTCCCTTTCCGGTCGTGAAATGACGGTCGTGTCGGGCGGTTCTGCCATTCCTGAAAAAATCATTCGCCTTTTCACTGCGGCGAAGATCCGAATATATGAGGGCTATGGCCTGACCGAGACTTCTCCTGTGATTGCCGTGAATAATCCCCGTAAACATATCCTTCGAATCGGCTATGTGGGTGAGGTGTTGCCTACCGTGGAATGTAAGATTGCGGAAGATGGCGAGATCCTTACCAAAGGCCCCTGTCTGATGAAGGGATATTATAAGGATGAAGCCTATACGAAAGAGGTGATTGATGCGGATGGCTGGTTCCATACGGGTGATATCGGCATGATGACACCCGACCGTATATTGAAAATTACCGATCGAAAAAAGGAGGTTTTTAAACTCTCCTTAGGTAAATATGTGTCTCCTCAACCCGTTGAGGCCGCACTTCGTGAATCTCCACTGATTGATAATGTGATGGTGATTGGTGAAAATGAGAAATTCGCTTCCGCCTTGATTGTACCCAATTTTGCGAAGCTGGAACAGGAATTGAAACAACACGGTATCCCCGTACCTCCCTCCAAGGTAGAATTGATTAGAATTCCCGAAGTGGATGTGTGGATGCGAAAGGATGTCGAAAAAGTAAATCTTACGCTGGCCGATCACGAACGAATCAATCGTTATAGAATGGTCCCTGATCAATGGTCTATTGAAACAGGTGAACTTTCTCAAACACTCAAATTGAAACGTAAAGTTATCTATGAAAAATATGGCGATATCTGCAAGGAAATCTATTACCATGATAAGAAGTAGTCATAATTTTAGATACTCGTCGCGGAATGCTGTGGGACATGTTTCTGCTGCCTTTTTGCTGCTCTTATGTGTGTCGTTCGGACAGTTGCTTAATGCCCAAAATTTGACTGGTAGAGTATTGGAAGTTGCCGAAGAGGGCGATACTACGGCAATAAGTGCTGCTGCCATTCAATGGCTTCACACTACGGTGGGCACACACTCTGACCAGGATGGCTTTTTCTCTATGCCGCGAACCCATACCGATACGTTGGTGGTTTCTTTCCCAACATTTCAACCAGACACTTTGGTGATTCCCGTATCACAGAATGATATCACAATT
>JAZRYC010000064.1:0-3439 GCA_045600525.1 Bacteroidales bacterium
CGTAAATGAAAAAATCGTCACCTTCCTTGGGCGAGTTACTTTTCAAAAAGGGCCAGACTACTTTGTGGAAACGGCCAAACGAGTGCTTGAAAAAGACCCTAACGTGCGTTTTGTCCTCGCCGGAGACGGCGATATGATGCAGCACGTCATTTCACGTGTGGCCGAATTGGGCATATCCGACAGATTTCATTTCACGGGATTTCTCCGTGGGGCAGACATTGACACCATGTTCGGCATGAGCGATGTTTATGTTATGCCTTCTATTTCTGAACCCTTTGGCATCTCCCCATTGGAGGCTATGCGGGCAAAAGTCCCCGTTGTTATCTCCAAACAGTCGGGCGTGGCAGAAGTGCTGGAACATGCCATAAAAGTTGATTTTTGGGATATTGACGCCACTGCCGACGCCATCTACGGACTTCTTCACTACCCCGCCCTATCCAAGGTTTTCAGCAGCAAAGGCGCAGAAGAGGTGGACAACCTAAAATGGGAAAAAGTAGCCATAAAACTTACCGATATTTACGAAAAAACCTTACATTATGAATAGAATTTGTTTCCATTTCCAAATCAGCCAGCCTTATCGGTTGCGCACATACAGGTTCTTTGACATCAATCAGAACCATGATTATTTTGATGATTACCAAAATCAATACCTGACTCGGCGTTTGGCGGAACGATGCTATCTGCCGGCCAATAAAATGATGTTGGAGCTCATTCGTAAATATCCTGGCAAATTCAAACTGAGTTTCAGTATTGCAGGAAGTTCCATTATGCTGTTCAAGAACTATTGTCCAGAAGTCATTGACAGTTTTAAAGAACTCATAAGCACCGGATGCGTTGAAATCACAGGAAACACCTTCACCCACAGCATTGCCTCGCTATATGGGAAAGAAGCCTTCCTTGAACAAGTCAAACGTCAAGAGGAGCTTTTGTGGGACACCTTTGGTGTCAAACCGATATCTTTCTGCAACACAGAAGTCATTTATTCAGATGAAATAGGTGAATGGCTTGGTGATGCAGGTTATCGCGTGATCCTCACGGAAGGAGCACGGCACATATTGGGATGGAAAAATCCTTTCTATCTCTATTGTAATCCTTACCAAACCGATGTTCGGCTGCTCCTCCGTCCTTATCGCCTATGCGATGACATCACCCTTCGTTTTAATGATCACACTTGGGACCAGCACCCTCTGACAGCAGAAAAATACATCCAATTTCTAAACGATTGCAATGCTGGCAACGAAGCGCCGCTCATCAATCTTTTTTGGGATTATGAGACCATCGGCGAACATTACACGGAAGACACGGGCATCTTTGACTTCTTCCGTTCCCTTGTTGATCAACTGTCCATCAATCAGAACTACAGTTTCACGACCCCCAAAGAAGTTCTTAACGAAGACATTCCAACCTCCACGCTTCATGCGCCGTGGCCCATATCCTGTTCCGGTGAAGAGAAAGACACCCATGAATGGATTGGCAACGAGCTTCAACAGGAGGCATTCAATCAACTCTTCAAGTTAGAAGAACTATACCAAAAATCCACTAACGAAGAGGCCAAGCTCTGTTGGTTGCGGCTGCAGGCTGCAGATCATTTCAACTTCATGAGTTCGAAATGGTTCGGCCATCGATTCGTCAAAAGGAATTTTGAAGTATACTCCTCGCCCTATCAAGCATTCATCAACTATATGAATGTACTCAATGATGTTAAAATCCAACTTGAGAAATAAATAATATGAAAATACAATTTATCACTATCACTTTTTTTATAGCACTTATTAGTATTTGTCTTTGTGCCAACGGACAGGGAGATATTGCCTGTACTAATTCTTCAGTCCGATCTATATCCAACATCAATGTTTCCAAACAGGACGTTCCCCAAACTCTTTCTCTCTATGGGAATGGCGGGAAGATGACCTACAAGCATGGCAAATTCACCTTACGGGAAGGATATCACACTCGCATTCTTGATAAAGAAGATTTGAAGATATTGCTTTCCGAAAACAACTATCTTGAATACCAAAATGCCAAAAAAAAGCAATATGCCTCCATTCCTTTATGGATATTAAGTGCCGGCTGCGCCACGAGCGTTGGTTTATCCATTAGTGGAATAACTGCATACGCACGATCCTTCAACAACTCCATATACATGGTTGATGAAGACAAACTGTTTTTCAGCAGCATCGGTATGCTCTGCGGTTCCATTGTCGCCACCGCAGCATTCCTAGCTCCTTCCATTGCGCTTACTGTTTCTAGCAAACATACAATGATTCACATTGCCGATGATTATAACAGATACGGTAACTTAGTGGATCGGACGCCTGTGACAATCGGAGCCGCGACCAATGGCATCGGATTTGCCATCCACTTCTAATTCAACTCCCAGCAAAGGGCATTTATGTCCTTCCATGGCAGATGCAGAGCATCCGCGATCTCCCTATTGCAGAGATGTCCATTATAACAATACACACTCTGCATCAGTGCTAAATTTTTTTGAAGGGCAAACTTGAGACGCGGACAGGTCGCCAATTCTTCCAATATAGGTAGTAGAAAAGCTGACATTGCCCAATTCCTCAATGATTTGGACATAATTTCCGTCAATATCCTATCCGTTTTCACCAAGCCGTCATGATCCTTAATAAAATTCAAGGCCAGTGCCGTAATGCCTTTTTCCTTCAAACTCTCCATGTATTCCAAATCCATTTGGACTGACTGTTGTGAAGATATGATCCATTGTTCCTCACGCATCACAGACAGTTGTTGCTTACTGAATGGCTGGAATTTTACAAGGATTTTAGACATTGCCGACAAACGCACCAGATCATCCTCAAATTCCGCACCGGCATTTGCATAGTCCATATCGGAGAATTGGGATTTTCCAGCAAAGCCATGTTGTATGTAAACAGAGATATTCTTATCAACCAATGATTGAACAGCACCCGGAGTAAGCAGAGCAAAACCATCCATCGGACTATCATCGGCGATAAAGGCCAAAGAAGCCCTTTGCTGTGCGTCATCCAGCAGAACTTCTTGTTCCTGCGTTATCGCAAAGGGGTCTTCAAAAATAAAGTCCGAAGTCATGATCGAAAATATTAGAATGTGAATAAGCGCGTATCGTCATCCACCCGTTCAATAGTCACTTTCACAAAATCATCCTGAAGAATAGGTTCCACTTTTTCCGTCCATTCAATGAAGCAATAGCATCCGCTGTACAGATATTCCTCAAAGCCCACACGTGAAGCATCCGCGGGCTCATCAATGCGATAGAAGTCAAAATGGTACAATGGTTGTCCCGATTCCGTCCAATACTCATTGATAATGGCAAATGTGGGCGACGACGTCACATCCGTAACGCCCAACACCTTACACATTTCCTTAATGAGCGTAGTCTTACCGGCGCCCATCTCACCATAGAAGCCATAGACACGTTCTTTAGGATAGGCTT
>JAZRYC010000065.1:0-2300 GCA_045600525.1 Bacteroidales bacterium
TAGCACCGGAAATGGCTGGAGCTGGAAGATTCACCTTAAACGCTATTCTGTAAACAAATGTAGAATTGTCATTATGCGTGACCGTTATTATGGCCACAGCCGAATCAGAATTCATAGAACACTGCGCTTGCTGAATATTGAAATCTGTAATCAGCTTCGATTTGGGTGTTGCAGAAATCGTAGGTAGGTCGTTGGGGGAATATGATCCCGGCCAGGAATATGTAGCGGTTCCTGAATTGTTGAAAATCGGATTACCATTACCGTCATACGTCCTATTAGGGTCTTCGTGTGTCAGAAATTCCTGGCTGTTGAAGTAGTTTTTCATTGCAACGGCATTGCCAGAAGCATCTCCATTCACCGTTAAGGTTTTCAACCCCTTATCATAGATGCACCAAAGTTCGTCTATATATAAAAGATCGCCATTGCTTCCCACACCTGCTTTCTTTTCTGTTGAAAAAGAAGCCAACATATAGGTCGGCCTATTTAGCGAACTGTAATAACCATCATCGTTCAAACTGGCATTCTGCCCCACAAAAGTGTATGAACTTCCTCCTTGTCCTGGGCGTGAATACGTGAAGGGATAGACTTCACGCCTCCAATCGGACGATTGGAGGAATGTATCGACTGAACTTCCTATCAATCCTACTCCACTTTGAGAATACAACGAGCCGTCAGCCCTATCTCTGAACTCACCATTCCCGTGCAAGAACACCTTAAACAATGGTTCTCGGGATGAATTTGACATACTTGTTTTATAATGAAAGGACATTGAATCTGGACACCCGACAAATCTCCAAGAAAAATATCCTGAAGAACTATAATTAGAACTATTGCTTACATCTGTAAAATTATAATTTGAAGAATTCGTGGGTGACATACTGTTTACAGCCGTTCTTCCTGAGGATAATGCGCCATTAGCGGGAATTCCAAAAACTATTTTACATTGTATAGAAATAGAGTATGTTCCAGCATATGGCGAATTATTTACCTGTGTGTGATGATTGGAAGATGCCATACTTGAAAGACTTCCTGTTGATTCATCAAAAGTATGCCAATTGAAAGGGACATTACCTTTACTCCCATGAGCCATCCACTTTTCAAATCCCGGATTAGGGAATTGGGTATTAGTTTGCGTGATTTGTGCGTTTACCACTACTGTTGTCAACAACAGCAACGTGATTAAAAGGGTAAAAATTTTCTTCATTACTATTTGGATTTATTATTATCGGAGAAAATCGTTCGCTTGCCAACCATTGATTTTTGCCATTCAAACCCGCCGTCTACCAACCAACTACATCATTAACAACAAGTTGCATTTTGCAAACAATGGATTATCGTTCAAAACCACATTATTTTTAAGCGGCGGCAAAGATACATTTATTTCAATACGGACGTTACATTGTTGAAAACTCGCAAAGTTATTAACCTTATTTTCAGTATATTGATTTTGTTAACAAACGTTAATTTGAAAATATAAAGGTAGGAAGGAAAGAACGGGAAATGGTTATCCCGTAATGGCTAATGAGAAATGACTATGCCAAAATGGGGATGGGAGTTATTATTTTTCTCCTCAGCAGGACTCTGCGTCCTCTGCGGTTTATTCGGTTTGGGCTGTTTGCGCAGTCTCCACCAACTTGCACATTTCCTCGTACCAATCCTTTCCAAACGCACGGATGAGGGGTTCTTTTAGAAACTTATAGGCCGGCAAATGCATTTCATTGCCTTTAGTGCGGGCGCACTGGCAAATATCCCAATGGTGGTAATTCAGGGCGATGTACTTCCCCACCCTACTCGCCCTAATGGGATACAGATAGCACGAGAGGGGTTTGCGGAAAGGAATCTCTCCTTTCAGAAAGGCCTTCTCAATGGTGCACATCGTCGTTCCATTCTCATAATAGACGAAAGCGCAGGCCTTATTACTGGGTACTAAGGGAGTTTCAAACTCACCGGCCCCATTAAAAGAGAAAGTATCGCCAAGTTCCTCAACAGTTGCGATGCCTTCCTCCGTCATATATTTTTTGAATGTGGGATAATATTCCGTCAATTCGGCCACTTCGTCAGGGGCCACGGGAGCACCCGCGTCGCCTTCCACGCAGCACGCGCCTTTGCACACAGCCAAGTCGCAACAGAAGCACTTGTCTATCAATTCATCAGATACCAGAACATCTCCTACAATCAGCATAATTCTACGGTTATAAAAAGAAAAAGTGAGAAATCATTGCTGATTCCTCACTTTTAGATATTAGCGAATATTATTTCAATCTTCTAAATTGGCAGGTGAAATGACGCATCAATTCAGC
>JAZRYC010000066.1:0-36936 GCA_045600525.1 Bacteroidales bacterium
GAATCCCAACGAGGAAGGTGAAACAACTGTCCACCCGTCCTTCGGCATGAGCGGAGGCTCCCAAAAGACTGGCCGAGATAGATCCTCCATATTGTGTGGGAGTTTTGTATTGGACATCCAATACGGAGGACATCTTGTCTCCGTATTTCGCCTCAAAACCGCCCGCGGAAAATGTCACGCTACCGGTTAAGTCGGTGTTTACAAAGCTCATGCCTTCTTGCTGCGCGTTGCGCACGAGGAAGGGACGGTAGATCTGGATGTCATTGACAAAGATGAGGTTCTCATCGTAGTTTCCGCCGCGAACACTGTATTGGGAACTTAATTCGTTGGAAGAGGTGGCACCCGGAAGCATCTTGATTAAGGATTCCATGCCTCCCGTTGGCGATGGAAGTTGAAAGGATAGCTTGGGGTCAATACGTATGTAGCCGTTATCAGCCTGACTGCGAATATTGACTTGCTCCAGACGATTCCCGGTCGTGGGCATGATTATGGTGAGGTTCTTGCTTTCTTTGGCTTTTAGACGAATGTTTAGTAAGGTGTCCTTGTGACTGATCTGTTGGAAGAAGATGCGAAGGTCGGTGTTCTCTGGAAGATTGAGTGAGAATTGCCCGTAATCGTTGGTGATGGTCTGGATGTTGTGGTCAAGCACTTGTATGACCACATGTTCTATAGGCTGCCCTTCTTCGTCTTGGATGGTACCCTTCAAAACAGCACGTTGCCCAAAGACTGCGGTCTGTGACAATATGGCGAATAGGAAAAGAATGAAGATACCTTTTTTCAATGCGAAGGATTAATGTTGAACCAAACATTATATACGGCGAATGCTTGGAAATATTGTATCATAGTAAAAAAAAACTGCTGTAATGATACAATTACAGCAGTTGTGTCTAATAATTACGAATCCAAATGATTATAAAATGCCCTTTTCAGAAGCGTCAATGAGGGATTTGTAAATACCTTTTTTGTTGATGACGCGCATACCATGAGCAGAAACCTTTAACCATACCCATTCATCTAATTCAGGAACGTAGAACTTCTTGGTATGTAAATTCGGATTGAATTTTCTTTTCGTTTTGATATTGGAGTGGGATACATTGTTACCAACCACTGCCTTCTTACCTGTGATTTGACAAACTCGTGACATTTCTCTATTTCTTTTTAATGATTAATAATCTCTTTTATTTAGGGCGGCAAAAGTACAAAAAAAAATGAATTATTGACACAGGAATGTGTAAAATTTTCCAATAATCATATATTTGGCTAAAATTCAGTGTGTGTCTTATTGTTTTGGGCAGTCAAAAGGATGATTTTTTCTTTGAAAAGTGAAAGATAAAGCATGTTTTGAAATGAAATTTCGGAGAATCAGAGCGTTTGATGCCGATAAAATCACCCTTTATGGGGGCTGCCAAAGAAGAAAATCACTCCTTGGTTCTCATCATGAGCAATACATTGATAAGGGCGAAAAAGCCTACACCGGCGCGGACTTCAAACATGGATTCCACGAGGATGTTGAGGATGAGGATGATGGCGAAGGAAAAATATAGAATGTCCTTTCTTCGAAGGCTGGTGACAAACGGAAGGATACAGTAGGCCAGAAGGATGGAAATACCGGGAATGCCGGTAGTTAGCAATGTCTGTAGATATTGGTTATGTGCATTATAGTGATGACCGATTAAGTTGGTATAGTTTTTCTTGATGGCATGAACGTTGAGCTCATCAGTGGCATCACCCGTGCCTACGCCCCAGGGAAGATTGTGTTTGCATATTTCTAAGGTGGAACGCCAAACGGTGAGCCTGATTTCACTGCTTCCACTGCCGCGATGATCATCCGGATTCTTGTATTTCGCTACATCGTTTACAGTGTCTTTGAATCGGTGTATGGGTAATACATCTGATTTGTAAAGGACAATACCTGCGGTTGTGATTCCGGCAAGAATGCAAAACCCTAAAATAATATTGGCCTTTTTGACGATCCAGAAATAGGTGATCCATAGGAATGTCAATAGAGAGAAAACAAGGATACCTGCTTTGGACTGAAGAAAGAAAATACCGGTTGCCAATACGGCCATCATAAACAGAGAAGCCCATTTCCGTGCGGTCGGAATGCTTGTGCGATGGTGATGAATGTAGTCTAATAGACTGAAAAAGGCAAATGTGGCATACATGGCCACATATGACGGATGACGTAAAACGGAAAGCTTATCGTAATAGAAGAAAATGGATTTTCCCGTATCGATGTATTTTTTTGTGGCAATGAGGAAAAGTATAACGATATGAATGAATGTGAAAAGGGCAAATATGCGAAGAAGCCGTTGGATTCGCTCACGAGAGAGTTCCCTTTTGGAGTAGGTCAGCAAAACAAGAGGTGATACCAAGAACCATAGGTAGCAGTCGAATGCCGCCAAAGCCCGGGATTTGTTATAGGAAAGGAAGAACCCATAGATAACGATGAAGTATAGGGCAAACAGGATGATGGCGGATAATGGCGAAACATTTTTTTTGAGATTGCTCCATTTTTCACGCCAATTCCATTCAATAAGCCAAACAAGGAGCATCGCTATGGCCAGAGGTAACATCAGCCAGTTGGTTAGGGGAAGGGATGCTGCCGCCAATGCCAATAAAACATATTGAACATTGAAAAAGCCGTTCTCTGTGAATATCCTTTTACGTAGAATATTCATATTGAATGCGGCCTGTTGCGTTTGGGCGATGTTGTCCATGAGGGCTTATTTGTCGGATAAAAGGTCAGGTCTTCTGTTCTTGGTGCGTTGAATTTGTTGGTCCAATTTCCAGTCGGCAATGAGTTTGTCGTTTCCGGAAAGGAGGACTTCGGGAACAAGGTGCCCTCGAAAATCGGCAGGACGCGTGTACACGGGAGCAGACAATAAATCATCTTGGAATGAGTCCGATAGAGCGGAAGTCCCGTCGTTGATGACACCCGGAATGACACGTGCCAGCGCATCGGTGATGACCATGGCGGCCAATTCGCCACCAGACAGCACGTAGTCGCCAATACTGATGTCATGGGTGATGTAAAGTTCGCGCACGCGTTCATCCACTCCCTTATAGTGCCCGCAGAGCAAAATGAGGTTCTCCCACATGGACATCTCGTTGGCCATGTGTTGGTTGAACTGCTTTCCGTCGGGAGCCATAAGGCAGATGGCGTCGTAATGGCGTTCGCTTTGCAGCTGCTCAATGCAGCGCGCGATAGGTTCGATCATCATTACCATGCCGGCACCGCCTCCGAAGGGGTAGTCGTCGGCCTTGTGGTGCTTGTCGGTGGTGTAGGAACGAATGTCATGGGTGTGCAGTTCCAATAATCCCTTGTCTACAGCGCGCTTTAGGATAGAATTTCCAAAAACGCCAGGAAACATATCGGGAAATAAAGTGAGTATGTCTATGCGCATAGTCTATAGTTTTTCAATCATCATGATTCCATCACGAAACGGAAGCAGTAGGTTGCGGACACGTTCGTCATTTTGGATGAAGTCGTTGAAGGCAAGTATGGCCTTCGTGTCTTTGTCATTGTGGGCCACGTCCTGTGTGACTTTTCCGTTCCACAAAGTGTTGTCCACAAGGAGAAATCCACCTTGTCTAACCTTTGAAAGAACGAGGTCGTAATAGTCAAAATAGTCTTCTTTTTCAGCATCAATGAAGACCAGATCCCAGATTTCCTGCAATTCGGGAATAACTTCTTTGGCATCGCCAATGTGCAGGATGATTTTGTCTTGATAGGGGGAACGTCCGAAATAGTTACGGATGCGGTCTTCAAACTCAATGTTGTTCTCAATGGTGTGAAGTTGTCCGCCGGCAGTCAATCCTTCGGCCAAGCAGAGTGCGGAATAGCCAGTAAAGGTTCCTATTTCCAAGATCCGCTTTGGATGCATCATCTTTGACAAAAAGGAAAGAAATTGACCTTGTAGTTGTCCTGACAGCATGCGGGGATTGATGGTCTCCAGATGGGTCTGTCGATTCAGTCGGAAAAGTAAATCGCTTTCCGGCGATGTATGTTGCTCGCAGTAGCTTTCGATATCGTGATCGATAAGATCAAAAGTGGACATGTTTACGAAAGTTCGGATATGGTCTTGTTTACTTCTTCTTCGGTTTTTGAGAGTTTGTCTTTACAGATTTTGATGAGTCGTGTGGCCGTTTTGATATTTTCGGAAAGATCGTCTACAGATACGTTGGCATTTTCCATATCTTGCACGATTTTCTGTAATTGTTTGAAGGCTTCTGTATAGGTGATTTTTTCTTCTTCCATAATACAAAGATTAGTAGCTGATACCGACGCGTGCTCCTATGAAATGATAAAGCACATTCTGATTGCGGTTGGTGTATAGAGCCGAATAGTCGGGATCGCCATTGGGAATAATAGAATATCCTATGTCGGAGTATTGTGCTTTATAGCATCCGGCGATGTTTAACCCAACTCGGTCGGTGAGCCGAATGTTCAGGCCTAAGCCGAACTCGCCGGAAGGTCCTGTCTTGGTTCCATGGATTACTCGATCCATAACGGTGGGAGTGGTTTCCATATACCATTTGAAACTGTATCCCAGGTTCAGGTAAGCCATAGGAGCGACTTTACGATCTATCATATTGACGTGCAAATGTAATTGTACGGGGATGAAGGCAGTTTTCTTCCAAAAGTCGAAACCTGTAACGAGACCAAGTCGGAAATAGTTGTTGAACTGGTAGGCGAAGGTCTCCTCCACTTGGATATTAATGTTGTTGTTGGCAATGGTCTTAAAAGTACTTCCATCATCGTACAGCAGGTTTATCTTGCCAAGTCCCGTCGCAAAACCGATGGATGTCTGATAGGTGAATCTGCGGGTCTGATGTGACTTGCCGCGTTGTGCCATGGCGGAGGAAGACAATAGGATAAGCCCAAATAATAGATATAGGATTTTTTTCATGAGAAAAGTAGATTTTAGGATTTTCGGTTATGGATAAGTTCACGTGCCGTGCGCAGCGCGGTTTCGGAGATGGTGCTTCCGCTGATAAGTTGTGCGATGGCGCGTTCGTGTTCGCTGTCGCTGAGACATCGGAGGTTGGTGATGGTGTGGTTGTCGGAGCTTTCTTTATATACAAGGTAGTGCCTGTCGCTGTTGGCGGCAATTTGGGGAAGATGGGTAATGGCTATCACCTGGTGACGATGAGATAATTCGCCCATGGCCGTGGCCACGCGATGGGCGGTCTCGCCGGATATGCCGGTGTCTATTTCATCGAAAATGACAGTGGGTAGGAAGGTGGAGTCGGTTACGGCTGACTTCATGGCCAACATGAGTCGGGAAAGCTCGCCGCCAGAAGCCATCTTGTTGATTTCGGCAGGCGCGACGCCTTCGTTGGCGGAAAATAGGAATACAACGGAATCCATTCCGTTGTGGTGGTATTCTTCGTCTTGCGTCAGTTGTATTTCAAATCGGTTGTCGGGCATCGCCAGCATACGCAAACGTTGTGTCATTTCCTTTTGGAAGTCGGCAAGTATTGATTTGCGTGATGCACTGAGCTTAAGCGCGGCCTGATGGGTGTCTTTACGCAGTCTCGCACATTCTTTTTCCATTTCCAACAACTGTTCCTTATGGTCGGTATGCTGTGATAATTCACGTTGGAGTCTGTCGGAAATATCAATGAGTTCACGGATAGTGGAAACCTGATATTTCTGCTCCAGTCCGTAGATTAGGTCGAGACGCTGGTTGATGCGCTCTATTTCCTGAGGGTTCAATTCAACGGACTGTTCTTTGGTAACGATGTCGTATGCGATATCCTTCAGCTCAATGTGGGCGGCTTCCAATCGATCATAAATTTCCTTATAGTCAGCGGTGATATCCTTTAATGCAGCACACTCATTTTGTACTTGCTTAAGCTGATGGAGGATGTTGTCACCTTCTTGTTCGGATAGGATTCCGGCCGCCTGGTAAAGATGCGTTTTGATGTCTTCTGCGTGGGTTAGCACTTGGAGAGATTGTTCGCACTCTTCTTGCTCGCCCAGTTGAAGGTTGGCTTTTTCTAATTCTTGTATGGTGAATTGGTTGAATTCCTGTTGTAAGGCCTCATCCGTACATTGTTGTTTTAATTTCCCGTATGCCTGTTCTGCCTTGCGCAAAGCGGCCAATGTTTCCTGATAGGAACGAAGTATTTCCTGATTATGGGCGAATTGGTCTAACAAACCGAGTCTGAAATCGGTGTTCTGCAATAATAGGTTCTGATGCTGGGAATGAATGTCAATGAGTTGAGAGGTGAAAGCCTTGAGAGTGTTGAGATTTATCGGAGTGTCGTTAATAAAGGCACGTGATTTTCCATGCTCGTTGATTTCTCTGCGGATAATCGTCGTGTCTTGATAGTCAAGGTCGTTTTGTTCAAAGAAAGGTTGCAGGGAAAGTCCCGAAATATCAAAGGTGCCCTCAACAATGCATTTGTGATTTTTGTCAAATAGGACATCTGAATCGGCACGGCTTCCGAGAATGAGGGAAAGCGCACCCATGAGGATGGATTTTCCCGCGCCTGTTTCGCCGGTTATGACGGTAAAGCCTTTGTCAAATCCGATTTCCAGGGAATGGATAAGCGCGTAATTCTCAATCTGCAGAGTCTGTAACATGGCGATTACTTGCTGCTGGTATTGATGGCATCGTATCTGGAAGAATTGGTGGGGTCGATCTGCTTCATGATGTTGATGACCTGCGTCTTCTCACTGGGCATGCCTTCTTTGAAGATATTCACGATTTCATCGCATTTAGAAGAGGCAATTACCTTTACCATGGCCAATCCGGATTTCTGGGCATTGACTTGCTGAAGGAGTTTGAGACTTTCCAAAATCACGGCGCGTCCCGCATCCGGTGTCTCGCTCATCACATCCAGTCCCAAACGATGGTATTGATAGAAGAAGTCGTGAAGCTTGCTATAAGTGCTGTTTGTGAAGTTCTCAATAACCCAATAACGGTTGTTTTGTCCGCCATCGGCCACGCTCCAACCTTTTTCCTTGGAAGTTTGATTGAAGTTTACGATGGATTGGCACTTGGTATAATAGGGGGAACCACCATTAAGAGAGAAACTGTCAAATTCAACGGCGAGGAAGAGGTTGAGGTAGTAGGCAATGAGAGCTGTAAATTGGTTGAGATTCATGTTGTCATCATATTCCAAAGGATCGCCCTCTGCGTAGGTGAATTGAATGTGCTTGTCTTGAAAGTTGATGAGCGTGGATTTGTAGCTGGATTTATACACGGGACGTTGCAGCAGGATGGTCATAGTGCCTTCCATCACATCGCCGGAAATCTTGGTGAGGTTGATTTGCAGGGCGCATTCAATGCGTTCAGTGGTCTTAAGATTGTATTGGCACCATTTGCGTTCATGGACAAACTGGTAGATCTTTTGTTGGAGATCACGGTAGCGTTGCTGGCTAACGCCGCCTGATGCCTGATTGGCATTAACGGATACCTGGCATTGGAAATCCTGAGCAGCAAGTGTGCCACAGAGGATTATGAAGAGCAATAAGGTACAGAATCGTTTCATCAGTTGTTCTTTTGGTCCATAATGGTACATGCCAGGCGAATGATGTCGTCGGCAATCTCCTTTTTGTCTTTTAATTCGCTTTCAAAGCGTTGGCCATCTTTGGTAAGCATAATCACTTTGTTGGTCTGCGTCCTGAAACCGGCCCCTTTGTCGCGAAGTGAGTTAAGAACGATGACATCGGCGTTTTTAGTATGCAACTTGCGTGTGGCATTTTCAATTTCGTTCTCCGTTTCCAATGCAAAACCTATAAGCATTTGATTTTCACGCTTTTGTTTTCCAATAGAAGCAAGGATATCTTTCGTCTTTATCAATTGGATGTCTAAGGAATCCGTGTTCTTCTTTATTTTTTCTGGAGCCACTTGTGCGGGAGTGTAATCGGCAACGGCGGCAGACATAATCATTATGTCTTGTTGGTCGGCGATGGCCATACATTGGTTGTACATGTTGTCAGCCGTTGTCACATCAATGCGCTTTACTGAAGGATGGTTTATGGATAGGGAGGTGGGGCCTGTAATTAAAGTGACATCGGCGCTGGCGTCAGCGGCTGCTTCGGCCAATCGGAAACCCATGAGCCCGGATGAGTGGTTGCCAATAAAACGGACGGGGTCGATAGGTTCGTAGGTGGGACCTGCGGTAATCATGACCTTTTTCCCAGCGAGTTTTTTTGAGGCGGTAAGATATTGATTGATTATGGTGAAAATCTTATCCGGTTCTTCCATTCTTCCCGTTCCGGATGTTCCGCAGGCAAGGAATCCTTCCTGTGGGGAAATGATGTGGCATCCTTTTTCTCGAAGCAGGTCGATGTTATGCTGCACCGTGGGTTCGGTAAACATGTTCTCGTTCATGGCAGGTGCCACGAAGATGGGGGCGCGTGTTGCCAGGAGCATGGTGGAGAGTGCGTCATCGGCGATGCCGTGCGCAAACTTCCCAATAATGTTGGCTGTAGCTGGAGCAATGACTACGCAGTCGGCCCACTCGGCCATGCTGATATGCTGCACATCGCGATGCTCGGCGGCATCAAATAACTCGGTGTAGAGTTTGTTCTGCGACAGGGTTTCAATGGTCAGCGGTGTGACAAATTCCAATGCGTGACGTGTGGCCACAACACGGACATCAAACCCATTGCTTTTGAACAATCGGATGAGAAACAGCGACTTGTAGGCAGCTATTCCCCCGGTGATGCCGATGACGATATGCTTTGCGGTAGCCATGACTATGGATTAGTCTTGATCGGGGTCTTTGAAATAAACCTGGCCGTTTTCAAATTCGTAAAGTGCCAGTTGCGTGGGCTTCGGGAGCTGCTCATAGAATTTGGAGAGTTCAATCTGCTCGCGGTTTTCGAAAACTTCTTCCAAGGTATCCGTATTGGAAGCATATTGTTGGGAACTCTCTTGAAATTCCTGTTTCAGGTCGGCGGCAATTTGGTCGGCACGTTTGGACATGATGACAAGGCTCTTGTAATAGTTGCCCGTCTCTTTGTCGTATTGTCTGATGTCTTTCGTCTTTGCAAAGACGTCGGTTTTCAATTTCTTGTAATCTGCAGCTTTCATATAGAATTATTGTTTGTTATATTTTTCCAATTGTTTTTGAACGTCCTGGGCGATTTTGCCAACTTCTTTGGTGTATTTGCATTCCGGTTGCTCAAGCAGCATTTTGTTGCAAGCGTCTAAACAGGTACGGTATCGCTCGGCCTTTTTCCGCTCAATACTCTTTCGAGCGTATTCATAGTTGTTGAGCACAAGGTAGTAGATGGCTTCGGGAAGAAGGGGCGAGTACGAATATTCGTTGAAGAAATTCTTCGCGGCTATCTGACAAGCCTCAAAATGGTCGGTGTTATAATATAGTATTAAAATTTCTAGATCCTTTCGGGCCAATTTCAAACGAAGATTGTCCAACATAACATTGCATTCCTCGATGTGTGAGTTATTCGGATAGGTTTGAATGAATGTCTTGATTTGCTCAATGGCAAAGTCTGTGTTGGTTTGATCTAGGGAATATTCCGGACAAGTCTTGTATATGGCGGAGGTGGCATAGTAAAAGGCGTCTTCGGCTTTGTCAGAACTCGGATAGCGACGCACGAAGTCACGGAAATGGAAAGCCGCCATCTCATAGTCGGCATTCATGTAGTAGCAGTATGCGAACAAATAGAGGATGGTGTCGGCACGTGGCGTCCCGAGAGAAAGAGGGTAGAGCTCTTCAAAAAGTCCGGCTGCGGAAAGATACTGTTGGTTGTTGTAATAGCGCATGGCACGTTCATAGTGCTGGTCAAAACTTTCAAAAGTGACCTTCTTCCCCAATTTCGGCGCCTTGGGCTGTTTGCTCGGTTTGACCTTGGAAGGTTTTACCGTGTCGCCCGATTGCACATATTCGGAATTTTTCCATACGGAAAGCGCGGGAACTTCTGCCGCATAACCTCCCATACAGACAATTAACAATATGATTGTCAATATGCTACGATACTTATTCACCATAATAAATCAAATCGGGCAAAGATATAAAAAAAACGCTCACTTCATTATAAATGCAATATTTCATATTTTAAAGCAAAAATACGGGTCTTCGACATTCCCTTTTTTTCGTATCTTTGCCGCTCGTTAATTAAGCTTTTTGATATGGATAATTTCATTGTTTCCGCTCGTAAATACAGACCTACCACCTTTAATTCCGTGGTGGGACAGGATTCCATTACTTCTACATTGAAGAATGCCATTCGGACGGGGCAGGTCGCTCAGGCTTTCCTGTTTTGCGGACCTCGCGGTGTGGGTAAGACGACTTGTGCGCGTATTTTTGCCAAGGCTTTAAATTGCCAACATCTAACCGACGAATGCGAACCCTGTAACGAGTGCGAATCGTGCCGTTCATTCAATGATTCCGCATCTTTCAATGTCTTTGAACTGGACGCTGCTTCCAATAATTCTGTGGAGGATATCCGTTCTCTGGTGGAACAAGTACATATCCCACCACAAGGAGCTCAATACAAAGTCTATATCATCGACGAGGTGCACATGCTCTCCGGTGCTGCCTTCAATGCTTTTTTGAAAACCCTTGAGGAACCACCCGCCTATGCCAAATTCATTATGGCTACCACGGAAAAGCACAAGATTATTCCTACGATTCTGTCGCGTTGCCAAGTCTATGACTTTAAGCGCATAACCGATCGAGATATCATGCGGCATCTCCAGTATGTTGCCGAACGCGAAGGCGTGACGGCAGAGGAGGAAGCCCTACGCGTAGTGGCGGCAAAGGCGGATGGAGCCCTTCGCGATGCTCTTTCCATTTTTGACCAGTTGGTAAGCTTTACCGGAAAAAATATCACGTATCAGGATACGATTGCCAATCTGAATGTTCTTGATATTGACAATTATTTTAAAATCACCGATTATCTTTTTAGTGATGATTCTTCAAAAGCTCTGCTGCTCTTTGATGAAATCCTGACAAAGGGATTCGAAGCGCAGAACTTTATTTCCGGCCTGGCCGCTCATTTTAGAAATCTGTTGATGGCGCAGAATCCTTCTACCGTTCAACTGCTTGAAGCTTCCGACAGTATCAAGGAACATCTCCTTAAACAATCGCAGGCGGCGGATAAACAACTGATGATTCGTGCCCTTGAATTGGCCAATCAGTGTGACTTCAATTATAAGATGTCTAACAATAAGCGATTGTCGGTGGAATTGTGCCTGATGCAGATAAACGCCAACTACGTGTTTAAAAAAGTCAGGCAATCGCAGGAGCGAAAATAATCCAGGAAGCGGAACGGCGCCCGCGAAAGTAGAGGACGCGATCACATCAGCCCTCTCTGATACGCCGAGAATTTCAACTCAGGGATTTAAATTCCCGGGAACACCCCCCATCCAGCCCATACCTTCTATCAAAGAAGTTATGCGTTCCCATGTGACGGCGAAAAACGAACCTATTGCTCAAGAGGAGCCGGCCTCAATGGTTGCAGCGCAATCCGATGCGAACGCAAATGAAAATGTTGGTGAAGTTGTGACCAATCCGGTTCAAATATCCGATGCGCCTGTAACACCGGATGCTTCAAACAATAAGCCGGAGGAGGTCTTCCAAAATTGCTGGCATCAGTTGTTTGAGGAACTTTTTGCCAATAACCCGATGATCTATCATCCTTTGAAGGACCAAATGCCTGCCTTGGAGGATGGAATAATTAAAATTGAGGTGCTGAATGATTTTCAGAAGGATCAGATGGAGATGCGGAAACGTGCGGTGTTGGAGTATTGGCGCAACCATTTCTCTACCAATGTGGATGATCTTGAAATTACGACGAATGAGCATATTGAAGTGAAGAAGATTATTTATAGTTCGGATGACAAACTGGCCAATATGCAGGAGCAGAATCCCGCTTTGCTCTCCTTCCTTAATGAATTGAATTTTAGAATCAGGGATTAGTGCTGTGGATAATAAAACATAAATTTTTTAACGTATGAAAAAAATTATTTTTACGATTGCAAGTTTGATGATGATGTCTTCTGCCTTTTCACAGGCATGGTTGAATAAGGCCGTTGTGGATGGTCGTGTGGATAGCGTGTGGGCTGGCTATGGACTTCCGAGTTCCTATACAGGCGAAGGAGTGATTATCGGCCTGACGGACTGGGGATTCGACTACACTCATCCGGTTTTCTACGACTCAACGATGACGCGCTATCGTGTGCTGCGCGCTTGGGACCAGTTCAAAACGTCCGGTCCGGCTCCCGCAGGGTATGATTATGGTACGGAATATGTAGGTGCCGACCAGTTGCTGGCCGCCCTTTGCGATACGGCAAACTTCTATGATTACGCCTATCACGGCACGCATTGCGCCTCTATCGCCGGTGGCGCTGGCGCAGGAACACAGTATAAGGGCGTTGCCCCAGAGGCGGAATTCCTTTTCGCTACTATAGATATTAACGATAACGCTGTCCGCGATGCCTGGAATTGGATGTACCAAGTGGCCCAGCAGGAAGGCAAACGCTTGGTTATCAGCATGAGTTGGGGCGTCTATTCTTTGGATAATATGGATGGTACCGGCGTTTTGGCGGAGGAAGTCCGCAGACTTACGGATTTAGGCGTCGTATTTGTGACCTCTGCAGGAAATAACGGAGATGTTAATTTCCATGTCAAATATGATTTTAATCAATCGAATGATACGATGCGTACGCAGTTTTACTTCCCGGCATCCTCTTCAGATTTATGGGGCTCTGCACTCACTATGATGAATTCGGCCAATTCGCCTTTCCAATTTGCCGTGGAAGTAATGAATGGTAGTTACGAACGGCTGGCTACTTCGGGATTTATTTCTACCGAAAATTCGGGTTTCACACAGGATTATCTGGTGGTTAATGGAGATTCTATCCCATTCGACTATGAAATTCGTGCCACCAACGAATACAACCACGCTCCTTCTGTTCAATTGCGTGTTAAGAAGAATACTTCTTATAAGTTCTGCCTTGCCGTAACGGCGCAAAGTGGAACCTTCCATGCCTGGAATGTGGCGGAAATCACGAAGGCATACGGCAATTGGGGCGCCGACTTTGTGGCACCTGCCCAACATCCGGATTGGATTGCCGGTGATAATGAATATGGTATCAGTACCCCCGGAAATATAGATGAAATTATCACGATAGCTGCCCATAGAGCCCAATTTGTCAATAATTTCGATATGACGGTCGGAGGGGAAATCGCCGATTTCTCCAGCTCTGGACCGGGCTTTCACGATTTGGTGAAACCCGAGATCTCAGCATGCGGCAAAACGGTTGTGTCCGCAATCTCTTCCTATACGAATACTTTTAGCGGAAACTATACGAAGACGATTGAATTTAATGGTAGAAATTATCGTTTTGCGTCCTTGTCAGGCACTTCTATGTCTGCCCCCTTTGTGGCTGGCGTCGTGGCCTTGGTTTTGCAGGCGAATCCCTATCTGTCAACTGCGCAGGTTAAATCCATCTTGACAAATACTGCCCATGAGGATTCGTTTACGGAAGAAGCCGGTGTGAATAGATTCGGATATGGAAAAGTAAATGCTTATCAGGCAGTAATAGAAGCGCTTAGACAAACGGGTGTTGAAAATCATACATCCTCAGCACAATCTCAGTACTCGCTATTCCCGAACCCGACGAACGGCTCTTGTTATGTAACAGTGAAGTCTTCATCGGAATCTGTCCGTTGCCAGGTGTTTGATCTTACTGGACGCCTTCTGGAAAGCCATTCTTTTACACCGGGTGTAAATACTCTGAATATGAACGATCTGCCTTCTGGATGTTACCTGCTTCGCTTCCAAGACGGTCAGAGTGTTGTCTCTAAAAAACTCATTAAACAATAATTGTTCGTTTTTGTACGAAAAGTTGTCCTAATAATATTTTTGGCAAATGATGGTATCCAGCGAAAGTAGACCTGTCTATGTTCCCAATGAGATTTTGGAAAGAAAAACCATTGTCCGCAATTATCGTGAACTTTTGACGGTATTGTACCATAAAACGGATGAGGAAGACCGAAAGTCGATCCGTAAGGCATTCGTGCTGGCAGCCAATGCCCATAGAGGCGTGCGCCGGCGGAGCGGTGAGCCCTTTATTTTCCATTCTATGGCCGTTGCCATGATTTGCTGCAAGGAGATGAACTTGGGCACCACTTCCGTTGTATGCGCATTGTTGCACGATGTGGTGGAAGATACCGATTATACGTTGGAGGATATCCGGGAAATGTTCGGCGATGTGGTGGCGGAAATTATTGACGGACTTACCAAAATCGAGGATTTGGCGGTGGATGATTGGAGTAGCTCCATCCAGGCTGAAAATTTCAGAAAGATTTTCCTCTCTATGTCCAAGGATGTGCGCGTTATTTTGGTGAAGTTGGCCGATAGACTGCACAATATGCGCACGTTGGATGCGATGCCTACGGAAAAACAACTGAAGATTGCCTCCGAAACATCCTATTTCTATGTTCCCTTCGCTCATCGTTTGGGCCTGTATTCCATTAAAAGTGAGTTGGAAGACTATGCAATGCGCTATACCAACCCCACGGATTATTATGCGATTGCCGAGCGTATGAAGGAAACGGAAGAGGAACGAGTGAAGCTGATTACGGATTTTGTGAAACCTATTCAACAAACACTCCAAGATAATGGTATTCAGGCGGAAATGTCTTTCCGTACAAAGTCTATCTGTTCCATTCATCAAAAAATACTTCGGAAAAAGGTCAAATTTGAAGATATCTATGATATTTTCGCAGTGCGTTTTGTCTTCGACAGTCCGGTGGAAGAGGAATTTGATATCTGTTGGAAGATTTACAAGATTGTATGTCTGCTATATCAAACCAACCCTTCCAGGGATCGCAACTTTTTGGTACATCCGAAACCCAATGGATATCAGTCATTGCATGTGACGGCTATGAGTAAGGCCGGCCGCTGGGTGGAAGTGCAGATCAGATCCAAACGGATGGATGAAATTGCCGAAAAGGGTTTGGCCGCACATTTTAAGTATAAGGAAGAAGGTGACGCCAACGCAAGTAGTGATGTGGATGATCGGTTGGAGGAATGGTTGGCTAAAACACGCGAGATAATCAGTAGTAAGGATGCCGACGCCCTCGACTTCCTGAATGAGGTGAAACTGAACCTCGGTCTTAAGGAAGTGTATGTCTTCACACCCAAAGGGGATATGAAGATTTTGCCGGCCGAATCCACCGTGTTGGATTTCGCCTACGCCCTGCATACCAATTTGGGCGACCATTGTATTGGGGCTAAGGTGAATTACAATATTGTGCCCGTGGATAAGATGTTGGAAAATGGCGACCAGGTGGAGATTATTACCTCAAAACGACAAATGCCCAAGTCTGAATGGCTTGGTTTTGTGAGAACTTCCAAGGCACGACGTAGTATTCGTGACTTCCTCCGAACAGAACAGAAAGACGCACCAACTAAAAAGGATAACCAAGTCCAGGTGAACAAAAATCTTACGGAATTCCAACAACGCGTTTCTGAGGAAATTGCCAATAAATCGTTAGACCAGCTGATTGACGAACAATTGAATGAAACGCCCAATGTCTTCCTACTGGACGAAAAATATGAGATGATAAAATATGTCCTGGCCGATTGCTGTAATCCCATTCCAGGCGACCAAGTGGTTGGATTCCAGGTGTCGGATGATCGAATTGTGGTCCACCAGACAAACTGTCCCCATGCTATAGAGCAGATGTCGAAATTTGGAAACCGAATCATCAAGACGAAATGGCGCAAAGGACAACATATAGCCTTCCTGTCGGGAATACGAATTACCGGTTTTGACCGAAAGGGAATGCTCAAGGAGATAATTGACGTGGTCTCCGCCAAAATGGACCTGAATATTCGCCTTCTCAATATTGAAACAAAGAATAACGTGTTTACGGGAACGTTGATGCTCTATGTGCAAAGTGTTCGCGCATTGACGGATTTGATTAAGTCCTTAGAGGAAATCGACCAAGTTGAAAAGGTGGAAAGAATAGGAGGAGCAGAAGGGTAGATATTTTTGAATTTTATGCAAACATTAAAAACATAAGATTATGAAACCATCAGAAATTTTAGCATTTGTGGCAGGCGCTGCCGCCGCAACCGGAGTAACGCTATTGCTTACCACGGAAAAAGGAAAAGAACTTAGAGAAAATGTCGCCAAACATCTTACCAAGGAGGAAATTGATAAGCTGATAGAAAAACTTACCCGTCAGCGTGAGAAAGCTCCCTCAGAGGAAGACTTTGTGGAGGAAATCCTTTCTAATGAAGAAGAAATGACTGAATAAACAAGGTGATGAATCTGTTGAATAGACTTTCACAACGTTCCCCTCGTAATGAACGGACGTTGAAGGATCTTTCCAAATATCTTTCTCAGCGTTATGATCTGCTGAAACTGGAATTGCTGGAGAAGTCCTCTCAACTTATTTCGGTGACGTTGTCTATGCTGATTGTTGTGGTTTGTGCCTTGGTGGTCCTCATTTATTTGTCCAATGCCCTCGTTAGTTGGCTGACCATTGCCTTGAATGCAGGCTGGGCCTATACGATTGTCTGCGGCTTGTTCATACTTGTCATCGTTGTGGTATTTGTCACTAAGGACAAACTTTTTGTCAAACCGCTGATTCGCAAGTTCAGCTCCATTCTTTATAAGGAAAAGAATGACAATGTGGATGAGGATGTCTCTGTAATTGCTGACGAGAAAGGAGGTGACCGTGAGTAAGAAGAAAAAGGCACCCTTTAATACGTTGGAGGAAATTGCATTTAGAAAAGAACAGCTTCGTAGGCAGATAAGTCACCAAGAAGATGTTCTTGCTGATGATTTTGACGCCTATCAGGAAGATGTGGATACCCTGAAACAACTTTGGTCTAGGGTGGTCAGTATTCGTAATCTACGGAAAAACAAGGTGGTGTCGGGACTTTCTGATGTGTCAAAATTTTCGGGCCGACCCGGTGTCTCAGCAGCCGTCTCCTTGGGAACGATGCTCGTGAAATGGCTTTGGAACAAACGTAGAAAATATTGAAATCTGCAAGAAATATTTGAACCGTAAGACTAAAATAGAGATGACGCTGGCAATAGAATTGGGGCATCGGCTGCGATTTAAATCGCAGCCGATGTTTTTATGTTGTCTGGAGAGGGATATTGAGTGGTAAAATATGTATCTTTGCGCCCTTAAAAATTTGATATATATGAAAAAGTTTTTTATCCCTGTATTGACTATGTTCTGTATGTTGTCTGTCGGAATGGTCAATGTACTTTTTGCACAGAGTGTATCGAAAGAGGAAGCTTATACGGTATGTAGCCGCTTCGTGAGTGAAAAATTTCCTGCTTCATCGGAAAAGTCCCAGGCCATTGAATTCCAAGAATTGATATTGGATGAAAATCAGCCGGCTCTTTATCGCTTTAGCGTGGGTGATGCTGGTTTCGTGATAGTTTCCGCCTCAAAAAAAACGCCGGCTGTGTTGGCTTATTCCACTGATCAGGCGTTTGAAATGATTCCTCCTGTGCGCGACTTGTTCCATCTCTACAAACAAGAGATTAGAACCGCTGAAAAGGAAGAATGGATGCCCTCTAAGAAGGCAAATACTCAATGGAAAAAATATCTCTCTGAAGACTTTGCTCCACAGGTTCCTAAGGGAAACGACCAGACCTATCTACTAACGACCACTTGGAACCAGAATAAGTTCTACAATACCTATTGCCCGTGGGATGCGGGTGCCGGTTCCTATTATGACTATCATGTGCCAAACGGCTGTGTGGCTCTTGCCTGCGCTCAGATCATGAATTATCATCACTATCCTGACCATGGTGTCGGCGTGACTTCCTATATGCCACAAGGCTATCCGCGCCAAACGGTTTATTTCTATCAGCAGACATATCATTGGGAAGCTATGTGCAATGCGCCCATGAATTATGCCAATGAGATTGCTAAAATCGCCCACCACATGGGAGTGTCCATACAGATGAATTATACGCCTGATGGTTCCGGCGCAAATACAGATCGCGCAAAGGACAAACTACGTGATGTGTTTAAGTATGATCCCATGATTTCCATTTACTATAGAGGAAATTATCTTGATACGGTCGTGAAGGAGTACATTGCCGCTTTGAAGGCTGAAATCGATGATAAAAGACCTGTTTATTATTCTGGATGTACTCAGACGTTTGCTTCTTGTCATGCCTATGTGTTGGATGGATACGATGCCGATGAACTTTTCCATCTGAATTTCGGTTGGGGAGGAAGCTCTAATGGATTTTATGCTTTGGATAATTTTGTCACGGGAGGGTCTCACTGGGATTATCAATCGGAGGCAATTATGCACATTCAGCCAAGTCCTGTCAACCAACCTACGTATTCTACGGATGTGAAGCGCCTTACCGCATCTTTTGGTTATATTTTTGATGAGTCCCGTACGGCAAAACCTTATCCGGCAAATCCGAATACGTCATGGATGGTGGCCGTCCCCGAAGCTACTTCTTATACTTTTTCTTTTGACCGCCTCGATCTTCGTCCAGATGTTGATTTTGTTACCATTTACAATGGACCTACTGTTGAATCTGGTGTGAAGGCAACGTTCACAGGAACGACTGTTCCGAGCGATATCTGCACTGTGGTGGCTGATAGTGTATTGGTTACGTTTACCTCTAATGGTAGTGGCCCTGCTGAAAATACGGATTATTATGGGTTCCAAATGTCGTACCGTTCGCAGGTACCGTCCGCTTTTTGTGGTGAATTTTCCAATGTGAGCGATTGGAATGCCGTTATTACGGATGGATCAACGGAAGGTGTGAATTATCGTCCCCAGGCAAATTGCTCATGGAATGTTCATTTGAACTATATTTCCGGTTATGCCTTTGCCTTCCCGAAGTTTGATCTCGGAAATGGCGATTTTGTGGAAATATATAATGCCACTACAAATCCTCCAACACTTTATAAAAGATTTGATATCAATGAACAACCACAAGGTGTTTATCAAGTTAATTTCTCCAATATGAAGGTTCGCTTTATATCTGATAATTGGGATCAAAATGACGGATTTAAAATGGAATACTACGCTATTGCCAGTGTGGATGAATTCAGTGGTATAGATGATTTGAATGTGTATCCTAATCCTGTTTCCGACAATCTTCATATTTCGTTTTCTCTAATGGAAGAGAGTGCGGTTGTCTGCCGATTGTTTGATGCGGCAGGAAAGGTGGTTGCAGTGAATTCGTTTGATGCTTTGATGGGTGAAAATACCCAATCTATGGATGTTTCATCCTTGTCTCAGGGTTTCTATATGCTGGAGATAAATACAACGAAAGGAAAGACGATTCGCAAAATCATGATTCAGTAATGTAATAGTTCTTTTACACGATATGTTCCAACGTATTATTAGAGGTTGCGTTAAGTTAGTGCAGCGCTATCTTCCCGAGCCTTTTATTTTTGCTGTTATTCTGACTTTTTTAGCGGCGATTTTGGCTATGCCCATTTGTCGTCAAACGCCTTTGGAAGTGGTTGAGCATTGGGGAAATGGTGTGTGGGGGCTTTTGGCTTTTGCTATGCAGATGGCATTGGTCCTTGTATGTGGCTCAACCTTGGCGGCTGCTCCTGTTGTGAAACGTGGCATTAGTGCGTTGGCGTCAATCCCCAAAAGTCCTGCAGGTGCTATTGCCCTCGTGACGGGCGTATCGGCCATTGCCTGTTGGTTGAATTGGGGATTTGGACTTATTGTGGGCGTGATTTTTGCCAAGGAAATTGCAAAGAAACTTTCCGGTGTGGATTACCGCCTGTTGATTGCTTCTGCCTATAGCGGCTTTGTGGTTTGGCATGCCGGTTTGTCTGGCTCCATTCCACTGACGATGGCAACCCCTGGCGATGCGCTCGCTAAGGCAACGAATGGTACACTGACAGAACCTATTCCAGTTTCACAGACAATACTTGACCCTCACAACCTGTGTATGGTGGCGTTGGTGATCGTTGCCCTGGTGGTAGTGAATGCGTTGATGCATCCAAAGAACGGGCAGGTCGTGACTGTTGACCCCTTGTTGTTGCAGGACTCCGACCCTGTATCGGCTGAAATTCCTGATACACCCGCTGAAAAGATGGAAAACAGCAGACTGCTTAGTTGGCTGGTGGCAGCCTTGGGTATAGGGTATTTGGTGCTAAAATTGTTTTTCAGAAATGGTACCTTGGATCTTAATTCTGTGATCATGCTGTTCCTGTTTGTTGGAATCATTTTGCATGGGACTCCGTTAGCGTATGTGCATGCTTTCACAAAGGCCGCTTCTGGTGCGGCAGGAATCCTGCTCCAATTCCCGTTCTATGCGGGTATAATGGGTATTATTACAGGTGTTGGACATTCGGGTATTTGCTTTGGTACAGTGATTAGTGATGCCTGCATTTCAATATCCACTCCCACGACTTATCCCTTATTGACGTTTCTGTGCGCCGCTATATTGAATATGTTCGTCCCTTCTGGTGGTGGCCATTGGGCCATCCAGGCGCCAATTATGTTTGCTGCCGGTGCCAATTTGGGCGTTGATCCTGGTTTGACGGGTACAGCTATTGCTTGGGGTGACGCATGGACAAACTTGATTCAACCCTTCTGGGCAATTCCCGCTTTAGCCATCGCAAAGTTGAATGCCAAGGATATTATGGGATTCTGCATTATCGACCTTGTGGTTAGTGGTGCGATTATCTGTGCCGGCCTCCTGTTGTGGGCGATTTAGCCAATCTTAGTAGGTGAATACGTATTGAATGATGTTTGCTCCCATTTGTAGGGCTTTGGTACGGGTACCTTCAGAATCCTTATGGACGATGTAGTCTTCCCATCCGTCTCCTAAGTCGCATTCGTAGGTAAAAAGAAAGACCATCCTCCCTTCCCAGAATAAGGCAAAGGCTTGTGGAGCTTTGTTGTCATGCTCATGAATTTTGGGGAGTCCATTGGGAAAATTATATTTCTGATGGAAAATAGGATGGTTGAAAGGTAATTCAACCATCTCTAGTTCAGGGAACACCTTTTTCATCTCTTTGCGAATGAAGTTGTTTAACCCGTAATTGTCGTCGGCGTGTAGAAAACCACCAGATATAAGGTACATACGCAGATTCTCGGCTTCTGCATCGCTAAATACAACGTTGCCATGTCCAGTCATGTGTACGTAGGGATATTGGAATAAGTCTGCACTTCCAACTTCCACAGTGGCTGGCTTAGGATCCAGCGACATTCCCAAATTGGCATTGCAGAACTTGATGAGGTTGGGAAGGGAGGTCGGATTAACATACCAATCTCCACCGCCATTGTATTTCAATAAGGCAATCTGCTGGCCGGAAAGAGACCATGTGCAGAAGCTGATAATCATGAAAATCAGATATTTTTTCATAAGGTTGAAAATACTGGATATTGAAAAACGATTAGTAACCCCCGTTCCATTTTCTAAGGAACCATTCAATGCCCAAAAGGAGAATGATGGCGGCAAGATACCAGGGAGAATTGAGCAGCATGGCGTATTTCTTTTGATAGGATGCTACGGGCTTGATATTCTCATTAGCCTTGATTTCCTTCGCAATCTGCTGCATATCCTTCCTCGTATGGAATTTGCCGCTGGTGGCGGAGGAAAGGCTCTTCAGTAAGTCGTGGTCTGCTATGAGGTTGGATGTCTCAAGAAGAATTTCCTGGACGGCAAATCTTCCACTTTTTTCCAGTCTTTTTCCACCGACTTGAGTGGTCGCTGTCCATGAATATTCTCCAACAGGCAGTTCTCCCATATTTAAATAGTAACCATTATTTTGTTTTGAGAATTGTGCGTCGTAGGTGGTGTCGCCATGACCTTTGATGACCATTTTGACATCAGGCTCGTTGATGAGTTCGTAGCTGTCGTTGAACAACTCGGCCGTGAATTCCACAGGTGCATTTTCGGCGAAGACATCGGTGTGGCGAACGCGGAATTGACTCTTGTCGCCTTTCGTGGCAAGATAGAGAGCCGTCTTATTGAGGATTTCATGAAAGGCTTCGTGATTTTCCGCATAGAGGTAGTTGTATAGCTTCCAAGTCCAAAATCCCGTGCCGGTGATGACACCGGAGCGTATGCCGTTTTGGTCGTTGAATACAATTAAAGGGTATTTGGTATCCACTCCGCTTATTTTTTGGTACATGAACACATTGGCGGATACGCTGCATTTATAGGTGCCGAAGATGGTCTTTATGGGCGGATAATTGACCAACATGCGTTGGGCTTCTTCTGAAAAAGTAAACGAAGTGAAATTCCCATTATACAGAGGCATGGCATTGTTCGTGAGGCTCTTGCTCTGTGTGACAGTCAAACCGGTATTGAGGGCGTTGAATCCATTGAGGTCACTTTGTGCTCCTAATACGTACAGGGCTGAGGTCCCGCTCTTCCGTAATTGTGAGATTAGTCCTGAAGCTGAGTTTGCCGTGGAGGGTAGTTGATGGAGTATTACAAGGCTGTAGTCGGCGGGATTGCCGTGAAAATCTCCAACGGCACAGACTTCCACATCGTAGTTGTCGGTTAATTCTAACGCCTCTTTGATGGCAGCCACATCGGGATGTGGCGAATTGTAGATAATGGCAACCTTGTCTTTGGATTCAATTACTTCCACAAAGAATTGTACATGGTTGTTCTTATGGGTTACTTCACCATCAAGTTCGGTAAGTTCGGCACGATAATGATGAATGCCGGCGCTTTTAGCCTCAATGTTGAGTTTGATGGTTTCAAAATATTGGTTCCCGGAAAGAGACAACGTCTTGTGTAAAAGTTCTTCCTTCCCCTCAAATACGGTCAGTTCTGCGCTTTTGCCCGAAAGTTTGTTGGCGGCCACTTTTATCTCTACAGGGAAGAAATTGCCCTTGAAAGCCTGTTTGTTGTGCACTACGTCAGCAAAAAACAAGTCCGTCGTAAGCTCGGTGTTGCCAAGTCCTACCGTGTAAACGGGATAGCTGGCCTTGGATGCCTTGTAGAAGGGATTGGCTCCAGTATTATAGATACCGTCGCTGAGGAGTATCATGGCCCCGACATTTCGGTTGGCATATAGCGTACTGATTTGATCGAAAATGGAGGACAGATTGGTGGATTTGTCGGAGAAGTCTATGTTGAGGGCTTCCTTTTCGCCAATGAGGTGGTCTTCATCGCCCGTAAGATAGGTCTTTACCTCGTATTTGTCTCCTAAGGCTGCGATCAGTTGCTGCACTTGTTGTGGGTAATCCTTGATATAATAGGCAGAATCCTTATTGGAACGCAGTGATTCGCTGTTATCAATGGCGAAGATGATGAGGGGCTTGTCGGTGTGTTTGAGCGTTAGTTTGAGCATGGGCGCCAAAATCAGAAAGGCAATGAGGGACATGGCCAGTCCACGTAGCGCGGCCATAACGATTCTCGGCTTTTTCTCAAAGATGATATTCTCATTCTTGTAATAGAGAAAAAAAGCATAACCAACCCCTAAGAGGATGATGAGCGGAAGAAACCAAAGCGAATATTGGGAAAGAAGAGCCATTGTGATTGTTTATAAAGACTTGAATCCAATAATTTCGCGAACATCTTGTACAGTCTTGGCGGCACTTTCGCGGGCTCTTTCGGCACCTTCGCGAGCTACTTTGCTGATATATTCGTCTTTGGAACGAAGTTCCAGAATACGTTCATAGATGGGTTGCGTGAAATTGATCATATCAACGGCCAACTGCTTTTTCATGTCACCATAGCGAATCTGGCAGCTCTGGTATTGGTCTTCAAAAAATTGGAGTGTGTCAGGCGTGGAGACGGCCTTCATAAGACTGAAGAGGTTTTCCACTGCTTGCGATTTGGGCTGGCCTGGTTCGGTAGGACCGCTGTCGGACACGGCGCGCATGATTTTCTTGCGTACTACTTCCGGTGTGTCGGAAAGATAGATGCAGGAGCCTTCATTGTCGGACTTGGACATTTTTGTTGAACCATCCAAACCAGGTATTTTGATAAGCTCATTACCGAAATTGTAAGCAACGGGCAGCTTGAAATATTCATGCTTGTAGATGTGGTTGAATCGCTGGGCGAAGTCGCGCGTCATTTCCAGATGCTGCTCTTGGTCCTTGCCAACGGGAACCTTGTCGGCTCGATGCAAAAGGATATCTGCCGCCATGAGTACGGGATAGTTTAGAAGGCCCGCATTGACATTGTTGGGCTGACGGCGTACTTTTTCCTTGAATGAAGCTACGCGTTGCAATTCACCCACATATACGTTCATGGAAAGAAGCAGGCTGAGCTCGCAAACTTGTGGAACATCGCTCTGTACGTATATGGTGGCCTTTTCTGGATCAAGGCCGGCAGCTATATAGTCAATGAGCACGTTTTTGACGTTTGTGCGTAAGTCACCTGGGGTAGGGTGCGTAGTTAGGGAGTGATAGTCGGCAATGAAGAAGAAGCAGTTGTTCTCGTTCTGCATCTTGATAAAATTGCGCAGGGCGCCAAAATAATTGCCTAAATGTAAAAATCCGGTCGGTCTGATACCGCTGACAACTGTATCCATATACTATATATTTATTAAGGGCGGCAAAGATACAAAATAAATGGCGAGAAAGGTTGTTTGTCCTTCTTCTATTTGCTGACCTGTATGATTCGTTTTCGTCCGTTGATGTCTTCAATGGATTGAAAGTCTCCATATCCGAGCTTTTGGAAAAGTTGGGCTGATTCCTGATGAAAATCTTCAAAAGTCTCTGCGTAAATGATTCCATCGCCGGCAAGGGCCGTTTTCCCGATTTTACCGATTGCCCGATAGAACAGCAGCGGATCTTGATTCGGTACAAATAATGCGCTTCCCGGTTCATAGTCCACAACGTTCCGGTGCAAATTGGGACGTTCGGATTGGGGAATGTAGGGCGGATTGCTGACGATGATGTCGAATTTTGTTGAGAATGGAAGAGAATGCGTTTGCAGCATATCATGTTGCGAAAATTGCACGTTGGCGCAAAGTGCTTTTGCGTTTTCCTGTGCGATTTTCAAGGCTTCTTTCGAGATGTCGGAGGCATAAACCTGGGCGTTGGGCAATGCCAATGCCAATGATACGGCAATGCATCCACTACCGGTACCGATATCCCAAATGTGAATTTCGTCATCGTCCTTATGTCTGCGTATAATACGGTCCACTAATTCCTCTGTTTCGGGGCGGGGAATGAGCACGTCTGGTGTGACTTTGAATATGTGGCCATAGAAATAAGCCGTTTCCAATATATATTGGAGGGGACAACCTTGCTGAAGTGAGGCTAAGTCGGAGTTGAAAAGGACTTCCTGCTCGCTGGAAAGCGAGTCTTGTGCGTGTAGTGCCAACTCGTGGGCAGGCATTTGCAATCGTTCTTCCAGATATAATTTTGCAATAGCAGCCGCTTCATGTGAATCATAAAGCGGCTGCAGTTGGGTAGTGATGATTTTGGAAAAATCTCTGATCGTCATTTTTATTCAGCGGATTTCGGAAAGTCACGCCATGCCCATTTGTCAACGACTACTCCCTTATTGAAGAGAATGATGCCCGGGTTGGAACGAACGGCGTCACGAACCATGAAGGGCCCCTTGATGGGGTCAATGGGATTGTGGTAAACAGGAAAATCCAATTGGTGTTTTTCTGTAAATTGTGCAATCTCTTCTTCGGAGGAGTTGGTTACGGCTACGAAGTCAATGCCCTTTTCTGCGCAGTCTGCGGCCAGTGCTTTGGCCTTTTCCAGTCCCTTGATATTGGTTTTATCCAAATTGTTCATGAAAAGCACGTATAGGTTCCGATCGTTTTGATGGCTGATGAGTTCGAAGGCATGGTCGGCGCCATTTTCATCCAACATGTTGAATCCATCGATTTTGGCACGTACCAGTTCGCTGATGATACTGTCTTTACGATCAACATAATCATAGTTCTCGTAGAAATCATCTCCTTGACTCATCAATTCATCCTGCGATAGGGTAACTTCTTGTCCGTCAGTCTTGTTTTTGTAAATAAACATGACTTCTTTTTGCGCCGGTTGCTCAATAAAGCTTTCTGTTACATCGTTGCCCTTCTTCCAGTCGGTGAAGTCAATGAGGGGTAAGTGGTGGATGCAATAGAGCTGAAAGAGAACGGTAATGGCGGCAAAAAGGAGAATGGCACACCATTGTCCAAGATGAGAAAGACGGATGTTCGGTATGTTTTTTCGTTTGATGAATACGATGATGGTCGGAATGATGATCACAACATTCTTGAGGAAGGTGCCGAGGTTGGTGAGTTTGACGGCCTGTCCGAAGCATCCGCAGTCGTGTACGACGCCGAAATCATGGATACCATGTACTTCAAGGTATTCTGCTATAGCGAGCCACAACGTTAGGAAGAAGAAGAAGGTCATGAAGATAAGATATCCTATGGCGGCAAGATTGATTTCAATGCGGAACAGCATCATGCAGCCCAATATGAATTCGCAGGCAATGGCCGCGATGGCGGCAAGTTGTGCGATCGGTTCAAGAAATCCCATGCCGAAGGATACGAAATAGTCATTCATCGTGATTCCGAAGTTCACAGGATCAACGGCTTTCGTGAAACTGGAAAAAAGGAAAAGACAGCCTAATAGGATTCGAATGATTTTAAGCCAGATGGGCTCTTTGTTTGTAGTCATATCGTTTTCGTTTTATAATATGTTTATTCTTCATGTTCCAATACCAGCCGGATGAGGGCGAATACGGAGTAATTGATGATATCGTAGTAGTTGGCATCCAAACCTTCAGAAACCAGGGTGTTGCCTTGATGATCTTCTATGGATTTGATGCGGAAAAGCTTCATCAGGATGATGTCGTCCAAGGAACTGATGCGCATTTGGCGCCAAGCTTCATCGTAATCGTGGTTCTTGTTCATCATCAGTGCTTTTGCCTGGTGAAGATACTTGGTGAACAACTCAACGGCTTTTTCGGGAGCCATCTCCATTTGCACGGCATCATTGGCCACGCCGATCTCCAATTGGATAAGCGCCATGGCGGAATAATTGACAATACCAATGAATTCTGGAATGATGCCTTCGGCAACTTTTGCCTCACCTTTTTCCTGGATGCTGCGTATGCGGTTGGCTTTGATGTATATCTGGTCCGTCAGCGATGAAGTGCGCAGAATGCGCCACGCTGTACCATAGTCAATGGCCTTTTTGGAAAAGATGTCAAGACACTGTCGAATGATTTCGTCGTATTGTGCGGAGGTATCGGTCATTATTTCTTGATGAATTTGTATGTTGAAGTTGTGTTGTCGTTGGATATGATTTTAATAAAATAAACGCCACTGGACAAATGGGATACATTTAATAAAGTCTCTTGTTCGGCAACGGCAGTGTTGGAGATCATTCTTCCACTGAGGTCAAACAACTGAACCTGTCGCATGTTCTTGCTGCTGCTGATGTGAAGGGCATCGGAACAGGGGTTAGGATAGATTTGAAGGTTGTCAATGGTGTTTTCTGTGATTCCGACGGGGTCTTCAATGTCATTAACGGCCATTGTACCCATGCCGGGGAAGATGACGTTATCTACCCAAGCGCAATCACTTCCGCCAGTTGAAGAGTAGTCTTTGCTATAGGAAAACTTATACGTGTGATTGCCCGCAGATACTGGGAAGGATGCCTGTGACCAGTCTACATTACCGGATTGGCTTTCTTGTTCTTGTCCGTCAATATAGAACTTGAAGAAGTCATAACCGCTTTCAGAAGACACCTTGCGGAAAAAGGAAATGTTGCCATCAGAGGCCGCATTCATGGTAATCTGCATGGTGGAGGTGCCGTTGTTTGACAAATTGGCCTTTGAACGAGCGCAGTAGTTTCCTGCGTATGGTTGAGAACTCGTTATTGTCCAAGCGTTAGTGCCGGAATTCTGCCAGTTGAAGACGGAAAAATCACCACTTTCAAAGTTCTCCATAGCTTGTCCCACGGTGAGGAAGATGGTGTCAATATGGTGTACGTTTCCATAAATAATATGGTAATACAGAGGAATGACGGTAAGGTCGGGAACTGTGTTAGAAACCTGTACGTTGAATGTGTTGGTGCAATTGTTCCCAGTTTCAATGCTGTAGATGCTGTAAGAAGGACTGGTTACCACAACAGGGGAGTAGTTGCAGGTTAGGTCTACCGTGGCATCGTACAGGCAGGCGTGCCCGATGTTCTTATTGACGAAGGAAACGGTCACGTTGTCACCAGGGGCAATGAAAGTGCTTCCTCCCACAGGTTGTGCCGTGTAGTCGTCCATAACGAGTTTGGGAGCGTTGATGATAAGGTTGAAGGTTTTAGAAGAAGAATTGGCGCCCCAATCAACAGTGACAACAAATTCAGCAACGGTACCGTCTTCAATATCAGGTGAGAGGGAGGCGATAAAGGCGTTGTTAAGAGATGCAGATTGTCCTGTGGTAAGGGTTGCTTGGTTGGCGGATCCTTGATAGATGCTGACGCCCGGAGTGTTGCTGGCGATGGTTGCTGTAATGTTGGAAGCATTCTGAACGCCGATATTCTCTAAAGTGAGATCCCAACTGATGGTGTTGCCAGCTGTCGGAGTGCTGTTGCCGGCCAGTGCGACATTGGATGCCCAAACGTATGGGCCTTCTGGAACGATGGCGTGTATTGTTTTGAAATATTGAATGTGGTTTTGCGCTCCTATGGCTAATTCGTATTCGCCAGGCTCAATGTTGGAAAGAGATAAGTTGGCAGCTCCTGTCTCATCGGCAAAAGTAGCGGCAACCAGTTCGTTGTTATGGGTGAGCGCAACATAGGCCAATGGTTCGGTCTGCACTTGATAGGAATCAGAACCAATCATGATGATATCGTTGGCAGAAACATTCATGTTGCTGGGTGTTCCTAAATAAGGTCTAATGGAAGGATCTCCGAAAATATGGTATATCTCCCAGTAGTATTTTTTGTAGTTACTTTGGGAAGATTGAACGGCCAGATTGCCTCCCATGAGCAAGCCGCCTAACGTGGTGCTCCAGTTGCTGGAGGCCTCATTGTGGGTGTGGAATATGCGATCGTAGGCACCGAGATGCTGGGAGTCGTAGTTGGGGTTGGCCACAACACTGCTTCTGAATCCGACTGCCCAATAGTAATCTTCATACCAATAGGTTACTTCTGAGCCTCCGATGTAGGCCATGGCACCTTTCCCATTGGCACGCAACAATGCTTCGCCGAAGCATTCACTCTGATTGAACTTTCCAGTGAGACAGCAGTTGCCGATCATGATGCCGTATTTTCCCTCGTTGTGCATGCTGGATATGTGCGAGATGGTAAAACTGGGATCGTACCATCCGTCTTCACTGCCGTGGGCAGTGTAATTGGCCCAACCAACACCGTCTCCGATTTCTGAACGGATTGTGGACGCCTGTGAGGAACAGTTGTAGTTGTGTTTGTAAACGGTGTTATAGTTGTGTGTGGTGCTGGTCGTATTAATATAGTTGTTGTAGATGTAGTTGACTTGTCCATTGGCGAACTCGGGCGAGAAACTGGCGTCAGTGCCTGCAATCAAAACGGCTTTGCCTAGGTAGGAAGGATCTGGCATGGTGTATTGCTCATACATGAGCGTTTTGCTGATTTGAGGTGCCAGCTGGCTCGCATTGGTGGCGGAGAAACGTCCGTAATAGCAGTCAGGAATGTTGTCGCCGGAAGTCCAGCAGGCATAGTTGAGGTCGGTGACGTGGGAATTTTGTTCGGTACTTGAAAAAGCAGGAATCTGCTGAACATCGCCAACAAAGAGAATGAATGATGGAGCGGGATTCTCTGCGGTGGCATTGTTGTAGTGGGTCAGAATGTAGTTCTTGATGGAGGTTGTGGTGCTGCCTACAGCAGGATCATTGGTGTAGGCAACAACGACTTGGTAGCCAAGGCGCTTTTTCCATTGGATGAACTCGTTTAAATTCTCATTGTCCGCAAACATGGAATGGGCAATGATCAAATATTTGATTTGTGAAGCATTGAATTCGTCTCTGTTTCCTAAGGATGGATTGATGACGGATTCATGGGCTACGTTGAACAACGGACTGCCGTATTTTGCTTTGAGTTCGAAGGTGGCAGGTATATTCGCATTTACATAACTAATAGATACATCAATGTGGGTGTATATGCGGATTTTGTGGGTGACTGGATTGTAGGCAACGGGTGAGATGGAAAGGTTGGCAAGAGCTACATCTCGCATGATGCCGGCTTTCTCAACGCGAACCAAAGGTTCGGAATAAAAAGCATTGGTGCCGTACACTTCGTTGTCTTTCATGAATACGCGCTCTCCGGTGTAGGATTTTGGATAGGAAGGTTGAGCCGGAAAGATTTCATGAGTAATACCTAATTGTGCGGCATCGTATTCCTCGTATGCGGCATCGGTGATGCTCGCAATTACGGAATCGCAAAGAGGAATTTCTAACAATTTGGTCATAATTGGGAGTTGGGGACAACCCACCTTCATGGAAAGTCCGTAGTCTTCCATTTCCAAACAGGAATAGGTCGCATTGACATTTTTTATGTTTTGAACATTAGTGGTACCAGCGGTGAAATGAATGTTCACCTGGTCAAATGTATTACGGGTAACCGTGTAGTGCTGTCCGTAAACACATGCGCTCATTAAAGAGAGAACAAGCAGTAATAAAGAAAATTTTTTCATGAAATGTGGATTTTTTAAAAGCGCGCAAAGATAGTAAAAAACCTTTTTGTACTTTTGCATTTTCTAATAAAACGATGTCTATGGAACAAGAAGTTAAACGATGTGTTGATTTTCTGCGCGAAGGGAAGGTTATTCTTTATCCGACTGATACTGTTTGGGGCATCGGCTGTGATGCAACTAATGAGCAGGCAATCAAAAAGATATATAAGATCAAACAACGCGATGAGAAGAAAAGTATGATTATTCTCCTCGATGCGGCGGAACGCCTTCCCATGTATGTGGGAAAAATTCCATTGATTGCCTGGGATCTGGTTCCGGAAGCCTCCCGTCCTACGACATTTATTTATCCAGATGCCATCAATCTGCCAAATAATCTGACGCATGAGGATGGTACTATTGCTATACGCATTGTTCAGCATGATTTCTGTAGAAAGGTGATACGCGCCCTTGGACATCCGATAGTCTCTACTTCAGCTAATGTGGCAGGACAACCCACTCCTCAGACGTTCCCTCAGATTCCTCAGGAAATTTTGGATCAGATGGACTATGTTGTTCCTCAGGAATATGCCGACTCCCTTGATTATAAACCTTCCCGTTTGATAAAGTTTTTGGACGATTATAACTTTACTGTGATTAGAGATTAAGCCCATTATGAATAAAATCGCTGTCTTTGCCGGTTCGTTTTGCCCCTTTACAAAGGGACATGAAGATATCCTTCAAAAAGCACTTCCGCTTTTCGACAAGGTATATGTTGCCGTCGGCCATAATTTTCAAAAGAAAGATATGTTCTCCGTGGAGCAGAGACTGACATGGATACGGAAACTCTATTCTGGTGAGCCGAAAGTGGAGGTGGTTCCCTATCAGGGACTAACTACTGATTTGTGCTTGAAATTGGGCGCCCAGTATCTGATTCGCGGCCTTCGTAATACAGTTGATTTTATGATGGAACAGGAAATGTGTCAGGTGAATGGACGGTTGGCACCATCGGTCCAGACGATCTTCATCCCCGCTTCCCCACAATGGGCTCCGGTATCCTCTTCTCTGGTACGCGAATTGTGGTCTCTCCATGCCGATTATTCCCCCTATGTCTCTTTTGAACTTCCTAATGTAGAATGAACCGTCAAATTTTGTCATATTGTCTGTTGATGATCCTGCTTTGCTTTGCAAAAGTACTGGATGCCCAACCGGTGACCATTACCGGAACGGCACCTTTTGCAAAGAACCAGGAAATACGGCTGGCGGTCATGAATGATTTGCTTAACGGAATTCCTCAGTTGGTTGCTACTGATAAAATCGATCGAAATGGACATTTTAAACTGACATATCAAACAAACGATATTCAATTGGTGCAACTCTCTATTCGCACGACAAAGGCAGAATTCTTCATTGTACCTCATAATGCATATGAATTCCAGGTTTCTGTGGATAGTGCCCTTTTTGGATTTGTCTGCCCAGAAACTTTTGGCGGCTTCCTTCAAATAGCTTCTTCGAAAACAGATACGGCCGACTTGAATTATAAACTCAATCGCTTTTCAAACTATTTGGATAACGCGATGGATTATTTCGGTTTCAGGTTGATTTATGACAAAGATGCAACCGCTTACGATTCCATTCAACAGCTGCTTAAGGAACGTTTTGATATACGCTACAATCCTCAGAATTTCTATCAGACATACCTCTTCTATTCTTGTGGAATGATTGATCGTATGTTTATGGTTAAGGAACCGCAATTTGTATATCGGCAGTATTTTGAAGATAAGGATGTGCTGTATAATAATCCGGCATATATGTCCCTGTTCAATGCCTGTTATACGGATTATCTGTATAATTCCAGATATGTTTCCAAGGATTTGCTTTCTCGCACTATCAATGAGGATGCCGATTTTTTAGGCCTTTTTAACGAAACGGGGCGTGATCCGATGTTGGTAAATGACCGCATTCGCGAACTTGTTATTTTGAAGAATCTCATCGCCCTTTACGATGATGAGGATTTTGACAGAGGAAATATTATTGAACTATTACAATATATTAAGGATAACTCCCGATTCCCAGAACATGTGCTCTTTGCCCAAAACGCACTTTCAAAACTAAGACCTTCTGAAAACGCAAAGGAATCCCCCGTATTTAAAAATTCAAAAGGAAAGAATATTGACTTTAAACAGTTTGAAGGAAAAGACATCTATGTACAGCTTTTCCAAAGTGACTGCATGGAATGTATTCGAGAAATGATGATTCTTAAGGAACTATATGGCACGTACGCTGATAAAATACAGTTCGTGAGCCTTGATTTGGATATGGACAAGGAGAATTACGAAAATTTTTGTGAGACGTATGCCGAAATGTTTCCGTGGCCAATCCTCCATTTTAATGACCAGTATGATTGGTTGATGGAGAATGGAATTGAAACATTGCCGGACTATATGGTGATGGATCAGGAAGGGAGAATTATTAGCAGAGACCTGCCCGCTCCGGGAAATGGCCTGGCTGGTTTTCTTCAAAGAATCTTTCCCAAAGAAGAACAAGAAGATAATAATCCGCTTTTTAGAAATAAACAATAAAATTATAGAGATTATGAAAAAGATTTTTTTAATGACTTTGGTCTTATTGGCATGTGTATGTGTAAAAGCACAAGATTCTGCTAACGACAAACATTTGGCAAAACTTCCTGCAATCGACATCCAGACGTTGGACGGAAAAGTGTTCAATACAGCGGATATCCAAAATGACGGGAAACCCATTATTGTGAGCTTGTGGGCTACTTGGTGCAAACCCTGCATTGCTGAGTTGCTGGCCATCTCAGACGAATATGAGGATTGGGTGGAAGAAACAGGTGTGAAACTGTATGCCATCGCCATTGATGACGCCAAGACATCTGCTCGCGTGGCCCCCTTCGTGAATGGAAAGGGATGGGATTACACCGTTTTGCTGGATGTGAATTCTGATTTTAAACGCGCCATGAATGTGAATGATGTACCCTATATGTGCATTCTGAATGGGAATGGCGAAATTGTATGGCAACATACCTCATACGCTCCCGGAAGTGAAAACGAAGTGTATGAAATTATCAAAGGACTTGTCAAATAGTAATTGATAAACTATAATGGCGGACGTGCCGATACCATTGGGTTGTCGGCATGTCTGGTTTTATAAAAATTTAGCTTATATGAGTAAATATTTACGTTTGTTTTTATTCCTGTTGCTGATGGGCTCATTGTCTGTCTCGCAGGCCCAGCACCAGCTTGGCAATAGCCGAATTAGTGGTGATTTTGGATTTAACGGGATGTACTATATCCCCGACAGCCTTATTAAGGCTGAAAAAGTGGATTCCAAAGTGCGTGCCAATGCCTTTATCAACTTATTGTATTCCAATGGCGGCTTCTCTGCCGGTGTACGCTATGAATATTATCAGTTTCCGTTGATAGATTTTGAAAAAATTGGCTACAAGGGGCAGGGTGTTAAGTATTTCTTTGCTGATTATAAGAACAGCTTTATCCAGGTTACGGCCGGTAACTTCTATGATCAGTTCGGCAATGGTTTGACCCTGCGCGCGTATGAAGATCGACAACTGGGTATTGACAATAGCTTGCTGGGCGCACGTATCAAAGTTACTCCCTATAAGGGCGTCTATATTAAAGGCGTGTGGGGCGTAGAACGATTGAATTTCGATAGCTACCTGGGCCGTCAAGATTATGTTCGCGGTATTGATGGCGAAGTATCGTTCGGTGAAATCTTTCCGGTTATTCAGGAAAAGGGTTTCGTGGCTAATGTGGGTGCGTCTTTCGTCAGCAAGTTTGAAAAGGCGGATGAGGAAATCAATGTTACCCTCTATCCGGATGGTGATACTGTGCCAGGTATTATACCAACGAATAAGATTCCGCAAAATGTAGCCACTTGGGCAGCGCGTATGAGCTTTGGTTACAAAGGCTTCCGCTTGGATGGCGAATTTGCGCAGAAAATGAATGACCCTAATGTGACAAATGACTTTATTTATAAGAAGGGCGATGCCCTCTTTCTTTCTGCAACTTATTCCATGAAGGGCTTCGGCGTGGCTGCTTCCTTTATCCGTGCCGACAATATGGATTTTCGTACGCAACGTATGCAGAGGAGCAATTCGCTGCTTTATATAAATAATATTCCGGCAATCAATCGTCAGTATTCTTATCAGTTGATTGGCAATTACAGCTATGCGTCGCAACCCAATAGCCAGATTGGTGCTCAAATTCAGGTAAACTATCAAATCCCGAAGAAAACTAAGTTGGGTGGCAAATACGGTACGGATCTTACCTTCAATTATAGCAGGTTCCATAATACAGACCAACAGCCGGTTCCGGCAGCTGCCGATTTGGGTACGCTGACGGGTACGGATGGATATACTTCCTCCTTCTTTAAGTTTGGGCCCGATTTGTTATATCAGGATGTGGGATTTGAATTCAGTCACCGTTTTACCAAGCAGTGGAAGCTAATTCTTGCTTATAACTATATTACTTATAATTTGGAAAAACTGCAAGGACATAAGGGAATGATGCGTGGTCATTTGGTGGCGGCAGATCTGCAATATAAGGTCAATACAAAACACGCGCTCAGATTGGAACTGCAGCACCTCTACACGAAGGATGACAAGGGAAGTTGGATGTATGGAATGTTGGAATATTCCATCAGTCCGAAATGGTTTATTTCTGTGGGCGATCAGTGGAATTACGGCAATGTGGATCCGAATATGCGCCTCCATTATTTTAATGTGGCCGGTGCTTTTGTGTGGAATACCACCCGTATTGCGCTGAACTTCGGTAAGACTCAGGAAGGTATTCTCTGTATCGGCGGCGTATGTCGCGCCGTGCCCGCTTCATACGGTGTGGGCCTTTCTGTTACCACATCTTTTTAGCGGTTTTAAAATTTTGTTAGATAAGAAATACATTATATAAGATGAAAAGATTATTTTTTGTGCTTATATTGTCTGCAGTGATGGTCACTGGCTGCGACAAGATTGAGGGTCCCTATGTTGAAGTAAATGGGACGGATGTTACGGTGGAATTCCCTCCGTTAAACCCAGACCAAGTTTATCGAAAGATTTTGATTGAGGAATATACTGGTCATCGGTGCGTGAATTGCCCGACAGGTCATCAAAAGTTGGAAGAACTTCATCAGATTTTCGGTGATACGTTAGTTGCCGTCGGTGTTCATTTCGGCTCATTGGCAGCGCCCTCCGAACCCGAGTTTCCAACCGATTTCCGTACGGAAGTGGGTAATCAATTGGGCGCGGATTTCGGCATTGACGGTATTCCCGTGGCCATTATCAACCGCTATCCGGAAATAGGCGGATGGGGACCTGCCCGTTGGCAGAGCAAAATCCAAGCAGTGGACCGTGAAAAGGTAACTGCGGCCATCCAGTTGATTAGTCAGTATGACGTCTTAAATAAAACAGAAAAAATCAACGCCAAAGTGACAATGCTGGAGGATTATGAAGGTACTCTTCGTCTTTCCTTTTTCCTGGTGGAAGACGGAGTGGTCAGTCCACAGGAAGATGGCACTGAGTATATTCCGGATTATGTGCACAACCATGTCTTGCGAGCCAGTTTCAACGGAACTTACGGCAGTTTGTTGAATAATACCGGTTCGTTGTCCAAGGGCGAAAGCTGTGAGGTGGCTTATCCGCTTGAATTTAAAGACAAAAAATGGAATCCCGACCATTGTAGTGTGGTTGCTGTTCTTTTTGATAAGGATGGGGGTGACGTACTCCAAGTTGAAACTGTTTCCGTTAAATAATATTATTGTATGAAAATAGTAGCTGTAGAACCTATTGGTATCAGCGAAGCATTGGCAGCGCAGTTTGCGGCTGATTTCGCCAAACAGAATCATGAATTTGTATGTTATCGCGATCGTAAGGAAGATGCTGAAACCCTTACGGAACGTATGCGGGACGCCGACATTGTTATTGTCTCCAATATAAAGATTGGAGCTGATGTCCTGTCACAATGTTCGCATTTGAAGTTGCTTGATGTGGCTTTCACAGGCTTGGATCATATTGATTTGGCTTATTGCGAATCCCATGGCATTCAAGTGATGAACGCGTCCGGTTATGCCACAGAAGGCGTGGCGGAATTGGCGGTCGGACTTATGATTGATGTTTACCGTAGAATCACTCTTTTAGATGCGGATACGCGCCATGGCGGAACGCGGAATAATTATTTGGGACGAGAATTGCGAGGCAAGCGAGTGGGTATTGTTGGTACAGGCGCTATTGGCATTCAAACGGCCAAACTGCTGCAGTGTTTTGGCTGTGAAGTGGTGGCATGGAGTCGTACCCGAAAATCAGAAGTTGAGACAATGGGCATTCAATATCTTTCTTTGGTAGAATTGCTGCGTACGTCTGATATCG
>JAZRYC010000067.1:0-5516 GCA_045600525.1 Bacteroidales bacterium
TTTTTTCGTAAAATGCGACATCTTCCGCATCAATAGTTCCGCAGACAACGAACACTTAACACTTCGTTATGGCTCCTTGTATTCGTACTGAGGCGAGGCATAAAATACATCAACTCCATCGTTTGTGCTTTATGATATATACCATTGGAAGAAAGCCCCTGATAGGAGGAGGTCCAGAAGTTCGTGCATTGGCCATTATGCAGTTCCCACTCTCCAGCTGGCAACATGGAGAACCCCGTGGCATTATTTGCCGACAAATCATTGCCAACCGCACAAGATTCACTGCTGGTCATCCAATACTGATCAGCGGCGAGAGCTTTTGCAATATTGGCGGAATTTCCGCTACAATGATACTGACTTTGACTTTCCATATGCGAAATCAGCATTCCCCATTCTGTGCCGGATGGGAGATGCCAACCATTGGGACATATACCCTGTACAAGCACAGAATCCCCAATCGATGCACCGTACATAGCCGCAGGCCAATTATACAAATAGCCGAAGACATTCGCGTCCAGCAATGTCCAGCGCCCAGGAGTCCACGTATATGGTAGAGACGTCGTAAACTCCGTAATTTCCGTACCATCCGGAAAATGGGTGGCACGCATATTCTCACGCATCCAGCACTGCTGCCCGATTTTCACTACATCATAAACGTTTCCGTCAACATCAATGGCGGGTAAAACACACGCCGTATCCAAGGTGTAGGTAAACATTTTCTGTTCCCCATAGGAAACGCCTAAAGCATTGAGTGCGTAAGCACGCACATAATAGGTTTGATCAGCCACAAGGGAAGTAACACCCACTGTAAACGTTCCAAGGCCTTGTCCAGCAGATTGATGAGAATCATCTATAGTCGGATTCTGGGTAGTGGTGCTCCAGCAAACGCCCCGCTCCGTTACGGGCAAGCCTCCTTCATCAGTAACCTTTCCCATGCACTCCACGCGCGTATTCGACATATATGAGACCCCCAACGTGGCAACCTGCGGCGTAGAAATATATTGCGGAGCATAATGGTAAACCGTGTCTTCCCTGAGCACCAATTCAAATTCCTGCAGATAACCATTATCGCTAACACCTGCATCCAAAACGTCAATGGCCCAAGCTCCATTTAACGGACACCCAACCAGATTGTCGAACGAGACCTCAGGATGATACACCTGTGACATAGAAGAGACATCCGTAGAATCCATGGGATGGCCTGACACGCCCGACTCATATACATAGCCGTGCGCTGTATTCGCATACGAATAGCCTTGGTTTTCGACCTCAGACCAACAATAATTCCAGCACACGCCCATAGGGGTTGGCGTACAACCAGCACCAGAGTCGTCGACAGCCGCACCGAAAAATGCGCCTGTCGCACCTGTTCCTACCCATCCCAATGAGGAACTCGGCAACTGTGATGCACATTGTCCGGATCCGCTACCATTTTTTTTCATAATAGTGGTAAACATACCATTGGGGCAATGTAATCTAATGCAGACATCTCCCACGAAAGAATGTTCTAATTTCAAACGAACATATTGTATGTCTTCTGCTGACTCAACAAAGTCTGTTGCAGGATAGCCCTCAACGACAACAACTTGTTGTGCGGAGCAGTTTCCATTACATTCTATCCCATCTGGAATCAACTGAAGAGTGGTATCCCTAAAATGTCTCGGTTCCAGCACCTTAACCCACAAAGAAAAAGTCAATGTCACCAAATCATCTCCCGTCAAATCTCTTTCAACCGTATCGCTGGACACATAACTGCCATTCTCGCTCATATAGCCGACATACTGCATTCTATCGCCGATTTCAAAAGTCTCCAGGACATCCTGCAAAATGCTCTTGGTTTGCGCAAGCGGCATTACGGATTCCCCCACATACGCTATTCGGTTATCACCGCCCGCTCTGACATTGATCATTTTTGCGGAGACATTATCCCGACTTGTCTTAAAATTCAGCATATATGTTTGCGGAACCTGCACGTCAATGTCAAACTGATGGACGCCGGACTGCAGCGAACGGTTCAACTGAGCCACAATATGGCCGTTCATATCCACCACATTCACGGATACCTTATCCGAATAGGGCAAACTGACAATTACGGAGGTGCGTCCTTCGAACGGATTCGGCACTACTCGCATGATGGGGGAACGGGAATACTCATCTTCCATCGGCTCAACACCTGTTCCAGATATTTGAAAAGTCGTATCGGGATAAGTGAGCGTCACAGACCAATCGCGTGTCAAGTTGCGAACAACCACGTGGTGAAGTTCAACACGCTGTCCACGGTTGTCCAATCCAGTAAACGACACAGAGGTCTGCGCCTTGCTGGTGAATGGGATAACACTCCATAAAAGAAGCATTAAAATAAATGGAGAGAAAAACTTCGTTTTCATAATACGATAATTAACGTGAGTTCGATATAATATAATTTATTAAAAATGAATAACATAACGATATTTTTTGTGTATTTGTAGCGTCAAACCTCAAATACCTATCGCTATGTTATCCGACAGCAAAATTAAGAAATTTTTTGTATGGCAGACGACTTCTGCAGATTTTTCAACGCAACTGCCAAAAAACACACTCTAGAACTTCATCAGCATTTCCCGTCCGCTGCCGTTCGCGCATCCGCGCACGCCAGTCGCAGAAACGGGTCCAACATGGTCTGATTTTACTGGGTCTTTTGTGCATACGTCTTTTTTGAGGCCGCAAAAATACAGCAATAATTCATTCAAAAAATGTATGGATGTGTTTTCTCGTCAGGTTCAATATTCATCAAAATACACCATAAAAAAGTGCGTTAAGATTTTCTCCTAACGCACTTTTGGAGCGACAGACGAGGTTCGAACTCGCGACCTGCGGCTTGGGATGCCGCCATACGAGTCAGCAAGGACATCCATGCGTAACGCGCCGCCTTTCTTGGGGTACCCGTTCTTTGGCGCAGCAAAGAATGGGTACAAAAAAATAGTGGCAGAAAATCGTCCTTTTTCATGAAGCATTTACCCCAAAAAAGATGATGTCCGTTTTACCGGACACCAATAATTGAAAATGTACTTTTCGTTTGGTGCTTACAAATGAGCACCCGATAAAACAGAAAAGTTCAAAATGTCATTTCTTAGCTGAGAAGCATGATGAATCGCTCGCCATCGTCTGCCACAAGTGTATTGTCGCTTGGATGATACGTGAAGCCGCGCAACAATTGACCGGCCTGACCATCTTCCCAATAACCGCTGTTGTCATATTTAACTTCAACTCTTCTTCCGCTGATTGTGTACTCCAGATGACCTACTGTATGGAAGTTATAACTGTAATCCCAGTAGGTGTAGGTTGCTGTGCCGTCTTCCATGAAATGGAACTGTGGGTTGGCCGTTATATTTGGATTACAATAATAGTGTCCTATGATCTGCTTGGCTGATCCTACGTTTCCGTCTCCGCAACTGATTAGAACGATTGCACTGAGCACGATCATGATTGATAGAATTTTTTTCATAATTTCTTGAGTTTTTAATTAAACATTATTGACTATCTGTTTTTGTATCGTGTTCTGTATTTCTTTTTCAAAAACTATACCTATCTGGTCTATCAGTAAGTCTCTCGTTGATACTCATAATCTTTTACCTTGAAAATTCCGTTGCAAAGGAACAAAATTATTTGTATATCTGCGATATGTGGTTCGGTTAAATAATCCGCCCATAATTACAATGGTGAATACCAATGATTTTAATCTATAGAAGGATTCTGTTTTTTCTTTAATCCGCATTTTGACCTATACGCCAAAGAATAATGGTCGCATCAGTCTTTCAAGCAGCGAACAGAAACTTGCATGGCTTTTTCCAAATTATTTCGGCGAATGCCTGCCTGCGAATAATGAAACGTTCTAAGAATGGGGTTGTATTCACTGAACAAAGTGCTGCTCCAAAATTCAGCCATTTCCCTAAGACCGACATCCATTCCTTCCACGGCTCCCGCAGGCAACGCGGAAAAGCCGGTAATGTTTCGATTCGGTGCATTGAAATTGCCGGCTGCTCCTTCATTTGATGACGACATCCAAGTATTAGGGTAACCACCGCACAATGTGGCTGCTACTGTTCCGCGATAGGTATTCATATCATCAATTTCTCCTGAAGGAACACCTACATATATTTCCAGTTCCTTCCATTCAGCATCGCTGGGCACATGCCAACCATTCGGACAAATACCTTGAACCCCACTAGGATTATCATTGGAAGAACTTTCTCCTCCCATCACAGCTGGCCAATTGTAAACTAAACCAAAAACATCAACGTTGTTGAGCATATTCCCTGGATAATCGTAAGATGGGTCCACCATACTTGAATTAGGCAATTGAGGTATTTCCGTTCCATTTGCATAATGACGTGTCTTCAAATTCTCTCTCATCCAACACTGGTTGCCAATTTGCACGGTGTTGTATATATTACCATCATAATCTGTGACAGTGGGAGTGCCTTCACAAGGGCGTCCTGTTGTCTGTACCATCAAAGTAATCGTTTCCGAGGCCATTTGTTGCTGCTCGAGTACTTGTCCTTCTATTTCTACGCTATCAACAACAGCATATCCTTTATACGTAAAAACATCTCCAGGAACAAACTGATTACCGATGTCGCCCTTTTCTTGGCTTTTAACAGGATGTGGTTGAGGAACAGCACCTACATACTCAATTGAAGTTGAAGGACCTTTTCCAATGTTTATCATTTTTATGAAAGACGCGTTGCCGTTTTGGGAAACAGTGAGCGAATAGACACCGATATTTGCCATATTAACATGAAATTGATGCAAACCTGGTGGCAGTGACGGCATTTGCTTTTTCTCAAAAACTCGTCCATTCACATCCATGATTTCCATTGTCATAGGACCTGCTTCCGACACCATTAAATTTACGTCAGTAGTGCCGTTACACGGATTAGGAATGTTTTGTGATAGGTGGAGCTTATGGTCCAAGATATATTCATTCACCCCTGTATGATCTGTAAGAACAGCCACGGTATCAGGGTATATCAGGATTTCGGTCCATCCACGGGTTATATTTTTCATTTCTATGCGAGACAATTGGACGAATGCATTGTTTTCTGGATTGCGTCCAGTGAAAGTCAGTGTCACTTGTTGTGCGAATAGGTTAAGGTTACCTACCAGCAACAAAGATATAAAGATGATTTTTCTCATAAAACAGGTAAATAATAAGTGTTATGCTAATAATTAACGTAAGTTCGATATAATATAATTTATTGAAAATGAATAACATAACGATATTTTTTGTGTATTTGTAGCGTCAAACCTCAAATACCTATCGCTATGTTATCCGACAGCAAAATTAAGAAATTTTTTGTATGGCAGACGACTTCTGCAGATTTTTCAACGCAACAGTCAAAAAACACACTCTAGAACCGGCTGACGGCAAGCGTCACCGCAACAAGCCTAACGGCATGTCTGATGCTGAAATAATCACCATTCTGATAATGTTTCACTCTTGCGGACATAGATGCCTTAAGCATTTTTACAAAAAT
>JAZRYC010000068.1:0-3785 GCA_045600525.1 Bacteroidales bacterium
CTGCAAGGACCAGATTGATGTGTGCAAGGACTGCGAGTTCCGCTATATGTGCACCGACTGCCGCGCTTTCATCAAAGATCCCGAAAACATCTATTCACAGCCGGCCAAATGCCCCTACAACCCCTACATCTGCTTGTGGGAAGGCCAGGACGGCTACGTGCCGGTGGAAGCGTGCGGAACCTACAGTCGCGAAACGGGCTTCGTGCCCGATAAAAAGAAGATTGCGGAACTGAACAAAAGAATATGGGGAGAAGAAGAGTAGCCAAAAACAATAAACAACCATTATCATGCCCAACCTTGACCAACAACCATCATCCGACAACCTCCATCTCCGCAGCGAGGAAGTGCAGGAAATCCTCGGCCGCCCGCCGCGCCTCATCGTGCGCGTGGGAATCACCGTCATACTGCTCGTCGTGGCCGGACTGTTCGTCGGCAGCTACTTCATCAGGTACCCCGACATCGTCTCCGCCACCATCACCGTCAACACCGAAAACCTCCCCGCCGACGTGATGACCAAGTCATCGGGCAGAATCGACAGTCTGTACGTGTCGGAGAAACAGCATGTGGAGGCAGGCGACATACTCGCCGTGTTAGAGAACACAGCCGACGTAAAGGATGTGATGCGGGTGAAGGCCGCTCTGGACGGAACGGATTCGTCGTGGAGGACTTCGTCCGCATCGACGTTGCGACTGGGCGACATCCAGTCGACCTACACTGCCTTCACCAAAGCCAAGAAGGATCACGACTACTTCGTTTCCGCCGACTACCACAACAAAAAGATAGCCGTCATCAACCGGCAGATTGCCGCCCAGAAGAGCATCCTGCAGAAGAGCATCGCCCAACTGGACGTGAGCCGCGAGCAACTGGCGAGTGCGAAGCGCATCTTCTCGATGGATTCCTCCCTATTTGCCAAGGGAATGATTTCGGTGGCGGAATACGAGTCTGCGAAGAACGCCTACCTGCAGCAGATGCAGTCATACGAATCCGCCCGTCTGGGAATCGACAATCAGCAGATGGGTATTCTCCAGTCGGAGCAGAGCGTTTTCGACCTCGAGCAGCAAAGGACGGAGACGGAAAACGGCCTACAGGTTGCGCTGGCCGGTGCAGCGGAAAATCTCCGGACGCAGATCGCCGCGTGGGAAAAGAACTACTTGGTGACCGCCCCGTGCAGCGGTGTCGTCACAATGACCAAGTACTGGCAGAAGAACCAGAACGTGAGTGCGGGCGAGGTGCTGCTGACGGTGGTTCCGGAGGGCGACGTGCGAATCATCGGCAAAATACTCCTTCCGCTGCAGGGGGCGGGAAAGGTGAAGGTGGGACAGACCGTCAACGTGAAATTCGACAACTACCCCTATATGGAATACGGAATGGTGAAAGTCACCATCCGCGACATCTCGCTGGTACCGGTGGAAGTGAAGGAGGGCGAAAAGGCGTACCTGCTGGAAGTGGAGTTCCCCGAGAAACTGGCCACAACCTACCACAAGGAACTGCGGTTCAGCCAGGAGATGACGGGCACGGCGGAAATTATAACGGAAGACCTGCGGCTTTTGGACAAGTTCACCAATCCGATAAAGTCGGTGGTGGAAAGATAGGTGAACAGTGAATAGTGAATAATGAATAACTAATTATAAACTAATAATTTGATTATTATGAGAAAGAAAAGTATTTTGAAAGAGAAGTCGAAGAGATTCGGGTTAAGGGTGGTTGGGCTGTACAAGTACTTATGCAACAAGAAGAAAGAGTTTGTGCTGTCGAAGCAGGTGCTGAGAAGTGGGACAAGCATTGGGGCGAATATTTCGGAAAGTGCATACGCACAATCGAAAGCGGACTTTGTCGCCAAAGTCTCCATAGCACTCAAAGAAGCTGCCGAAACAGAATATTGGTTGGAATTGCTGCACGAATCGGAATACTGGGAAGATTCATCTTATGAAAGCATACACGGTGATTGCACCGAACTTATCAAAATGCTGACATCATCCGTTAAAACTGCCAAAGACAATGAAGATTGAAAAAAAACATTTACTATTCATTATTCGTTGTTCGTTGCGCAATGGAATTGCGTAGAGTCTCCGTCAAGCGTGCGCCGGTGGCGGAGACGAGAAAAAGGTGCCAGAGCAGGGACGCCGGAAACAGGCGTAGCAACCAAAGCCGACGTGCCCTGCCGAGAAGCACCGTAAGGCAGCGGGCAACGAGACCCGTTTGTATGGAAGTGACTGCAACCATACAGCACAATCATTTTCGGACGGCAAAAATACGAAAAAAGTGCGGTTCGAAAGCAGTTGCGAAAGCGTCGTGCAAAGTGCCGGCGTGCCCCGCGGAAAAGAGGGAAAGATTGTTGAATTTAAAAATGAAAGAAAATGAAAAAATTAATGAACAGCAAAAAATTTGAAGACTATAAACACAATGAAATCTCCGCTGCATGGGCAGTTTTGGGTGGAGATGATTGCACCAAGTGGAATGAGACGAAAATGACAAACTCCTATGGCTGTACTGTTTGTGATGTTGCTTGCGAATGTTCAAAACATGATAATAGATACGATAAAGAGGATGTCAAATATGTAGAATGTAAATAGTCTAACCTAAAGAACGGTTGGTTTTCCAACCGTTCTTTCCCAAAACATAGTATAATGAAACGAATTACATGTTTTTTACTTTTCCTTTTTATATTCGCTCATTCAGGTTTGCAGATTCAAGCCCAAACCGACACAAACTACTGGCACTACCACGAACTGATTTACAAGGCCGAATGTGCCCTGTTCGACAACAATATAAATGAGGAACAAGGTTTCCTCTATTACGACCAAGCCTTCAACAACTTCGAATTCAATTACGTTCACGATTTGGTGAATGCGGCGCAGTTGGCTCATTTCTATCATCGGGACTATATGAAATATCTGAAGAAGGCCGTCTGCTACGGCTTAAGGCCCATACATTTGGACAATGTTTCTGCTTGGGAAAACACTGACACACAAAGCTATTTTCTTGAATTTTATCAAAGCAAGGAAGGGCAAGCACTCCGTCAACAATATCTCTCCACCATCAATCAGGAATATCTGGCTTGGCTCTATAGGTTTAGTTTGCAGGAAGTAAAATACCGGCGTACGCCCGACCCAGACAAGTTATACAGGGGCAGATTTATACAGTGGGACCAGCAGCTTCTGGAGAAAATTGAGGAATTGGGATTCCCTGGTGCAAGACTTGTGGGCATTGATGACTCGCTTCTTTATATGGAATTGGACAACAAAGATTTGGATTTCAACCATTTGGTGCAAATGAGTGCCGACAGTTTATGTTCAACGACCGACACCGCTCCTTTCCCTATTATATTCGGTACCGACACACTTTGGATGCAAGTAGTCAACCCCACCTATTCCTGCTTCGATCTGAACACCGGCAATCCATCACAAACTTTGCCCACCATCTATTTGGTGCACCATAATTGTCCCGTGAGAAGTTTCTCCTTCATATATAATGAAATAACAAAAGGCAATTTACATCCTCGCGAATTTGCTTATATGATTGATATCTCTCGTTCAGCAATTTCGGAAGACATTCTTGAATGCAATTGTGGAGATTATGCAAATTCATATTTTCGCATGGGAAACGGGGATGCAGAAGAATTATGGCAGTCTCTCTTTATGCCCGAAGATGAAACCGACGCATTGCGCAAGCAATACTGGATTATTCCGCTACATGTGGAGCGTGCAAAAGCAAGTTTTGCAGAAAAGTACGGTTATCGCTTCAATTGGGGAATGAACAATTGCTTCAAGTAATGAAAAAGAAAA
>JAZRYC010000069.1:0-8414 GCA_045600525.1 Bacteroidales bacterium
CGGTCTGATAGGATCTTCATACCCTTTGCTGGCGGCTCAATTAGCAGACAAATTCCATTCCACACAGATCTTCGTCTTATCCAATCGCGAGCGTGCCGCATTCTTCTACAACGACCTCGAAAAGCTACTCAACGACCATAACGTGCCCCTGCCCAACAAAAGAGTGCATTATCTACCTTCCTCCTACAAACGCGCACACACCTCGGCTGAAATAGACAAGTCAAACGTCAAACTCCGTTCTGAGATCCTGAACAAAATATCCAATCATCCGGAGGGCAACTTCCTCATCGTCACCTATCCGGAGGCACTTGCCGAAAAAGTCGTCACCCAACAATATATCAGCAACAATTCCTTTACCATCACCCAGGGGAACGACATTCCGACCGACATCTTCCTTCAATTTCTATATGAATTCGAATATCTACAGGAAGACTTCGTCTTCGAACCTGGGCAATTCGCCTGGCGTGGAAGCATCTTCGACATATTCTCCTTTTCAGAAGAATACCCCTATCGAATAGAACTGGACGGCGACCGCGTGGAGTCTATTCGTTTCTTCAATCCGGAGACCCAGCTCTCCCTTCGAGAAGAGCACGAAATCCACATCATGCCCAAAATCGTCTCCCATCAAATCAAAGAGACACGCATATCTCTATTTGACTTTCTGCCTGGCGACACCTCTTTCTGGCTGGATAGTCCCAAAGATATCGGCTCGCAAATTTCCATTCTATACAAATCCGTGGAAGAAGAATATGCGGGCGCCACCGATGGAGAGGAGCGTCCCTCCACCAGTGAACTTTTCATCCGCAGACGCGACTTTGACAACGCCATTTTGGGGCATCCCCGCTACCTCATCAACGCCCCTGATGACAGTAGCTGTGGTTTCTCCATGGATTTCGGCATGAAGCCGCAGAACAACTTCGGGCGAAGTTTTGACTACCTCCTTCTTGAATGGATCTCCAACGTAGAGAAAGGCATACAAAACATCTTCATGGCCGAGAACCAGTCGCAGCTTGACCGCCTATTCAAAATCATGGTGGACCTTTTGGAGAAGTACAATCGTCACAATGCCACCAACTACGCCATAGAGTCCCTATACGAGCCTATCCGATACATCCTACACGAAGGATTTCGCGACGACGAGCACAAGATGGCCATCTACACCGACCACCAATTTCTAGAGAAGAATGAGCGAATCGTCATCCGCGACCGATATAAAAAGAGTGAGGCCTTTACATTAAAGGAAATATACGATCTACAACCTGGCGACTACGTTGTCCACATCGATTACGGCATCGGCATATACCAGGGGTTGGAGAAGACCGAGATGAACGGGAAGGAGCAGGAAGTCATCAAGTTAACCTACAAAGATGGCGACATCTTGTACGTCAGCGTACACTCCTTGCACAAAATCGCCAAATACGTAGGCAAGGACGGCACCGCCCCGACCCTTCACCGCATAGGTTCCGGCACATGGGACAAGCTCAAGGAAAAAACCAAGAAGCGAGTCAAGGAACTAGCCATAGACCTTATCAAACTATACTCCGAAAGGAAGGCGCGTAAAGGTTTTGCCTTTTCGGCAGACAACTACATGCAAACCGAGTTGGAAGCGTCTTTTATTTATGAAGATACGCCTGACCAAGTCAAGACGCTGGCAGATGTCAAGGCCGATATGGAAAGCGACCATCCCATGGATCGACTCATCTGCGGAGATGTAGGATTTGGAAAGACGGAAATCGCCATCCGCGCCGCCTTCAAAGCCGTATGCGACAGCAAGCAGGTAGCCGTGCTCGTACCCACCACTGTGTTGGCCCTACAGCACTACACAACCTTTTCAGACCGACTCTGCAACATGCCCTGCCGTGTGGAATACGTAAATCGCTTTAAGACCAACAAGCAAATCAAGGATACCCTGCAAAAACTCAAAGAGGGACAAGTAGACATCCTCATCGGCACCCACCGACTGCTCAGCAAAGACGTAGTATTTAAAAACCTCGGACTCCTCATTATTGATGAAGAGCAGAAATTCGGCGTGGCCGCGAAGGAAAAGCTACGCGAGCTGCGCGTCAATGTGGACACGCTGACCATGTCGGCAACGCCCATTCCGAGGACGCTCCAATTTTCACTCATGGGAGCCCGCGACATCTCCGTCATCACCACCCCACCGCCCAACCGCCAACCCATTCAGACGGAAGTGCATGTCTTTGACGAAGACATCCTGCGCGAAGCCGTACAATTCGAGCTTGACCGACACGGCCAAGTGTTCGTAGTCCACAACAAAATCCAGAACATCAAAGAACTGGCCGGCCTCATACAGCGGCTTGTGCCCACCGCCCGAATAGCCATCGGACACGGACAAATGGAAGGGGATGAGTTGGAAAAAATCATGACCGACTTCATCAACCACCAATACGATGTGCTTGTTTCCACCACCATCGTGGAATCCGGATTAGACATCGTCAATGCGAACACGATGATCATCAACGATGCCCAGAATTTCGCCCTCAACGTCCTCCACCAGCTGCGCGGGCGCGTGGGACGAAACAATCAGAAAGCCTTCTGCTATCTTTTCACCAAACCTTTCGATGTTCTCAACGACCAAGCCCGCAAACGCCTTCAGGCCATTGAAGACTTCTCCGACATCGGCAGCGGCATCCAAATCGCCTTACGCGACTTGGATATTCGCGGAGCAGGAAACCTCCTCGGCGCAGACCAAAGTGGATTCATCAATGAAATCGGCTATGAAATGTACCAGAAAATCCTCAGCGAGGCCATTCAGGAAATGAATAACGTGGATTTTGACGAACAAGAGGGAACCGATAACTCGCCACTCATCGCCCGGGAATGTGTCTTTGAAACCGACATCGATGCCCTATTCCCATCCGACTATGTAAGCAACGTCAGCGAGCGCATGAGTCTCTACAAAGAATTGGAAAACATTAAAGACCTTGACAAGCTGGAATTATTCAGACAGAAAATTGTGGACATTTTCGGACCGATGCCCAAGCAGACTCTGGAACTACTCCAAACCATTCCCCTACGACTGGCTGCCGGACGGCTTCATTTTGAGAAAATCGTGCTCAAAAAGAATACCTTCACCGGATATTTCGTCGGAAATTCGGCTTCCAAATACTATCAATCGGATGCCTTCGGTCGAATTCTCACCTTTCTACAGGCCAACCATCCGGTTATCCAATTAAAAGAAGTAAACAGCAAATTACTGTTCATCATCCACAATGTTCCCACCATCAAGTCCGCCATGCACTGGCTGAACAAAATGGAACGTTTTTAATCCAAGCGCTATGAATGAAGCGACGCAGAGATACATCCGGGAACATGCAGATGAGGACGTCCGCCAGTTGGCCCTACGCGGAACAAAAGACAACGATGTGGACATTTTTTTTGCCTTACGACAAATTGAAGGACGTCAAAAAGCCCGCACGAAACTTCCAGAATATCATAGCCTAGACGACATACTATATCCCGCTGCCATTTCATTGGAGCAATGTTCCTCCACACGGACGGCCGCCTATAAATCCAGCCTTTTGCAAGGGGATTCCATCGCCGACCTCAGCGGAGGATTCGGGGTGGACACCTTTGCCTTTGCACGAAAATTCAAGACATGCCATTACGTCGAGCCAAACCAGGAGCTACTTGACCTCGTACGACATAATGCCGATGTTTTCGGAATCAGCAACATCCTCTACCACGCGGCCCGCATGGAAGACATACTTCCCGTACTGCCCCCATGCGACTGTCTCTATATTGATCCGTCGCGCAGAAACGCACACGGGCAACGCGTCATATCCATGGAAGAATATACGCCCAATCTTCTGCTTTGGAAAGATCTTCTGCTGCAAAAATGCCGCAAACAGATAATGGTCAAACTCTCCCCCATGGTTGATATCCGACAAGTATTGCGCCAACTACCAGAAATCAGCGACATCCACATTGTGGCCATCAACGGTGAATGCAAGGAAGTACTGCTGATTTTGTCAGACGGACGGCACACTCCCACTTATCTTCACGCCATAGACATTCTACCCTCCGGCACGCGCGAATTTCATTTTTCAGAAGAGGAGGAATCCAATGCGAACATCATATTGGCAAAAAGTCTGCGTTCCTTCCTCTACGAGCCAAATGCCGCCATATTAAAAGCAGGTGGTTTCAAGATTGTTGCACAACGTTTCGGCTTTGAAAAACTTTATCCGTCCACGCACCTTTACACCTCAGAACAATACATTCCCGACTTCCCGGGGCGTTGCTTCCGCATCCTCAGTTCCGGACCTTTCCGAAAAAAGGAACTCCGGCAAACCTTGGGGAACATTGATTACGCCAACATTTCCACACGAAACTTTCCTCTTTCGCCGGAAGAAATCAGGAAACAAACTAAGCTGAAGGATGGAGGAACAATATACCTTTGGGGCGCCACCTGGGGAGATGGACGCAAGGAAATCATCATCACCGAAAAAGCAGAACAGATATATTAGCTACACATCCTCCCGTTTCAGCAACGGGCTCGTCAGCACCTGATACATCTCCATCTGGGAAGCCTTTCTACTCACATAATTTTCCAACGGAATCGACATCCTACCCATCCACGCAGATAAATGCTCGGAATTGTATTTTGATATCATCACTTCCGTATCCATAAAAAGATTTTGCAAAATCTCAGAACGCTGTTTTTCAATTCCACGACTGGCCGCGGGAACCAGCAACGAGGACACATTCTGTAGCTTCATGGAAGCCTTTGACTTCAGTGTTTCTTCGTATTCGCAGACCTGATAATCCTTATCGCAAGAGACCAACAACATGTAGTCATAGTCTCTATACGGACATTTGAGCAAGAACTTTCCAACGTCATTGAAAAAATAATAATAATCGTCAAAAATAAACTCGCCCAGCAGAGGATCAACATTTTTCTCATAAAGGCCGCCCTGCACCGTCACAGCGTTTGACATCAAAAGCATATTCACATTATGGGCATCATCCAAGGTGGAAAAGTATATCGGGAAACACACCTCGGAGCGTTCCACTACAGGGACGTATTCTGTAAGAAACGAGAACTCATGATTCATCAATCGGCTCATTTCCATGGCAAAGCGCATGGGCACGGATTCGGAACGAACGAAATATAGAAAATAATCCTTCGTAGTTCCAAAACCTTCCTGCCAGGAAATACATTTTTTCGTATTGGTTTTCGTATTAGATCTTGCCATAATCAATGGCACAAACATACACATTATTTTTTTCAAAAAAAAAGCCTGATAAAAAAACTATCAACTACACATAGTACATGAAATACTTTTATAAAGTATTCATTACCAATCAAAAACATTCAGCCATCAAAAATAGACAAGGACAATATGTAGGAAAGATAATATATTGGATTTTTAATCTAAAAAAATGTACCTTTGCAGCCGTTCCGTTCAAGCCTCGTCCATCTCGGACGACCACTTGTAACTTATTTATTGTCAGATTATTATTTTTATTAAACACATATTTTTATGACAACAGACAAACAAATTCAAAACAGAGAAGACCTTGTCGTGCGCTTTGCAGGCGACTCTGGCGATGGCATGCAGCTTTCCGGCACGCTGTTTTCAGATGCTTCTGCGCTCACAGGCAACGACATTGCTACGTTTCCAGACTACCCAGCGGAGATCAGAGCCCCACACAACACCATAGCCGGTGTTTCCGGTTACCAGGTACATGTTGGTAAGAACATCTACAGTTCGGGCGACAAGTGCGACATCCTCGTAGCCATGAATCCCGCATCTTTCAAATCCAACCTCAAATGGGCAAAAAAAGGTGCAACAGTCATCGTTGACATCGACACTTTCACGGATGAAGCTATGGAGAAGGCTGGTTATACGGAGAATCCGTTCACAGACGAACTCGAACGTGCCTACACCATCATCAAAGCCCCTGTGACCTCTTTCACACAACGCATCGGCACAGAACTCGGTGCTGACAAGAAAACCTACGACAAATGTCGTAACATGTTTGCCCTGGGCATCATTTTCTACGCCACCCACAAGACTTTGGATCAGACATTTGCCTATCTTGAGCGCAAATTCGCCAAAAAGCCCGACGTTGTCAAATTGAACAAAGCCGTCCTCACAGAAGGATACGAATATGCAGACAAATTGGAAGTGATGCACTCCCACATTTTTGAAGTGGCACATGCCGAAATGCCGAAGGGTCGTTATCGCAACATCACCGGCAACGTGGCTACCGCTTGGGGTTTGTTGGCAGCTTCCGAGCGTTCCGGCCGCAGACTGTTCTTGGGTTCCTACCCTATCACACCTGCTACGGACGTAATGGTTGAGTTAGCAAAGCACAAATCATTAGGCGCACGCGTTTTCCAAGCTGAAGACGAAATCGCCGGTATTTGCTCCGCTATCGGTGCATCATACGCTGGCGCACTGGCCTGCACCTCCACTTCTGGCCCGGGTCTCTCCCTGAAGAGCGAAGCTCTCGGTTTGGCCTGTATGGTTGAACTTCCGCTCGTCGTTGTGGATGTACAACGTGGCGGTCCTTCCACCGGTCTTCCCACCAAGACAGAACAATCCGACCTCAACCAGGCACTTTACGGCCGTAATGGTGAGGCTCCACTCGTAGTTGTAGCCGCTTCTTCCAGCGCAAACTGCTTCTACTGGGCATACAACGCAGCCAAAATCGCCCTCGAACACATGACACCTGTTATTTTGCTCACCGACGGTTATCTTGGCAATGGTTCACAACTATTCCGTATCCCTAAGACTGCCGACCTTCCAAGCATCACGCCGAGATTGGCAACTCCGAACGATCCGAACTACCGTCCGTTCCGCCGCGATGCTGAGAAATTCGCTCGCGAATGGGCACTCCCCGGAATGGAAGGCCTCAGCCACCGTGTTGGTGGTCTAGAAAAATGTCCGGACGGTCCGCTCAGTACCGATCCTGAAAACCACGCCCTCATGGTTCACAACCGCCAAGAAAAAGTCAACCGCGTAGCCAACTACATTCCCGACCAGGAAGTCAGCGGCAACCCGGATGCAGACCTTCTCGTCATTGGTTGGGGTGGCACATCCGGTGCCCTCACATTAGCAGTAGAAGAGATGAACAACGAAGGCAAGAAAGTGGCTTACACTCATTTCAACTACATTTGCCCGCTGCCAAAGAATACTGGCGACATCCTTCGCAAATACAAGAAAATCGTAGTTTGCGAACTTAACAACGGCCAGTTCGCAGGTTATCTCCGCACCCAGTTCCCAGAATGCACTATGACCCAATACAACAAGATTATGGGTCTCCCATTCGAAGTTGGCGAACTGAAAGCTGAATTCGATAGATTACTTGCCAAATAAATTCATTAACACAACACTTTAAAAATAAGTATTATGGCAGAAAGACATTTTGTTCCCAAAGCGGATCGAGAATATACAAAAGCTGATTTCACCAGCGATCAAATGGTAAAATGGTGTCCGGGCTGCGGTGACCACGCAATCCTCACCTCCCTTCTAAACACATTCCCTAAAACGAACCATAAAAAAGAGAATATCTGTATGGTATCCGGTATCGGATGTTCCTCACGTATTCCTTATTATGTGAACACTTACGGATTCCACAGCATCCACGGACGTGCCTGCGCTATCGCAACAGGCGTGAAGTTGGCCAATCCAACTCTTTCCGTATGGGTGAATATGGGCGATGGTGACTCTATGGCTATCGGTGGCAACCACCTCATTCACGCCGTACGTCGTAACCAAGATCTCAACATTACCATCTTCAACAACGAAATCTACGGTCTTACCAAAGGTCAATACAGCCCTACCACCAAGTTCGGCCAAGTGACCAAGACCTCACCTTACGGAACTATTGACTATCCGTTCAATCCGGGCGAACTCGTAATGGGCGCACAGGGTACATTCTTTGCACGTGCATTGGACTGCCTTCCTCCGCTCACAACGGACATTATGACGCGCGCCGCACAACACGACGGTACCAGCGTGGTGGAAGTTCTCCAAAACTGTATGATCTTCAACGACAAGACACATGCAGCCATCACCGACAAAGCTGTTCGCGACGACAAGACCATCATCCTTGAGCACGGCAAACCTATGATTTTCGGTAAAGAAAAGAACAAAGGTATCCGTTTCAACGGACGTTGTCTCGAAGCTGTCACCATCGGCGAAAACGGCATTACCATCGATGACATTATGATTCACGATGAAACGACCGAAGACACCGGCATCCACATGATGCTGGCTCGCATGAGCGGTGATCTTCCTGTTGCCATCGGCGTTATCCGCAACGTAAAGAAGACCTCCTACACCCAATTGTACGAAGACCAAATGGACGAACAGATGGCCAATGGCAAATACAAATGCGTGGATGACCTCCTTAACAGCGGAGATACTTGGGAAGTGGAAAAA
>JAZRYC010000070.1:0-48864 GCA_045600525.1 Bacteroidales bacterium
AGTTCTACAACGAGCGCCGTCCCTGTTTCGCCATTGGGTACGACACTCCACTAAACCACAGGAGAAAATACGAAAAGGGGGTACTCCCCAGAAAAAACACTTTCATCGACAGAGTCCCTTCGCCCATTCCGAAGTTCGTGAAAGCGAGGAGAAAAAACTCTGATAGAGAAAAAGATAAGCCTCCCGAAAAACAGCGTGTCCACTTTTAGAAACAAACAAACTTTAAAAACATCAAAAATGTCTATTTTTGCAAACGAAAAGAATCAATAAAAAACGGCAGTGTCCACTTTTGAAAATCATTAATCACAATTAAAATTTTTCGTGTCCACTTTTTGGAGCTGGTACACCACTTTTTGGAGCTGGTACAAATTGGCACAAAATTTCTTTGTTTTATCGGATTTTTATACTGAATATTTTTAATATTATCGGATTTTTATTACTAAAAATATTGTTTTTATCGGATTTTTATTACTTTTGCAACCTGTAATTAAAGTAGTTATGGTAAGCGAAAAATTAATCCTGCAAGTACTTGCAGAGCAACAAGACGAAATCAGTGATTTTCAGCCTCAGAAATGGGTTGCCAGAAAGGAAGAAGAACTTTTTGAATTAGACAGCACTCAAGCGCAGGTTGTCATTGGCGTAAGACGCAGCGGAAAGTCAACAATCTGCCATAAGGTATTGCAAAATCATCGTATTAGGTATGCATACGTCAACCTTGATGATGACCGGCTGGCAAATATGCGGATAGAGGATCTGAACACTGTTCTTTCTTGTGTCTATCAATTGTATGGTACAGATATTTCCTATCTGTTTCTTGATGAGATTCAGGATGTGGACGGATGGTATTTGTTCGTGAATCGTTTGCTCCGCTCAGGTTTACACATCTTTGTGACGGGCAGCAATGCCAAACTACTCAGCGGGGAACTTGCTACACATCTCACGGGACGCTATAACGAAATCCGCCTTTTCCCTTTTTCTTTTATGGAATTTTGCCTATTTCATAAAGTTGATGTTGATGGTATCACAACCAAAGCCGAAGCGGAACGGAAAAAAGCATTATTGGATTACATCAATAATGGTGGATTCCCCGAAATGCAGAATGTGCGCAACAAACGTGGCTACGTGGAAAGTCTCATTGAGGCTATCTTGAGAAAGGACATCCAGAAGCGCTTCAGAATCCATAATGTGGATATGCTTAGGACGATAGCTCATCATTTGATCAGTAACTCTTGCCAAGAGGTCAATTATGATAATTTAGCTAAAACGTTCAATTTGTCCGATAAGACTATAACGAAATACGTTTCTTATCTCAAACAGGCATTCCTAATACAAATTCTTACAAAGCATTCTTTCAAGAGCAAATTGCGTATTCGAGCAGCCAAATCTTATATTGTGGATCCGGGATTGCTTAATAATCGGGAACATTCATTGGCGGCTGAGAATATAGGATGGAGAATGGAAAATGTGGTTTTTATAGAATTGCTTCGCAGATGTTCAAAAGATTTCCTTGATGTTTATTATTATAAACCTAATGTTACTGGTAAAGAGGTTGATTTTGTTGTCATTGACAAAAACAAACCTTTGCAGCTTATTCAAGTGGCTTACGACATTGAATCGCCGAAGACTTTCAAACGAGAAACCTCTGCATTGCTTGCGACATCGGACACGCTCCAATGTGATAATTTGCTGCTTATTGCCTTTGATGAAACACGTGATATTGAAGTGAATGGTAAAACCATCCATATCATATCAATATTGGACTGGTTGCTTTCATAGATGCTTTCTATTTTGAAATATGAAAAAACAATTATTCTTTTTCTTTCTCCTCTGCCTCCTTCTCTCTTCCTGCCGCACCTACTACGTGGGCGGCAATCCCGCCAGCATGCTCAAGAACAGGCAGCAGGCGGACGGTCTCACTCTAACAGCTTGCCCGGACACCGCCCTGAATGGCCTGCTCTACTACCTGGATTTCAAGAACGACTACCAGCTTGACAAGATGCTGAAGGCCGATGTGCGAGGATTGGGCGACTTCAAGACTTACGTCGGCACGAAGATTCTGAGCACGGGCAAGGTCCTCGCCAACCTCAAGAAACTGAAGACGGGCTGCACCGCCTTCGTCTGCCAGTCACCGTCGGGAGATGTGCTCTACGCCCGCAATTTCGACTTCACCGCCGACGGGCCCGCGCCGGTCGTTATGGCACAAACTTCCCCTAATGACGGCTATAAATCCGTTTCGCTCATCAGCATGTCATTGCTCAAATATCCCAAAGGCAGTCTCAGCGACGGCACTACGGATGTCAGTCTGTTGGCGGCCGCGCCGTACTTGCTGATGGACGGGATGAACGAAAAAGGTCTGGCCGTGAGCGTGCTGTATCTTGACCCAAGCGACACCACCACGGGTGTTTGGTACGGAGGCACCGAACAGTACGACCGCCACAAGCACGACATCATGACCACCACCGCAATGCGCCTCGTACTCGACCGCGCCTCAAACGTGGATGAGGGCATCGCGCTGTTACAACAATATAATATGTTCGCCTTAGGCAAAAATCCAACGGGCAGTTACCACTTTCTTTTAGGCGATAAAACAGGAAAATCCATTGTGTTAGAATACGTTCCGCGAAACGGGGAATGGCTGATGGACACCATCAATGCAGGCTTGGTGACGAATTTCTACCTCGCAGATTCGCTTTGGGGCATCGGGCACGGTCACGAACGCTTTGAAACGGCCAGGGACTATCTCCAGGAGAAGCAATGGATGCTGACCGAGGAAGAAGCCATGACCGTTTTGCAAAATGTTTCGCAAGAACCGACTATGCGCAAAACCAGCAACACGCAGTGGTCGGTGGTCTATAATCTTACCAAAGGAACGTACAGACTTTGTGTGGGGAGAACGTACGATACGGTAGTAATGGGCACATACATCCAATAAACTCATTATAACTCCTAACATTTTTCGTACTTTTGCAACTTCTTTTTCAACTATACCTATGAATAGAATCAGATACTTCTTCCTATGCTTGTTGGCAATGGCAATTATGCCTTGGAAAACGTATGGACAGGATCCTGTGCGGCAACTTGCCGACAGTATTGATTCATCATCAAAACAAGAATCGATTATGAAGAAATGGCAAGGCATACCCGTTTTCGAATGGCAGGGTATGGAATGGATTGGCAGACCAAATTGGGGAATTTCACATCCCAGACGACCCGTGTGGTACGATGCTGAAATGGTCACCGTAGATGACAACGGTTGTTTGATCGTGGGATTAGAAAACCACGAAAGAGAAATGGCCATGTACGACTCCATCGTGAAACGCCGCTGGGAGACAGGGTACTGTCGCAGCGTGCAGGAATTCAAATATGGCACTTTTGAATGGGAAGCCATAATGCCCATGGGCACCAACTTATGGCCCGCCCTTTGGCTTGCTTCCGACACTTCATGGCCACCCGAAATAGATTGCGTGGAAGGCTGGTCAAATAATAATCCAAAGTATATTAAAAGATTGTTTTTCAGAAATATGCATCCAACCATGCATTGGTCGGAAGAAGGAAAGCTAAAAAGCGAACCCAAGTATAACATTCATCGCGGATGGATCAATGGTCCTATGGAGTTTACCTCTTACAAAGTGGTTTGGACCCCCGAATATGTGGATGTTTTCTATGGGAAACACCTCGTTAAGCGATTTGAGGATGCAAAGATGTTGGAACAGCTGAATAAGGAGGGAATCATGATGCACCCCATAATGTCGTTGAATGTGCAGTCAGCCTTTGGTGACAAGGATTTTGAAAAATACAAAGAACTAGGACAACCCTTTATGATTAGGAGCTTTAAATATACTCCGTGGGAGCCCTAAGATTATAAAGCATTTTCTTTAATATGATGAAAAAGGCATATTTTCTATTTTTCTTTCTATTTTCAGGATGGCTGGCATTATCGGCACAATCTCCCCTATTGGTTTACGAAGGAATACTGAGAATAAAGCCGATGCAGGAGGATTCTTTGTTTTTCGGTTTCGCACCGGGTGATAGAATCATTTTGGATGTGGAAGAAGAAAACGGCAGGGACCTGAAAAGTCTTTCCGTGGTAGAACTCCCCACGGCCATGCGCTATTTGGGACCGAAATCTTCTGAATATCATCAGAATATAGATGTTTCTTCCAAATCGGTTTATCAGTTTGTCTTTAAAAACGGGGCAATGTCTGCTCGAAACTGCAAGGTTCGCATCCAGCGTGTGCCTCGTGCCGAATGGAGAAATTTCCGCACTGGCTGGAAATGGGCCACCGTCTATGACACGACATACACCTACTGTTCCGAAGATTCCTTGGTGGGATACGATACCGCGTCCAACCGCCGGGACACCCGAATCCTTCTATCATCTGAATTCAAAGAAATCAGCTTGCTCGACAAATCGGTGCATATAAAGGCAAAGGGTATTATCAAACACGATGATCCCCATATAGTTGTGCCAATCAAGATGCCCCAATTGGAACATTCCGTAGGTTGCGAGCAAGAAGTGGTGGCATGGGCCTATTGGATGGGAGTTGGACCTTCTGCAGAAAGCATTTTTTCCAAAAACAAGGGAAACATCATCTCCCTATCGGGATTGGTCTCTTCCAATCCGCTAGTAAAATTGGCGGTGGGCCTGGTTGCTGATTTGATTATCCCAGACGGTAATCGCATTGACCCTGTCACGTACGCCATAACCAACGAGGGCAATCGAAAAGCCTTTATGGAAGATAAAAACTACAAATCGTTTGATCAAGGTTTCGGGAAAGGTGCCTATAAGCGTTTCTCCGAGCCTGAAATGTGTCGGGGAACATACTATCTGTGTTTGAAAAACGAAAACCTTCACCGCAGTGTGGATGTCACCGTGAAGGCTGTAGCCGTGGTAAAAGAAGAACACTTTAAGGACCGCGAACACGAAAAGACCAAGACGACCCCACGCTATATTTCGGTCGGTAAGAAACGCATGGTGGTGACGCCCCGCCAAATCAGAGTAAATGTGGAATAAAACAATTTAGAATATGAATTTATTACAACTTTTCAAAAACATCAAACCATTTGTAAAACCATACAAGTGGCTCGTTTTAATCACCTTGATTCTAACGTTAATCGGATCCTTGATGGCACAGGTAAATGCCATCGTTTTGGACTGGACCGTGGATGAAGTTGACGGAATGGTCAATTCGCACACGCCATGGGGACCGGCTGCCTATAAGATTGTCGTCACCATCGCCATCGTGCTGCTTGGCAAGGAAATCCTTTCCGCCGTCATCACCTTTTTGCAGAACTACTTCGGTGAGCGAATGAGGATTTTCGTTTCCAAAGATTTAGCACAGTCCGTTATTGAGAAAGTGCTTACTTTCCGAATGGCTTTCTTCTCGGCAACAGACAATGGTACTGGAAAACTCCAAACCCGTATCGACCAAGGTGTGAGCAGCCTCTCGCGCACAGTGCAGAATTTCTTCATCGACTTGCTACCGCTGTTCACCAGCGCACTACTTGCCTTGATACTGATGTTTGCCGCCAACGTATATGTCGGCTTGGTAGCTTTGTGCATTGTGCCGATTTATTTCTTCATCACTTTCCGCCAAGCGAAACGACTGAAAGGTTGGCGCCGCGAAATGCGCTCTATGCTCGAAACCAAGAGTCACGGCATTATGAATATCATTGAATCTATCAATGTTATCAAATCATTCAATCGCGAACAGATTGAAGCCGATAAGCAACTGACTATCCAGAACAATGTCACGCAAAACCAGATGAACACCCGCAAAGTGAGTTTCTACTACAACGGTGTGAAAAGTTTCGTAAAGCAGGTGGGTACGGTTTTGGTCATCATCCTCACGGCTTATCTCGTGTTGATAGGCTATCCGGGTATGACCATCGGTAAGATCATGTACCACGTGATGCTCTTCAGCAATGTGGTGGCTCCTATCACGCAGTTGCAGCGCATTTTTGACGATATGAACGACGCACTCATCTATGCCGAAGGCTTCTTCAGCATTCTCCACTCAGACAAAGATATCGAACCTTCTGGCGACTATAAATCCGACAAAGTGATTGGCAACTTTGAATTGAAGAACGTTGATTTCACCTATCCGAACGGTAAAAAAGCGCTGCACGATATAGATATGACTATCGAAAGTGGTAAGATAACGGCCTTCGTAGGATTATCAGGGGCAGGCAAGAGTACTATCGTCAACCTTCTGGATAAGTTTTACGAACCCGATTGCGGAAGCATTACGTTGGATGGTGTCAGCCTGCAAGACTACGACACCCAATTCCTGCGTGAAAATATCGGTATTGTATTGCAGAAGAACCACATTTTTGACGGTTCCATTGAAGAAAACATCCTTTATGGCAATCCGAAAGCGACCCATGATGAAGTGGTAGATGCGGCAAAGAAGGCCTATATCTATGATCAGATCATGGAACTTCCCAAACAGTTTGACAGCAAGGCTGAGGAACTTTCGGGGGGACAGCAGCAGCGCATTGCCATTGCCCGCATGTTCTTGAAGAATCCGCCCATCATTTTCTTGGATGAGCCCACAGCCAGTTTGGACGCCATTGCCACCGAACAGATAAAGAACAGTATCGATGCCATTAAGCAGAATCGTACCGTCATCATTATTTCCCACAGTATTTCCCAAATTATTGATGCCGATGTGGTGTACGCCCTTAAAGACGGCCATGTGGAACAGTCGGGAGACCCTGATGATGTTTATAAGAAGGGTGGCATATACAAGGACATCATTGATGCTTCCGCCCGCTCGCTGAACATTGAAAAGATTGCCCGCACGATTGAAGAAGGGCAGGATTTAGAATCTGAACAAATCTGATTAAGAGAAAGCACTTAACCTTTATCGAATTATTACGACAACTTATGAGTTCAAAAGAAATGGCTTTGTAAGTTGTCGGTATGCTTCCGTATATTGGTTGTCTGCATCGCGAATGACCAGCAGTCTTTCTTCGCAGGGGATCCCTTTGTCAAAGACATATTCCTGTACCACGCGGTGAACAGGTTTTTGAATCGTCGGTTGGACAAACGTTCTACGCACACAGTGCATTTTTCCAGAAGCTAGACGATCAAACTCTTCTCCTTCTGTTTTAGGAAGAATAAGAGAAAAGCGACCTGATTTTTTCAATAATTTTAACACACCGTCTATCAACTCTGAAAAAGGAAGTTGATTATCGCGATGTTTACTTTTAAGTTTTGAATTGTCATTGGGTTTCAAGTCGTTCCCAAAAAAGGGAGGATTGGAAACCACAAGGTCAAAAAGACCACCCTGATAATTCTGCGAAAAATGTTGTAGGGAATCATGCTGAAAATGAAAATGATCCTCTGAAAGCAAGCTAAAATGTTGAGCATTTTCTCTGGATTCCTCAACAGAATCCAAGTCCATATCTATCCCATGCACTTGGACATTAACAGATTTTAACAACAATCTCTGTGCCGTGCAAAATGCGACCACGCCACAGCCACAACCCACATCAAGGACAGACTGTGCCTCACCGACCTCCGTCAGGGCCGCCAGCAATACGGCATCTGTACCGATTTTCATAGTACTTCTGTCATGCTGAAGGGTAAATTCCTTGAAACGAAAAACCATTAGCAGTAAACTTCCAACAACTTTGAACGCGAAGCGGGAATCAATTGCACTTCTTCCATTTCCGCAGGTACGAGAACTACATCGCCCTTCTTCAAAACGACATGGTCTTCTCCATAATCCATGTGCATATAGCCGTCAAGACAGATATAAATGACAAAGGAATCAATTTCCACAAAACTCTTATTCAAGGGTTGGTCAAAATCCAGTAGACTAGCATTAAAATATTGAGAACGAACCAATTTCACCGTATGGTTAAGATTAGGCACATAATCTATTTTGAAATTTTCCGTATTCTTTTCTGCATGAATGGCCTCCAAAGCCTCCTTGGTATGCAGTTCGCGAGGCTTCCCCTCGTCGTCTAGGCGATTCCAATCAAAAATGCGGAAGGTGACATCCGATGACTGTTGGATTTCAGCCACAAGGACACCTTTGCCAATAGCGTGCACCGTGCCTGCGGGAATCATAAAGGCGTCACCAACTTTGACAGGATAAAACTGAAGCAAGTCAGGCAATGAACCATTTGCCACAGATTCCTCATACTGTTTTTGGGAAATTTTCTGTTTAAAACCCACATAAAGGCCAGCACCCGATTCGGCATCCACCACATACCACATTTCCGTTTTGCCGCTTTGTCCGAAATGCGTCTGCGCATACTCGTCATCCGGGTGCACCTGAACAGAAAGGTTGTCCTGTGCATCAATATACTTTATCAAAAGAGGAAATCCCAACCCATACTTTTCATAGTTGTTCTCCCCTACTAAATCCGTAAGATACACCTCAAGAAGTTCGTTGAGGTTGTTTTCGGCCAAAAAGCCGTTGGCCACCACAGACTCATCTCCCACCAGACCGGACACTTCCCAACTTTCACCACAACGACCGGAAGGTAAATCTTCGTGATTGAGAATTTGGCTGATTCTTTGACCTCCCCAAATTTTCTCCTTCAATATGGGTTCAAACTTAAATGGATATAGTGTTGTATTCATATTCAATTTTTTATCGGCAAGTAATATTGTCTTTGCTTGATTTGGTGTTCTTGTTTGACTCGATCGGGATTTGTACCGCGCACCTCCCTGACAAACATCCAATGACCATCTTCTTCAATAAAGCCCTGATTCAGGCTGGATTCCGGAACCATGAAGGCCGGCACCCGGTCCACGCCGTCGTCCATAGGTATTAATTCCTCAAAAATAATCATCGGACTATCAATGCGCTTATATTCCATTTGACGAGTCTTTGGATTATATTTCCCAGTATTTACAAGATATTGTTGCTCCTCATAATTAAGATGCAGAGAGGCATTTTTCGAATAGTCGAAAATAACGCGACTGACTTTTTCGGGATAATTTCTGAAAATGCGCGCACCGAAAATAGGCATCATTTCCTTGTTGAAGTGAAGGATTTCTATCACTTTCTGATTTGTGAATAGATTGTTTCCATTCCAACCCAGCAAAGTATAGTAAGTGAAATTTTTTTCTTTCAGGGGAACCAACTTATAATAAACCGCACCATACCATTTATTGTGATTACCTATCTGCGTTTTAGGATAGTCGAAGGTACTCCGCTTGTCGTACAGCGGAAACAGTACATATTTATATCGATTGGCATTATACACTTGGATGAAACCGAAATTCTCCACAGAGAAATCCTTCTTCTCCACATACCACGTATAAATTTTAAACACATTGTCCGGCGAGGAAAGCACGGAAAAATTGCGCACGGAATCCCACGTATGATTGAACGAATTGGGCATTTGAAGGACTTCTTCCAAGAGACTCATAAACTCCTCATTCATTTCCAGACGAGTGGTCTCATTAGGCTCATCCATTACTTGGTCTCGCAATCTAATGAGGGAATCTTCCCAGAATCGAAACTCAGAACTCTTCTGGGCAGACACTGACAGAAAACTGATAATGAATATTATATAACAAAAAAACCTTCTCATGAGGAACGATGCAAAAATAAAAAATACATCATAATAATCCGTTGTTTATAAAATTCTATCCGCACAAAAAATTCAAACAGCAAAGTTTGCTACCTTTGCCGACCTCAATTCGATAATCAATGAATTACCTTACTGTAAACAACATATCCAAATCCGTAGGGGAAAAAACACTTTTCGAAAACATCACCTTTGGATTGGAAAAGGGACAGAAAAGTGCGCTCATCGCACGTAACGGCACGGGTAAGAGCACCCTCTTGAACATCATTGTGGGAAGAGATGTGCCCGATAGCGGACAAGTGGTCATTCGTAACGACATCGTCGTTTCCTATTTGCCGCAGATGGACAATTTCCATGACGAAGATTCCGTACTCAATGCCCTTTTCGACACAGACACCCCCACCATACGAGCCATCAAGGAATACGAGACCTGCCTTTCCTTATTGGAACATGGAAACTCCGTTCCACAGGAACGCATGGACAAAGCCATTTTGGAAATAGACCGACTGAACGCATGGGATTACGAATCCAAAATCAAGGAAATCCTATCCAAATTCGGTATTCACGATATCTTCAAAAACATCAACCAACTTTCCGGCGGACAGCGAAAAAAAGCTGCTTTGGCAAAAACACTCATCGCGGATACCGACCTGCTGATTTTGGACGAGCCCACCAACCATTTGGACGTGGAAATGATCGAATGGCTGGAAAACTACCTTTCCTCCGCCAACGTCACCTTGCTCATGGTTACGCATGACCGCTCATTCCTTGACAGCGTTTGTAACGATATCTATGAACTTAGCAACGGAGGACTCTACCACTATCGTGGAAAGTACGACTACTTTGTGGAGAAAAAAGCCGAGCGCTTAGCCAATGAAGCGGCCGAGCATGACCGTCTGCGTAACCTATACCGACGCGAACTGGAATGGGTACACACCTCTCCACAGGCGCGAACCTCCAAAGCCCGCGCACGAATCAACAACTTTGAAAAACTTCAGGAACAGATGGACCGGAAGGTGGAACAGGCCCCGGAAGCATTCAAGGTGCAATCTGAGAGAATCGGACACAAGATTCTTGAAATAAGCCACCTTGACTTCGCCTACCCAGACCAAACCATCATCAGGGATTTCTCTTATATTTTCAAGCGGGGTGAGAAATGCGGCATTGTAGGCAAAAACGGCACGGGAAAAAGCACCTTCCTGAAAATGATCATGGGGGAAATCAAGCCCGACGGAGGAAAAATCACCCCGGGCCTCACTATTCAATTCGGATATTTCTCCCAAAATGGGATGACCTATGCCGGGAATAAAATCGTCTTGGAATTGGTGAAAGAACATGCAGAAGTCATCCGTATGGAAAATGGGAACTACATCAGCGCATCTCAGTTTCTCAATCATTTCGGTTTCCCCTTCAGTCAGCAGTACACCTACTACGACGACCTCAGCGGTGGGGAAAAGCGCAAACTCCATCTGCTTATCACCCTGCTGAAAAATCCGAATTTCCTCATTCTTGACGAACCGACCAACGATTTCGATATAGACACCCTCAACCTTTTGGAAGACTTCCTTACCAATTTCGGCGGATGCCTTATCATCGTTTCCCACGACCGATGGCTGATGAACAAACTGGTGGACCATCTCTTCGTTTTTGAAGGAGACGGCAAAATCAAAGACTACTATGGAAATTACACCGAATACCGTCTGGCCAAGGAAAAGGAACTGCGCATCCAAAAGAAGATTGAAAAGGCCAACCGACCCATAGAAGAAAAACCTGTTCGCGAAACTCCCAAGAACAAATTAAGCTATAAAGAAAAAAAGGAGTTGGAAAACATAGAAGCGGAAATGGGAGCTTTGGAGACGGAAAAGGGAGATTTGGAACAAAAAATGAGCACAGGGGAAGGTTCCCCCGAAGAATTCTCCCTTTGGGGCAAGCGATATGCGGAAATCAACGACCTTCTAGAAGAAAAGGGTAATCGCTGGCTGGAACTGTCTGAAATAGAAGGCTGATTTCTCCCCTTTTCACGTTCAAACAAGAAAACACAAAACTAAACACAATGATTTTCAACCAATATTTCTACCATCCTGATCTCAGTCAGTCCATGGTAACCCTCAGCGCTGAGGAATCAGAACATTGCATTAGAGCTCTGCGTCACCACATGGGCGATGAAATCCAACTTACCGACGGAAAGGGAAGAATGGCTCGGGCCTCCATAGTAGAGGACAATTCCAAAAAATGTTCCGTGGAAATCCTCGAAGTACGGGAAACCTGTGACCGAAAAACGCGAAGACTGCATTTAGCCATCGCACCCACCAAAAACATGGACCGCATAGAATGGTTGGTGGAAAAAACTGTTGAAATCGGCATCGAATCCATTAGTTTCATCATCTGCGACCATTCCGAACGGCCCCGTGTCAATTTAGACAGACTCCATCGTATAGCGGTATCCGCCCTCAAACAATGCCAGACCAGCTGGCTCCCCCCCATGGAAATGGTCTCCTTTGACGAATTTATCAGACAAAACAACTATCCTGCCTTAAAATTCATAGCCTGGTGCGATGATTTTAATACGAGACAATTCGCCGACGAAATATGCCAAACCAAAAATGATGAAATAAAAGATGTCATTCTACTTATCGGGCCAGAGGGTGACTTCAGTCCGCGGGAAATTGATTCGGCACGACAACACGACTATACAGAGGTGAAACTTGGAAACCGACGTCTAAGAACTGAAACAGCAGGATTTTACGGCTGTATGACCATAGCCATCAGCGAAGAAATTTTCCCATTAATGTAAAAAATAATAGTATATCAAAAAAAATTGTACTTTTGTCACCTTTAAAATATTATGCTAAATTTGCATCTCTATAAGATAATAATTGAGTTAAAATATTAAAAATTAAATGCTTATGAAAAAATTTATGCTCTTAGTATCATTGTTAGCAGTGATGTCTTTCGGCTACTCTACCAACGTAGTGCCCGTAGGCGATGCTGTTAAAGTGTCCAAGAACTTCCTTTCCGAGCGTTGCGGCTCCATGGAGGCTCAGAATCTTCTCCTCACATTGACCTTCACGGAATATGACCAAGAAGGTACTCCTCTTTACTACAGATTCCAAGTCGGAGAACGTGGATTCATCCTCGTATCCGCCACGGATCTTGCTTTCCCCGTATTGGCTTATTCCATGGAAAGCAACTTCGTTACCGGAACAGGCGCTGATATTATTTGCAGCCAATACAAAGAAACATTGTCCAGCCTTGTGAAAAACGCTGCTGGCACCAAATCCTCTAGTAAAGCTTGGAATCACTATCTGTCTGATAATTTCCAAATCCAAACCCCGAAGGGAGCTCCCGCTGTTGAACCCTTGGTGACCACCACTTGGAACCAAAGTCCTTTCTACAATGCTGACTGCCCATATAACCCTGAAGCACCTGAAAGAGACGACCGTCTCACTCCCGTAGGCTGCGTGGCTCTTACCATGGGTAATATTCTTTACTACTATCGTTATCCCGAAAAAGGTTACGGAATTGTATCATACGTTCCCAGAGAATATGATGATAATGGCGCGCTTCTTTATACCTATGCTCCTCAAACTGTAAACTACAGCCAGGCCACCTATAATTACGATGCCATTCCAAATTCCTTGAACGACTATGGCGGCGAGTTGGCTAAGTTGCTCTACCACTGCGGTGTTTCCGTACGTATGAACTATGGTTCAGATGGCTCCGGTTCCCAATCAGAATACGCATTAACCTCTTTACAAGACCATTATTTCTTCAACTCACAAGCTCAATTCCAAGAAATCAGTGATATCGTTGTTCATGACTCTTTGATGTATTTGTGGGAGAACAAGATGATAAGCGAATTGGATGCCCATCGTCCTCTGTTCTATTCCGGCAACAACCAAGAACATGGTGGTCACGCATGGATTGTTGATGGTTACACAACTATTCAAGACACGCACTATTTCCACGTAAACTGGGGATGGGCTGGCGGTGACAACGGTTTCTACCTTATGAACTACATGAACAGCAGCATGGGACCTTTCAACGTAAAAGGTTCTCAATCCCTCATGCTCAACCTCTTCCCCAGCGACTCCACTGCTATCGCAAAACCTGCCACCAGCGAACGCAGAGTTACAGCCAGCAAGGGTACCATCAGCGATGGCGCCGGCAACATGAAATATGCTCCCAACTCCCATCGCAGCTGGGTAATTGCATGCCCTGACGCTACGGCTTACAAATTCCAATTCTCAAAACTCAAACTCGCCAGCGGCGACAAAGTGATCATCTACAACGGCGGTACGGAAGCTTCCGGCGTTAAAAAAGAATACACGGGCGAACGTCTTATGGCTGCCTGCTCCGACTATACCATTATTCACGTGAACGACACCACTACTGAATACAGCACCCATGGTGATTTCACAGGAACCGCACTTGATCCTGCCATTACCGTCAATGCCGACAGCGTACTCGTAGTTTTCACTTCTGATGCTACCAACGAAAACTATGGTTTCGTGCTTGATTTCGAAGTTACTTCTTTCAATAAGGCTACTTGTTCAAACATTACTTTGCACTCCAATGAGTATAATGGCACCCTGTCTGACAAACCAGGCAACCAACTGGGCAATGACGACACCTATCGTGCCGCTACCACATGCCAGCACAGACTTAACAACTTGCAATTCAACACCGGTTATGATTTCTTCTTCACAAAATTTGATCTTAAAGCTGGTGACTTCGTAGATTTCTACGATCCCAATAATACCGAATTACTTGCTCGTTTCGACATCAACAACATGCCTAACAATGTTTTCCGCTTGAACAAGAAAGATATCATGGTTAGATTCGTATCCGACAACTGGCAACAGGGAACGGGATTCGAACTTGAATTTGCCGGCGCACTTGGCTTAGACCAACACAGCAATTTCGAAAATGTTAATTTGTATCCTAATCCTGCAACCGAGAATCTGAATGTAACGCTTTCCGCCGAAGCACAAGACGTACTTGCTACGGTTGTTGATTTAACGGGTAAAGTGGTTTACACTGAAAACTTCAGCCACAATGGTGGTGAACAAAACTACATCATTCCGGTAAATGGTATGGCTAAGGGAATCTATTTCTTGAACCTTCAAGGAAATTCAGGTAAGACCACCCACAAATTTATTGTGAAATAATAATCATTTACATAAAAAAAAGGAGAGCGAAATGCTCTCCTTTTTTTTTATACGAATTTCTTTTTGATAAGATCCACTACAAAACCGGGTAATAGAAAACAGCAAAACAAAAAGAAATAATTGATGGCACCGGGTATTTTCCTCTTCCTGCCATGAAACAAAGCACGCAAGCCGCGACGCGCAATATCGGCTGGTTTCAACATCACCCTGATGCGGCAAAGCCATTTCCGCAAGTTCGGTGAAAGGTTATACAGATCCGTATCCACTGCTCCCGGACAGACACAGCAAACCTTCACCCCGTAATGACCTAATTCGTAAGCTAGGGCCTTTGTGAATTTAACCACATAGGATTTACTACTCTCGTATACGGCGATCGTTGGAAAATCCATAAAGCCGGCAATGGAACCGGCATTGAGAATGTATCCATGGCCACGGGCCTTCATGTCGCGTCCAAACAGCACACATAGTGCCGTTGGCGTATGAACATGCAATTGAAGCATCTTTTCTGAAAGAGCCAACGACTTTTCCACCACAGCTCCAAAATAGAACATACCGGCATTATTTACCAATACTTCTATCTCCATTTCATGTTGTATACAATAATCATATAATAACTGAGGCGCTTCCGCGACGGCCAAATCCATCATCAACGTGGAAATAGTCACATCCGGATATTTAGGTTGAAGATTTTCCTGTGAAGATTTGTTTAAATCCTCTCTATTACTGACAATTAATACATTATATCCTCTGACAGCTAATTCTTCCGCATAAGCGAAACCGATTCCGGAACTGCCTCCGGTAACAAGGGCATATTTCATTTTATAATAATATTTATTGTAACATATTCACTGCTTTTTGCACGGCCTGCACAAGAACATCAATTTCTTCCTTCGTATTATAGAGTGCAAAAGAGGCCCGCACCGTTCCAGGAATACCATAGTGGTCCATGATGGGCTGCGTGCAATGGTGCCCTGTGCGAACCGCCACACCCTGGTGATCCAAGAGAACACCCATATCGTATGGATGAATATTTCCTACCAGGAAAGATACCACCGCCGCTTTTCTATTCGCCTGACCATAGATACGCAATCCGTCAATTTCAAGCAATTTTTGTGTTGCATATTCCAGCAATTCGTTTTCATATTCCGAGATACGCTGCACACCCAACTGCTGCATATATTCAATAGCCTTTCTCAATCCTATGGCATCTCCTACGGCAGGGGTTCCGGCTTCAAACTTAAAGGGAAGCTCGTTATAGGTGGTTTTGGCAAAAGTAACATTGCTAATCATATCCCCACCGCCTTGATAAGGTTTCATTTCCTTCAGCCAGCGTTCCTTCCCATACATCACTCCAATGCCCATCGGCCCGTACATTTTGTGTCCTGAGAAGCAATAGAAGTCACAATCCAAATCCTGCACATCCACAGAACAATGAGCCACCGCCTGCGCTCCATCCACCATAACGGGAACCTGATGCCGGTGTGCGATTTCAATTATTTCGCGAATGGGGTTGATAGTCCCCAACGTATTAGACACATGGGTAACAGCCACAATCTTCGTCTTCGGAGAAAACAGTCCTTCCAACTCCGACAACTTCAGCGCCCCTTGTTCATCAAAGGGAATCACCTTAAGAACGGCTCCCCGGTCTTCGCAAAGAAACTGCCAAGGTACAATATTGGAGTGATGCTCCATCTCGGAAATGATAATCTCATCGCCCTCTTGGATATAGGTTCGTCCGAAAGAGGCCGCCACCAAATTGATGGATTCCGTAGCGCCGCGTGTAAATACAACCTCATAATCATGGGCAGCATGAATAAACTGGCAAACTGCCTTTCGCGCCGCCTCAAACTCTACCGTAGCCAATTGGCTCAAACAATGAACTCCGCGATGGATATTGCTGTTCATCGTCTCATAATACTGTGACATACTCTCCAATACCATCATAGGTTTCTGAGTGGTAGCGGCATTGTCAAAATAATACAGAGGCTTATTATACACCTTCTGTGTTAGTATGGGAAAATCCTCTCTATTCATTGTTATCTATATCTTCAGTCTCTTCAATATTTTCAACTTCTTCTATAGGTTCGTCATCCTCCTGAGAAGAAGACATAAACCTTAGTTGGGTGGCATACATGACGATAATCAACACCGTCCACATCACGGAATTGAAATCCATGGCCATTTTGCCGCCGATGACGAAATTCAAAACCACGAATCCAAATATCTGCGCCATCGTATAGATATGGAAGCCTATCTTTTTCAATTTCCACAACATAATCAAGGCCCCTGCAAAAGTAGCCACAGCCACCAAGAACAACAATCCGTACTGCCATCTCTCCACCGAAAGATACACTTCAAACACCTGTTTGAATTGCTCATCCTTAAACATGGGCATATTCTGCATAACCTCCACAGCCTGTCTTAGAACCTGTGGAAACAACATATATGTCAAATAATTAACAGCCTGTATGCCGGCATTGATCATGGTGAAAATGGCCAACACCCATAATAGTCCTGTTCTTTGCTGCTTATTTTCTTTCATCTGTTCCATTTTCAATAATACTTATCTTATAATATTCTCTATCGTTATTTCCTATTCTATATCGTTGATCCGAACGCATTCCCACAATCCAAATGATATTTCCCTCGGAACACAGTAATTTTATTTGATGCTTAGCATACCTATCAACCTTTTGATCCGTGAAAAAATCACTTAACTTGCGTTTCCCCTTTCCTCCCAATGGATAAAAATAATCACCTTCCCGCCAATTTCTAAGCAATAAGGGAAATACCAATTTGCTCAACGGAAGGAAAAGCGAATTGTTGTCTTTTGGATATTCTATAGGGCCATTGACGATAGCGTATTCTACCTGAAAATAATGCTTCAATTCCTCCAAAGAGGGAATAAGTATTTCCGAATATTCCATTTGCTCCAAGGATTGAATGATATACTCCTCCCGATTGACCGTCAGCACATGAGTAGGCGAGAAAAAGCAACGACCTGTCTGCTTAGGCGTTAAAAGTTGTTCGGACACCTCGGCGGGAAAAGAAAAATCCTTCAAGATTTCATAAAGAAGCAGTGATCTATCCGAATAACCATCCAAGCGTTTCCTTAAAACATGAAACCTATTATTCTCTTCTTTTATCAGATCTTGTTTTGCCGCCATAACGGCCTTTTCATAAAAGCGATACTGTTTGGCGAAAATCTCACGGTCTTTAGAGAGTGTTTCCACCAAATTGGGATTCAATTGCTCCAATTCTGGAATGACAGAACAGCGGATTCTATTTCGATGGTATTTTTGATCCGTATTGGTATAGTCCACGGCAAAAGGAATCTGTTTGTTGCGAGCAAATTCACGAATTTCAGCGGAGGAGAAGCAAAGCAGTGGCCGAATGATTTTCCCATTTCGTTCGGGAATAGACATCAAGCCCTTTAAGCCCGTACCTCTACAAAGGTTTAAGAGCATAGTTTCAGCCACATCATTGGCATTGTGAGCCGTAACAATAAAATCATATTCACGGGCCACTTCCTCAAACCAGTCATATCGTTGTTGGCGGGCAACCATTTCAATGGAGGCTCCAGACCCTCGTTGGGCAGACAGCGTGTCAAATTCGCGAAGAAAGAGGGGGGCAGACAATTGATCGGCCATCGTACGAACCAATTCCATATCTCGGTTGGAATCTTCCCCACGAAGATGGAAATTACAATGGGCTATGGCAAAGTGACAACCTGCGGAATGAAACAGATAGGCCATCACACAGGAATCCGCCCCTCCGCTGACCGCCAGCAGATAAGTATATTCCCGTGGTTCACACACCAATCGACGCAAGTTATCGCGAAAGCGCTCTATCATCATCAAATAGCTGAATTAGTATTGGCTATTTTGAAATATCTTCTAATGGCCATCTGCAAATACTCAAAACTGCCGAAATTAACCACTTTAGGTTCTTCCCCCTTTTTTAGCATAACCATACCGCAAACCGTGCTGCCGATATAGGGTGTGATATCCACATCCACCGAAAAACTCAGATCGTAGCTGCTAACGATAATCTGATTATAGTTTTGATAGACTTCTTCGCTGAGAATATTGTTTTCTTCACAATAACTTTGAAGTATTTCCACACAGTCATCCCAAGATTCAGGTTTTTCATTACGATTATAGAAGAAGACCACCGCGTTGTAGTCAGGCAGCGTATCCGCATCCTGTGTGAGTTCGAAATGGCCCATTTCATTTATCACATAATGTTCGGTAAAGGAAAGTTGCCGATGGTACTTTTCGGGATCAGCCATTACCTGTTGCTTGGTTGCTTTGGTAAGCGAATGAATCCATTCATAATCCTTCTGTACGAGAAAAGATCCATCCGGACGACGTATAGTCATCCATTTTTCCGTTTCCAGTTGGTCTTGGTTTTGATTGGCCAGATTGACGGCCACAGGCATCAGGTCTATAATACGTTGTGTTCCATATCCGGAAGTGATTGCCAAATACATCCATTCGCGCGATTGTGATTGGAGGAGCCAAAGTTCGCGTCCTTCGGGCAGGCGTTCCACACAGCGAATGCCCCATTCATTTGGGAAAGAGACCTTTGCCATTACTTTATGGCCTTCATAATCAAAGGCTTTTTCTATAAAACGATCCATAAAATCTTCAGACAAAGGGTACAATGTTGTTTTGTCTGCCACATCGGCCATGAGCGTGTCCGCAATAACGGAAACAGGATAGTTGCAGGTTTCCTCCTCGGCAGTTTGGCCTCTGTCCTTGAAGTGACAGCCCGCAAACAGCGCAGCCATCGTAAAAAGCAATAGCAGATATCGATAATGGTACATAGGTCTTTGGTTTTAACAGGCGCAAAAATAGGGCTTTTTTTTTATCTTTGCCGACCTAAAAAAAAATATCCGAAATGGGTGTCATCATCAAGCAGAGTATAAAGGGGACATTAGTGAACTACCTTGGCGTTGCCATAGGCTTTGTCACCACCTTCTTTATACTGACCAGCTACCTGAAACAGGCTGAAGTAGGTCTGACTCGTGTGTTGGTGGATGCCGCCGTTCTCTTTTCCAGCTTGGCGCAAATCGGCACGAGTTCCTCCATTATCCGCTTCTTCCCCTACTTCAAAGACGAGGAAAGCAAACATCATGGTTTTTTCTTTTGGACCATTGTGATACCGATCGTAGGATTTCTAATTTTTCTTTCCGTATATCTTTTATTGAAGCAACCGCTTATTCGGGTATTTTCTAAGAATTCGCCTCTTTTCGTCAATTACTTCCGATTTGTTATCCCCATTGCCTTATTCATGCTATATCAATCTGTGTTTGAGGCAAATGCCAATGTCTTAATGCATATCGTGGTGCCGAAATTCGTGCGCGAGGTGGGTGTTCGGCTCGGCTTGCTGGCCATATACCTTCTATACGGCTTCCATAAAATCACTTTAGACGGTTTGGTCATCGGTTTCTGCATTACTTATTTTTTAGCAGCCCTGACTGACATCATATACCTATTCACTCTTCAAAAAATATCCTTAAAACCTGATTTTAAGTTTCTCACCAAACCGCTGCGGAGGGATTTTCTCCTATACACTCTGTTTCTTTTGATGGCTTCCATTGCCGGAAACATCACACCCCTACTGAGTTCGTTTTTTGTGAGTGCCAAAATGGGACTGGCCTTCACGGGTATATTCGCCATTGCCAACTATATTGCAACAGTCATTGAAATCCCCAACCGCTCGTTGAACGCCATCGCGCAACCCAATCTTTCGGAAGCAATCAAAAATCAGGACTGGGAACGAGCAGATGCGCTCTGTAAATCCGTCTCCCTCCACTTATTGCTTTCCAGCACCTTCATTTTCTTCCTTATTTGGATCAATGTGGACCTGCTCTTTCTCATCCTTCGCAACGGAAGAGACTACGTAACTGGAAAGAGTGTTATTTTCATTCTCGGATTCGCCCGTTTGTCTAATTCCACCTTCAGCATCAGCGGCAACGCGCTCAGTTATTCAAAATACTATTATCTCACATTGGTATTCACGATTCTGCTAACCGCCTCCTCAATCATCCTCAACATCCTGCTCGTGCCCCGCATCGGCATGAATGGAGCCGCCTTAGCTAATTTCCTTTCCTATTTCATATACTATTTCTTCCTCCTCATTCTTTTAAAATGGAAACTAAACATTTCCCTTTTCTCAAAGGGGCAACTCAAAATCATTGCCGTGGTAATGCTGATGTTTATATTGAATTACGTATGGACCAAGACCATTTCTCCGGTATTTGAAACATTGCCCATCAAACCATTATTCGCACAAATTGTGGAAGGTGGTATTAGAACCCTCATCTTGTTGGGCATAGGAATAACCCTTACCTACTTCTGGAAAGTGTCGAAAGAAGTAAATATTTTGATAGAAAGAGTTATCAAGCGATAACTTGGATTAGTAGCGGGGATGAAACTGGGCAATATTACTCCGTATATAGTCCTTATCCAAATGCGTGTAGATTTCCGTCGTAGTAATGCTTTCATGGCCGAGCATTTGCTGTACTGCGCGTAGATCCGCGCCTCCTTCAATGAGATGCGTGGCAAAGGAATGGCGAAAGGTATGGGGACTGATAGTTTTTTTGATGCCGGCTTTTTCGGCCCATTGTTTCACCAACAGAAAAACCATTTCCCTCGTCAGGTGTCTACCTCTACGATTTAGGAAGACAAAGTCTTCCTCTCCCTTTTTGATATCCAATTCCCTGCGGGCACCCTCCACATACAGCATAACCATTTTCTGCGCCATCGTACCAACGGGGACAAACCTTTCCTTACTACCTTTACCCAAGACCTTGATAAAGCCTTCATCAAAAAACAAATGAGAAAGCCGAAGAGTCACCAACTCGCTGACACGCAATCCACAACCATATAGGATTTCCACCATGGCGCGATTGCGATGGCCCTCCGGCGTACTAAGATCTATCACCTGAATGATTGACTCCACTTCGGAAATGGAAAGTACATCGGGAAGATGAAATCCTATTTTAGGAGCATCCAGCAACTCTGTCGGATCCTCCTTCAAAACCTCATCATACAATAAGAATCGGTAAAAAGCCTTCACACCGGAAATCACGCGAGCCTGCGAACGAGTTGCCGCACCCTGCTCGTACATATTCTTCAGAAAAGCCTGTAAATCTTCTAAATTCGCATCCTCTACGGATTTATCACCCAAGAAAGCCTCCAGCAATAGAATATCGTGCATATAGGCTTCCACACTTTTCGGGGAAAGTGATTTTTCATATATGAGATATTGCCTAAAGCGAACAATGAGGGCATTCATTCAGCAGACGAATTATCGCAAATCCTTTTCTATCTCCATGCGCAGCATATTGAGGGCGGCATGGGCGGCACGCTCAACGATTTGCTTGCGACCCGTACGGGATCCGAATCTAAATTCCTTCGTAACCAACCGTATCGGGGTAGCCACAGCAATCCACACCGTGCCAACCGGTTTTTGTTCCGTTCCCCCGTCAGGGCCGGCAATGCCGGAAGTGGCAATCGTATAATCCACATCAAAAAGCCCCATGGCGTTGAGCGACATATCGCTGACCACCTCCTCGCTAACGGCTCCACGACGCTTGAGATTATCCTCACGGACGTTGAGCAGGTCGCGTTTCACCTCATTACTATAGGAAACCATGGAACCTTGGAAATAGCGGGAGCTACCTGGCACAGATGTCAGCAAATGGGCGATATAGCCACCCGTGCAACTTTCAGCCGTGGCCACCGTTTTGCCCGCCCTCACCAACAAACGGCCCACCACTTCCTCCATGGTTATGTCTTCATCTGTAAAGGCATACGTGCCGACTTCCTCCTTTAATTTGGCAAATTGCTCCTCCAAAGTCGCTTTTACTACTTCCTGATTTTCACCTTGGGCAGTAAGACGCAAACGGATGATGCCGGGTTTGGGAAGATACGCCAACTTCATACCCTGGGGTAAAGCACGTTCATATTCCTCCAACTTATCAGAAAGACCGCTTTCCGTAATATTAGTACATTGAAGCACCTTATATTGAATAGACTGACGATGGGTTTCACGCGCCAGTAGTCGCGGCAGCACTTCGTCTTTTATCAGCTTCTCCATTTCAAAGGGAACTCCGGGAAGGGATATCAGCACCTTCCCCTGATCTTCCATCCATAGTCCGGGAGCCGTACCGAGAGCATTCTTCAGAACGGTGCACCCTTCAGGGACAGCGGCTTGTTGGCGATTGGTTTCCGTAAGTTCCATGCCGCGGGCGGCAAACATTTCCGTAACTTGTTGCAACGTAGGTTCGTCAATGACCAATTCCCGCTGGAAAAGCTCACCAATCACTTTCTTGGTGATATCGTCCTTCGTGGGGCCCAGTCCGCCCGTCATAATCACCTCATCGGTTTTTTCAAAAGCCGCACGCACGGCCTCACGGATGGCGTCTCCGTCATCACCAATCGTCCAAACGTCGGTCATCTCAATTCCGGCCGCAGTCATCTGCTGACCAATAAAGGCTGCATTGGTATTGATTACCTGACCAATGAGCAATTCGTCGCCAATATTAATGAGTATCATTGTATTCCTTTCTTTCTTGTACCCTCAAATCCAATATTTCCACATGCTGCTGCATGTTTTTAATGTAGGGACTTTCAGGATATTGTTTCTTTAATGACTGAGTAATCTGTTTCAATAGAGCAAGGTCTTCCATCTCATTGAAAAAGCTTCTTTTATTATATCCTTGGTAGAAGGCAATATAGGAAGCCATATTATGGGGATGATTTTTTATAAAATCCTTAAGATACTGTCTGTGGTGTTCCAACATCTTCACATATTGCTGTTCCACTTCTTCGCGAACCGCATCATTTTGCAAATTGCTTTGATATTTTCTATAAAGTTGTTCTGTAGGATGAACAAAGGCATTCAGGGCACTATCCAACTGCCCCATCAAAACAGCCTCTTCGCCGCCACTGACATGATAGCCGTCTACAAGGTCGTCGGCATTGGCATCAAAAACAATATGGTCGCCGGCTTGCGCCAAGGTAGTAAGTGTGTTGAAAGGGGAAAGCATAATCTGATACATCATTGGCGTATTCGCGCGCGCTTTTTCCTCTGCCGTTTCTGATTTCAGGGTAAAACAAAAATGACCCTTCTCCAACTTCATGGAATCCAGCATTTGAAGACCGTCATTGGTCACCACGGCCAACCATATTTGCTCGTTATGGGCATTTTTAATCTGACCTTCAAGAATAATTTGGTTCTTCTTATTTTGACAGGAAGAAACTATCAGCAAGATTATTCCCAAAACTAATAAAAGATGTTTTTTCATATTCATTTCAAAACCTATTCATTGAAAACAACCAGATAATCATTCATTTTAGAAAGAGAATCCAAAGTACATCGGTTTATATTTTCACATCCGCAGTTTCTTTCCCTACGATGCGGGCGCACACCGGTGATTTTGGGAGAACAAGACGAAACCAACAAGGCCGTCAAACAGATAAGGAAAAATAGCGGTCCAACCTTGACTTTCATTGCAATGCATTTAAACGGCGGCAAAGATACCTCTTTTTCCCCACTATCCGACACTTTGATTTTATCAAAACTATTATGGCAAATAAATGTATCTTTGCCGCCTTATGAAAAAACATATCCTATACATACTATGTCTGCTTATTTGCCTATGGATGACACAGTCCGTATCAGCGCAGCATCATCGGAAAACAAGCAAAGCGCAGAAAAACAAGTCCGTTGTCGTGGGCTGTCCGCTCATTGACTCCATCATTGACTTTTCCATCACCAAACTTGGTAGTGCCTATCGTTCCGGAGGAACCGGACCCAATGGTTTCGACTGTTCTGGATTTATGTACTACACCTTCGGTCATTTCGGCATTCAGTTGGGACGCAGTTCCCGCGATCAATTCCTTATGGGCAAAAAAGTGGAAAAGGAAGACATCCGCCGTGGCGACCTTGTATTCTGGTGGCGCGGGAAGGGCTATATCGGACATGTGGGCATGGTCACTGATGTGGATAGCGCGCACAATTTCACCTTCATTCATTCGGCCACCCACGGCAAAGGCGTGCGTTATGACAAGTCCACCGGCAATTGGTATGCCTCCACGTACGCCGGCGCACGACGAATCATTGACTGTGACTGCGAAGGAAAGGCCTTCCTCGTGAATGCCGAAAAAAACACTCCCATCGCAAACAACACGACTCCGTCTGTGGAAAAGGATACTACGAAAAAAGTGGTTGAAAACACCCCTACCATGGAAAAAGAAACGGTTGTCACCCCTCCAAAGCCTGCCGTTCCAAAGCAAAAAACCATCTATCACAAAATAAAACAGGGGGAAACCCTTTCCTCCATAGCCCGAAAATACCATGTGTCCGTACAGCAATTGAAAAAATGGAACCATCTCAAATCCGATATGATACGGGCAGATGCCAAATTAAAAATATACAAATAACATTATCTTATGAAAAGAATTGCCTTTTGCATAGCTATTGCCGTTGTTTTCAGCCTAATCGGTCTTTCCGTTCATGCACAGGAAATCCTGTCACCCACTTGCTATCGAATCACATTGAGTGATAAAGAAAACAGTCCTTATTCTATCACGCGACCTTCTGAATACCTGTCTGAACGGGCTTTGGAAAAACGCGCGCGCTTCAACATCGCCATTACCGAAGAAGATCTTCCCATTAATCCCCAGTATGTGCAACAGATAAAAAACGTGGACGCAAACATACGCGAGCTCTGTAACTGCAGATGGTTCAATACTGTAACTATCTATTGCCCAGATAGTACCAAACTGGCACAAATTCAAGCGCTACCTTTTGTAACAAACATTCTTCCCGTTGCCAATTACGATCTTTCATACAAATCCAAACCGGAATCACTCAGTCGCGAATATAGTCCGTTTGCTTTTCATGAACCGAAAGACACCGTTGTTCCTTATGACTACGGCAACGGATATGCCCAGATAGCCTTGCACAACGGACACCTGCTGCACAATGAAGGATTTCGCGGAGAAGGAATGCTCATTGCCGTCATTGATGGAGGATGGGACGGATTGGATACCAGCAACATGCTTCACAACCTCTTTGACGAAGGAAGACTGATCGGCACACAAGATCTGCTCCCATGGAGCAACAATGTATATAGTCAGCATTACCATGGCACGATCGTTACAACCACCATGGCCACTGAATTGGAAGGTATCTTAGTAGGTTCCGCGCCGCGTGCCAGCTACTACCTTATTCGTTCCGAGGAAACCGCCCAAGAGCAACTCATAGAAGAAGACTTCTGGGCGCAGGCCGCTGTAATCGCCGACAGTATTGGTGCGGATGTTGTAAATTCCTCTTTAGGTTATACCACTTTTGCCGACTTTCCCCAGGGAAACTACACCTATGCCAACATGGATGGTGAGAGCAGCATAGCTTCAAAAGCCGCCACCTTATTGAGTCACAAAGGAGTGGTGGTATGTGTCAGTGCGGGAAACGACGGCGACAACAGCTGGCACTACATCAGTCATCCCGCCGATGCCTACGACATATTAACTGTAGGTGCAGCCGACTATGAAGGAAACATCACTTCATTTTCCTCCCGCGGCCCTTCTTTTGACGGACGGGTGAAACCCGACATCACCTCTGTAGGATTCAACACGATGTGTATCTTTCCTGGAGACTTTTTAGGTCCTGCCAATGGAACCAGTCTGGCATGCCCCGTGGCAGCTGGACTTTGCGCCTGTCTTTGGCAGGCACTGCCTGCAGCCACCTCCTTGGAAATAATGGACTACATTCGCAAAAACAGTTCCTGCTACAATAATCCCAATGATTCGCTTGGCTATGGCATTCCCGATTTCTTCGCCGCCTACAGCCAACACGTCTCCAACCGCGAACATCCGTCCTGCACCATGGAAGTTTACCCCAATCCCTGCACCGACCGCCTTTATATCTCGAATGGGACACTCCAAATATCCCATGTGGAAATTTTCAACGTGAATGGCGAACTCGTACGCCAAATGCACACTAATGGCAACTTTATCCTTCAAATGGATGTCCGTGATCTTCCCAAGGGACTATATTTGGGAAATGTTTGGTTCCAAGACGGCAGCAGACAGGTTTTCAAAGTTGTAAAATAAAATCCCCTTTTCTGCGTTGGTCATTCTAAAACTAACGCCATGAAACAATTTCTAAACAATCTGCTATCCATGTTTTATCCGCGCCTATGCGTAGGATGCGGTGATGCCTTGCAGCAAAACGAGCAACTACTGTGCTTGCACTGCATGCTTCATCTGCCGGAAACCAACTATCATCATGAACACGACAATCCTCTTCTATGGGTGTTTGCCGGGCGTGTACAAGTTCGCGAAGTGGCCTCTCTTCTTTTCTATAAAAAAGGAAATAGTGTTCAAAAAATCCTCCACCACTTGAAATACAATGGGAAAAAGGAAATCGGCTCATTTTTAGGAGAATACTATGGAAAGAAACTTTACGAAGAAGAACGATTCCGCTCCGTGGACTACATCATCCCCATCCCCCTTCATCCCAAAAAAGAACGAAAGCGCGGATATAATCAGAGCGAATGGATAGCCAAAGGACTCAGTATGGGGCTAAAGCGTCCTTATTGCACAGACGTACTGATTCGCAGACAATACACAGAGACACAGACTCGGAAAAGCCGATTCAGCCGATGGGAAAACGTAAAGGAAGTGTTCCAACTGCAAAACCAGGAACAGGTACGGGGATGCCATCTGCTGGTCTGCGACGACGTGCTTACCACTGGAGCCACCACGGAAGCTGCCGTTCAACAACTGCTGCAAATTGAAGGCGTAAGCGTCAGCGTGGTAACGCTGGCCTCTGCTCTAAATTAGAGAGAAAACTGCAAAATCACAAAGAGAATGCCGATGACAAATGTCGTAATAACGATGCCACGACCTGTCTTATCATACTTCAACTTCAACAAATAGTATCGAAGAATGAACAAAGAGGGAATGAGTGCGATAAGGATTTGTTTTGGAATGAGGATCTTATGCAGATTCGGGTTGTTGATCAACATATTCGGGTTGCCATGTTCTACAATCAACAATATGCCGAACAACAGTGCAAAGAGGATGCCGGGGACAAAAAATCCGAGAAAAACGCCCATGGCGTAAGAGTCTTTTCTAAGTTTTTCCAATAGGTTATTCAACATTTTCCAAATATTTAATATCGTTCATAAATCGGTAAGCGGTCATATCATATTGAACCGGTTGCACGGAAATATAGTTGTGTTCCAAAGCCCACTGACAGGAATCCTCTCGATGGTCAGTATCCACCAGGTGGCCGGCCAGCCAATAATAGTCGCGGCCGTACGGGTCGGTTCTCACATCCATTTCCTCATACCAGTATCCATCGGTTTGCCGAGTGACGCGAATACCTTTGATTTCCTCCATAGACACCTTGGGAACATTTACATTCAGGCACACATGGGGTGGAAGTCCTTTTTCAAGGACCTGTTTTACAATCATTTTTCCGAAGTGGACGGCGGCCGTAAAATCTGCATCCGGGGAATAGTCCTGAACCGAAAGTGCCACGGCGTTGGTATCAAAAGAGGCTTCGATAGCCGCAGCCACCGTTCCGGAATAGATAACGCTGACAGAGGAATTGGAACCGTGGTTGATGCCGGACAGCACCAAATCAACTTGGCGATCCTTCAGCACCACCTTTTGTCCAAGCTTTACGCAATCCACCGGTGTTCCGTTGGTGCGCCAATATTGAACACCATCCTCCGTCTTATAGTGTCTCACATGCAAAGGAACGTTCATCGTGATGGCATGTCCCATAGCCGACCGCACTTGATCGGGCGCAACGACCACCACTTCGCCGAATTCCTTGGCAATATCCACCATAGCGGCGATTCCCTTCGCCTCATAGCCATCGTCATTGACAACCAATATCAGGGGCTTTTTCTCCATTAGCAATTCTTTTTGATGATTTTCAACGTTTTAACTTCTTTCTTCCCTTCATTGTATATTCTCAAAACGTACATTCCACTGGCATATGCAGACATATCAATAGAAGTATAGGAAGACACCAGGGGCGCACTTTCTATCAAACGGCCATAGGCATCATATAAGGAATAATAAAGGAAAGAATGATCCAATAGCTCTTGATTGACGAAAAGTTTGGTTCCTTCCCAAACAGGATTCTGCAAAAGTGTGATTTCCGAAAACATGGGTAACGTATCCTCAGGTTCGGGTTCGGGCGGAAGTTCGTAAAAGGCAATCTTAGAAATGGCTGATCCATAGTTATAGGCCGTAGCAAACACCTCTATCGTATCTTCCACCGTGAGGGTGTCGGGTAATGTCAGGGTCAGCGTACTATCCGTGATACGTCCCATATCCAGTTCAACGCCATCATGGAAAAGAATAACCTTGGCATTTTCAACAGGCGAAGTGATTGTCACTTCGGTGGTGCCTACAAGCAACAGAGTATCATGTTCTATTTCCAAAGCCTTCGGCGCCGTGGTACGGAGCATAAGGGCTGGGTCGCCGAAAAGAATCCACGTGCGCGCCGTTTCGTAGTCGGCATAATTATCCAGCATCTTAAGGATACCGTTGAAGACAATACCGCCAAAAGTATATTTTTGGACAACATTGTTTGCTCCCGTCAAAAACTCATTCATTCCATCTTGGCCACACATGGGAGCATTCCAAGGTTGCTCAATTGAGGACATCAATACGCTTACCGCCCCAATGGGTTGGTCGTTTCGGGTGGAACGAAGCCAGGATTCCGCAAAACAGGTCTTTCCCTTGTAATCACCATTAAGACATGCTGTGGAAATAATAAAGGGAAGTTTTCCCATATTATTCAAATTGACGACATCGCTATTGCTAAAGCGGGAGGTTCCCCATAGGGTAACATCTCCATGCCCACAATAATTGATAATGCCCACCCCGGCGTTAATGGCAGAAGCAATCTGCGCAGCTGAAGGCGAACCTGAGGCGTCCATCCCACCTTGGGAGCCCTGGAAAAACTCATAACCCGACGTATAGGTGTATTGCGTCAGCATTTCGCCGATATTGCGAATATGCTCATAGTCTATTTCCCCATTATCGGAATAATAGCCCCCTTCTGATGAGGCAATACCACAATATACCGACAAATAGTTCGTATCTAACGAAGCCTGCTCGTATTCGATGAATCGCTGCACCTGAGTGGCAACATGCTGATTATTTTCGGCGGAAATCTTTCCTAAAATCAAATCCGGGTAATAATCGTCCCCCGCAACCTCAACATAATAGTTGTCGCTCGTGTTTCCACCTACTGTCGGATAGGGGAACTTCTGGTAGTCGCCTACAATGACCACAAATGCCAACTGCGGATTCTGATCATAGCGATTCGCAATAAAAGATCTAACCTGATTGCTGGTAGTACCCACTTCTTCCAAAGAAACCACTTCCACCTCATAGCCGTTTCTCTGCTTCCATTCTACGTATGGCTGCATTTCTTCAACAAAAACGGCGGGCGTAATGACCAAGATATCACCTTCTTCAACAATGGGGTTTGTTTTCGTCTGAGAATAGTTTATAAAATGTTGATCGTAAACCTCATGGAAAGTACGAACTACTTTTCGAGCGCGCTTAATGGTATGGGAACTATTGAAACGGATTCTAACCGTGATACTTTTATAGACTTTCAGCGTTTGTTGAACCGGATTATAGGCAAAAGGAAAAAACTGTGCAGACACCCCATAGTAGTCCCGCAATCTATAAGGCAAACCCAGCACAACGGTATCTTCGTACAGGAATTTATCTTTCCTATAAGAATCCCCCAGCACATAATTCATGGTGGAAGGGTCCACATTTCTATAGACCTTACCTTTTGAAGGAGCCAAAAGAAAATGAGAAAACAAGGAATAGTCTGCATTGATTATCTCCGTTGTGGGATGGCTGTTTTCAGGAACAATGAAGGAAAAGGAAGACTTCAATAATTCGGGGCAACCAGCTTCCTGCATGGGATAGGCATTCTTCATTTGAAGAAGTTGCATGGGCGTACCCTCCACATCCACAGAACGAGTCTGGAAATCGGGGAAATCCACCTTGACCACCAATTCAGAAGCATTGGAACTCAGCAGAGAACATTTTACCTCTTGTGCAAAACACGAATAGGTAAAACCAATAAAAACAACCAAAAATACGATAAGATAATTTTTCATTTCACTTTTCAATAACATTATTCTTTAATTCCATAGGCCAAATCTCCGGCATCACCAAGACCTGGGACAATGAAAGAACAAGCCGTAAGTTCTTCATCCACGGCGCCCACCCACAAAGTACATTTTGAGGGAGAAATATGGTGATAGAGGTATTCCAGTCCCTGTTTGGAAGCAATTGTGCAAACCAAATGCGTATGCTGGGGCGTTCCCTTCGTCAACAACTCTTCGTATGCCAACGTCATAGACTGGCCCGTCGCCAACATGGAATCTGCCAGTATAAGCACCTTGTCGTCAATAGAGGGAGCGGAAAGATAGTCCACCTCGATTTCAAAGGTTCCGTCCTTTTCATATTTTCTAAAGGCCGTGATAAAGGCATTCTGTCCTTTGTCAAAAAAATTAAGCAGGCCTTGATGCAGCGGCAGTCCCGCACGCAGAATCGTAGCCAGCACGGGTTGTGAAGAAAGCACGGGAACGGAGGCAATTCCGAGGGGCGTAGTAATTTCGCGCTCCTCAAATTTCATCGTCTTACTGATTTCATAGGCGAAAATCTCTCCTATGCGTTCCATATTTCTACGAAATCGAAGGCTGTCCACTTGGACGTCCTCACTTCTAATTTCCGAAAGAAATTCGTTGAAAATCGAATTTTCCTTTCCGAGAATGTGAATGTTGTTCATAATGTTTTTATTATTTATAGGTTGGTAATCACTCTCCAAACACGCGTTTGAAAATAGTGGGAACCTCCTTCATATAGTATTCGAGCGTAAAGCACTGTGCCAGTTCTTCTGGTGAGAAGTTGTCACGAATGGTTTCGTTTTGAAGAAGCAGTTCCTGATAGTCTTCTCCGTCGAACCAGGCCTTCATGGCAATCGGCTGAACAAGGTCATAGGCGGCTTCGCGGGCAAATCCCTTATTGATGAGGGCCGTCATCACACGTTGGGCAAAAATCACCTTGTTAGTAATATAGATATGCTTCAGCATATTTTCGGGATAGACCACAAGATTTTCCAAAATACGTCCGAAGCGGTTCAGCATATAATCGAGCAGGATTGTGGCATCGGGCAGCATAATACGTTCGGCGGAGGAGTGGGATATGTCGCGTTCGTGCCAAAGGGGGATATCCTCATAGGAACTGACCATATAACCGCGAAGGATACGGGCGCAGCCGCACATATTCTCGCTGCCTATGGGGTTTCGCTTATGCGGCATGGCCGAAGAACCTTTCTGCCCCTTACCGAAGGCCTCTTCCGCTTCGCGCAGTTCCGTACGCTGCCAATGACGGACTTCAATGGCCATTTGTTCCATAGAAGAACCGATGAGGGCCAGCGTGGCCATATAGTGCGCATGACGATCGCGTTGCAGCACCTGAGTGGAAATATTGGCGGAATGGATACCGAGTTGTTCGCACACATAGTCCTGCACAAAGGGAGGCGTATTGGCGAAATTACCCACAGCACCGCTGATCTTTCCACATTCCACGTCGGCAGCGGCCATATCAAAGCGAGCCATATTGCGTTTCATCTCCTCATACCATAGAGCCCATTTCAAACCGAGGGCGGTGATATCGGCATGCACACCATGGGTACGTCCTATGCAGGGCGTGTCCTTGAATTCATAGGCACGTTTTTTCAGGATTTCCATAAAATGCTCCAAATCCTTACGAAGAATGGCATTGGCCTGTTTGAGCAGATATCCGTTGGCCGTATCCACCACATCCGTGGAAGTCAGGCCATAGTGCACCCACTTGCGCTCCTCTCCAAGAGATTCGCTGACGGCGCGCGTAAAGGCTACGATGTCGTGTCGGGTCTGTTGTTCTATTTCATAGATGCGATCAACCTTGAAGGTGGCTTTTTCTCTTAGTTTTTGAACATCTTCCGATGGAATGACGCCCAACTTGCTCCAAGCGGCGGCAGCCTCAATTTCTACTTTCAGATATGCTCCGAATTTATTTTCTTCTGTCCAGATGGCACTCATCTCAGGACGGGAATAGCGTGGTATCATACGTTTTGGTGTTTTTTCTATGAGGGTGCAAAAATACAAAAATTAAGAAGTATTTATTATTTTTGCCGCCTTAAAAACAATGTAACATGGCACAGGAAAAATTTGCTGTTATCGGAGCCGGTCATTTCGGACAGGCCATCAGTCTCGCCCTTTCTGAAAAGGGGCACGAAGTTTTGGTCATCGATTCCGATATCAATGTCATTCAAGACATTTCGGAAGATGTGGCCTACGCCGTCTGCGTGGATGCCACCAACAAACGCGCCTTGATGAATGAAAACATTCAGAGTTTTGACGCCGTAATTGTGGCCATCGGCAATGACTTCGTTGGACGTCTGCTATGCACCGCCAACCTGTTGGACCTGGACGTGAAGCGCATCATCTGCCGTGTGATGGGAAAGAGCCAACGCACCATTTTGGAAAAAATGGGCATCACGGAGTTTCTGTCTCCTGAAGACGAAGTGGGCGCCCTGCTGGCCGAACGTTTGACCAACCCCAACATGATCTCCTATCTGCAACTTCCCGACGGATACAAGGTTGCCGAAATCATCGCCCCTTCCCGACTTATCGGACTGACCTTGGGCGACATCAACTTCCGAGACAACCACAAATTGAGTTTGATCACCATCCGACGGAACTTTGAAGAACTGGTGGCCAACAAAATCGACACCCAGCAACACATCATCGGTGTGCCTGAAAACAAAACCGACATTCGCGAAGGCGATGTGTTCGTCCTGTTCGGAAAAGACCATGACATTGACAACTTCATCAAAATCAACCTATGATATTCTCGCAGAAGTCGCATCGGGATTATGCCTATAGCAAACAGAAGATTCACATCGCCCAATACAAGGACCGTGTGCATCGCATTCTGCAGATCTGCAGTGCCATCATATCCTTGATTACGATTGTCTGCGTTATTTGCTACCACGGCCTCTATATTTCCTTGGAAGCCAAAAACTTCATCCGCATCATCATCCATATCAGCCTGTGCTTCTATGTAGTAAAGTACTTTCTGTTCATCTTCTACTCCCTACATCGACGGCAGTTTTTGAAAAAAACCTGGTTTGAAGGGTTGATTATCCTTCTATTGATTGCGCAGTTCCTTTCCGTAAATGTTTTTCACTTCAATTTGGACTTTCTACAGTCCGAAAACTTTGAAAACTACTATCTGCTTTTCATCCAATTCTACTTTTTCATTATTGTTTTAATAGAATTGGTGAAAGTCAGCGGGATGTTCGGCAAGTTCAATTTAAGTCCGGCCACCCTCATGGTGGGGTCCTTCCTGATTTTGATTTTCTTTGGTACGATTCTTCTTTCCATGCCGCGTATGACGACAAACGGCATTTCCTTCATAGACGCCCTTTTCACGGCCACCAGCGCCAGTTGTATTACAGGACTGTCCGTTGTGAGTACGGGAACCTGTTTCACCGTCAAAGGCCAGGTCGTTATCATGATTCTCATCCAACTGGGCGGTATCAGTATCCTGTCCTTTGCAACCTTCTTCACCACCTTTTTGTCAAAATCATTTGTCGGACTGCGCTACCAATACATGGTGCGGGACATGATGTCCACCAACCAGCTTTCCGAATCCGTCTCTCTGCTGCGAAGCATTGTCATCACAACGGCGGTCATTGAATTGTCTGGGGCGGCCTTGCTATACACCTATTGGAGCACGACCGGATTTTTTGTTTCCAATTCCGATAATCTGTTTCACTCCTTCTTCTACACGATTTCCGCCTTCAACAACGGAGGTTTCGTATTGATGGACAAGAGTTTGTTGGATTTGGGCGTTACGGACAGTTATTTCCCCCAAGTCATCATCGCCATCCTGGTCTTTTTAGGGGGCATCGGCTTTCTCACCATTCGCGATTTCTTCAGCATTAAAAGAATTAGAGAACGTAAAAAACACCAATGGAAGAGTCTTATGCCTCAGACCAAAATCATTTTGGTCACCACTTTTTCAATCATCACAATCTGCACCATCTTGTTCTTTCTTATAGAAAAAGACGGCGCACTTAGCGAACAAAAGGGATTTTTTAATAAAGTTTTCACCTCCTTCTTCCAAATTATCACCTGCCGAACCTCTGGATTTATGGTTCTGGATGTAAACAACATGGCCCTTCCGACCCTGATTATGATCATACTCATCATCTTCATCGGTGGGGCTCCTGGATCCACTGCCGGAGGCGTTAAAACGACGACCTTGTTTGTCCTCTTCAAATCGGTGTTTGCCACCATCCAAGGCAAACAGAACATTGAATACAAACATCGAACCATCCCCTTCTCTCTGGTGGATCGTGCCTATTCCATTATTCTCATGTCGCTTTCCTTCATCATATTTTCCTGTTTTATGATTGCACTATTGCAACCAGACGTGTCTTTTGAGCATGCCATTTTTGAGACAACGTCCGCCTTCACCACCTGCGGACTTTCTACGGGAGCATGTGCCAACTGGGGATGGGCTCCAAAACTTATCTTAGTCATCAATATGTATATCGGTCGTATCGGCACTCTTACTTTGGCCTTTGCTCTGACCAAACACAAAAAGGAATCAAAACATCAATATCCCGATCTATATCTCATGGTGGGATAGTAAAATTTTTTTACTATCTTTGCGGCCTGATAAATATATGTTACATATCAAATTATCAATAAAATACATTTTAGCAATGAAAAGAATCTACACACTCTGTCTGTTATCCATTGTCATCATAATGATGAACGGCTGCGGCTTGAAGAAAATGGTTACCAAATATCCTGAAGTTTCCATCACCTTGGACAATCCAGATTTGGAAAACAAGGGTGGCGAAGTAGCCTATACCATTAAGGGCACCATTCCTCCGAAATACTTGAAGAAAAAGGCCACGATGACGCTGACCCCATGTTTTAAGATAGATGGCAACAACCAACAGCCTTTCACCACCATCAAGCTCAAAGGCGAAAAGGCTCAGGGCGAAGGCACTTCCATCAAATACAAGACTGGTGGCACATTTACCCAAACCGGTACGTTTAAATTCGATGAAGCATACGAAGATGCTACCATCGTTGCTCCAGCAACGGCACAGTTAAAAAAGAAATCCGCCGTCCTCTCTCCGGAAAAAGATCTTGGCGAAGGTGTTTCCAACACTTCTTCCCGCATCGGTCTACAACCCAAGCTCTCCCACGACGCCACAGGCTCCAACTTCCTACATGCGCCGCACAACTTCACACCGGAATTTGTAGGCAGAACCGCCACCATCTATTTCGACCTCAACAGTTCCAATATGAACTGGAACAACAAGTTGAACAAGAACAGTGCAGCCAAGGACTCCATTAAGGACTTCCTCAGCTTCATGGACAAAGACCTCCTCATTGACAAAGTCGTTATCTCCGGTTGGGCTTCCCCAGAAGGTGAAGAAAGCAACAACCAGGGTCTTTCTGAAAGACGTTTCGAACAAGGTAAAAAATGGTTTGAAGACCAATACAACAAATACCTTAAGGCTTATGCCAAGAAAAACAACATCAAAATGAAGGATCTGCAAAGACCGGAATTCCAATATGTGAACAATGCGCAAGGCGAAGACTGGAACGGTTTCGAAGTCGCTATTGAAAAATCCAACATCGCCCAAAAGAATCAAATTCTGAATGTGGTGAAATCACAAGCCAACAATGACATGCGCGAACAGAAAATCCGCGAAATGACGGATATCTATCCGGAAATCACGGATGCCATCCTTCCGCCGCTGAGACGTGCCGAAATCGCCCTCATCTGCAAAAAGCATGATACCTATACGGATGCCGAACTCATCAACCATGTGAAGGCCAACCCACAGGATTTCAGTGCCAATGAACGCCTTTATGCCGCATCTGTCACTACCGACCAGGCCGATCAGGAGATCATCTACAAAGCACTCACCAATGATGAAGCCACTCAAGGCGACTGGCGTGCTTACAACGATCTCGGCGCACTTAAACTGAACGACTACTATCAAAGCGGCCTCCAAAAAGACCTTGACGACGCCATCAACTACCTTAACAAAGCAGCCGCCATCTCTCCCGACAACGGCATCGTATTGAACAACCTTGCCATCGCCGAATTCTTCAGTGGAGATAAAGACAAAGCAAAAGAAGACTTTGAAAAATCCCAAAAGGCTTCCGTGAGCCCTGTAAACCAAGACTACGCCATGGGCATGTTCAGCATCCTCAATGGCGACTACAGCAAGGCCGCACAATTGATGAACAACAGAAGCTGCGATTATAACACCGCCCTCGTTCAACTTCTCAACAAGGACTATTCGGCTGCAAAAGCCACATTGGACTGCATCCAAAACATAGATGCCAAGACGGCTTACCTGAAGGCTGTGTTGGCCGCCCGCATGAATGACGAAGCCAACGTCTATGCCAATCTGCGCACAGCGGTTGAAAAGGATCCCGCCTATAAGAAAACGGCTAAAAAAGATGCCGAATTCAAAAAATACCGCCGCACCGACGAATTTAAAAACATTGTTAAATAAAACATCTTGGGGCGGGCTATAAATCCCGCCCCTTTCTTTATATCCAATTATGACAGAAAACAGAAATATGGCCATCGCATATGACTTCGATGGCACTCTGGCACCGGGAAACATGCAGGAATACAACTTTATTCCCGACCTCAACATGGATAAGGGAGCCTTTTGGGAAGAAGCCAACCTACTGGCACAAGAACACGATATGGACGAAGTGCTCGCCTATATGCACCTCATGCTTATCAAAGCCAAAAAACAAAACATCTCCATTCGGGAGGAAACCTTTATGCAGTACGGAGCACGCATCACTTTTTTTGAAGGCGTGGAAACCTATTTTGAACGCATCAACCAATATGCCGCCTCCAAAAACATACACCTTGAACACTTCATCATCTCTTCGGGGCTCCGTGAATTTGTCAAGGGAACTTCCATTGCCAGACATTTCAAAACCATCTATGCCTCCGGCTTCCAATATGACGAAAAGGGTATCGCCTGCTGGCCCGCCCTCGCGGTCAATTACACCAACAAAACACAGTTCCTGTTCCGTATCAACAAAGGTATCTACAATTCCTACGACAATACCTTGATCAACAAATCCATGTCGGAAGACGAACGTGCCGTGCCCTTTTCCAACCTCATCTACATCGGCGATGGGGAAACCGATGTGCCCGCCATGAAAATGGTTAACCTATATGGCGGAACCACTATCGCCGTCTATAATCCTAAGTCCGTTGCCACCGCCCATCGACCGAAATCCTCTAAAGACATCTGCCTAGACCTCATACGCCAAAACCGCGCCGACTATATTGCCCCCACCAACTATACCGAAGGCGGAGAATTGGACATCATGCTCAAAAAAATTATTGACAAAACGGCCATGGAACAGGATCTACTAGGCATTAAATACAAAGAAGTCAATAAATAAAGACTATTTTCGTACCTTTGCAACCGTTTCTAAAAGATTAGAAAAATGGAAGATTTAAACTCCTTGCCGGTACATATCATTCCGATGACGAAAACTGAATACAGAGGAACTGAAAAAAAACTGACCATTTCCTATAGTTTTGTGAAAGTTCCCCTCGGAAACTACCTTATTGCCTCTACCTCCAAGGGAATATGCTTTATCATGCCTGGAGATATGAAATGGTCTCCCGTGGAAACATTGAAGAAACACTTTCCAAAAGCCCAATTCCGATGTCAGAAAGTTTCCTTTCACAAATCTGCAGGCTATCTGCTCAGGCAGCAAGTGCAAAAAGTGAAAAGTCTTCCACTACATCTCTATGGCACTGACTTCCAACTATCCGTATGGGAAGATCTACTTCAAATACCCATAGGAAAAGTTACTACTTACCTCAACATAGCAAATAGAATCAAACGACCCAAATCAGCACGCGCCGTTGGAAAGGCGGTAAGTGCCAATCCCATCATGTACCTCGTTCCCTGTCATCGCGTCATCTGCAGTAACGGAAAACTCGGCGGATACCACTGGGGAGTGGAAACGAAAGTCAGATTCCTCAACAAGGAGGCACGTTCCACCAAGAAAAACAAGCAAAACGCCAGCTGGGAACCTACCTTGTTCTAACCTCACTTTAATCCTTTATACCCATCGCTATGCGAACGACCTACTTTGCCGACGTTCTTCTGCCCTTGCCGCTACCCTCGCTATTTACCTATCGCATACCCTACGAGATAGATAGTCCCATCGCTTTCGGTATGCGGGTCATCGTGCCCTTTGGACGCAGCAAACTGTATGCCGCACTGGTCGTCCGCGTCCATACGGAGAGCCCGCAACAGGTAAACACCAAATACCTGCTCGATATCGTGGACGAACAACCCATTATCTCAGAGCAGCAATTCAAACTTTGGCAATGGATGGCGGATTATTACTTATGCACCTTGGGCGAAGTCATGGCCGCCGCACTTCCCTCCTCCCTCAAATTGGCCAGCGAGACGAAAATCCAACTCCATCCTGCCTTCAGTGGAGACATAACGACCTTGAACGAATACGAACTACGCATTGCGGAGGCGCTTTCCTATCGGGAATCCATGACCGTGGACGAAATATGCAAAACCGTCCAGATCCAGAAAATCATCCCTATCATCAAATCCCTGGTGGATAAGAACGTCGTTATCACCGACGAGGAAATCCGCAACCCCTATAAACCAAAGCACGAAACCGTACTGCAACTGGCTGACGCCTACGCGGAAGAATCTTCCTTTATGGCACTACTGGATCAACTCAACGGATCCGCAAAAACTGCGCCCCAGGCAGATGCCCTGCTGGCCTTTATCATGCAGACAAGAGGAGACCACGGCTACGATTTCAAAGCCTCCATACCCAAGCATGTTCTTCTGGAATCACCCCACCTTACTCCCGCACGCATCCAGACCCTCGTGAAAAAAGGATTTCTCCTGCAAAAGGAAAATATCATCTCTAGATTGGTGGACTGTTCTTTACAGGTATCGGCCTCGGACATACATCTTTCACCTCATCAGGAAACGGCCTTCCAACAAATCCACGAACAATTCGAACAACATTCCGTTGTCTTGCTGCATGGTGTCACGGGAAGCGGAAAAACGGAAATATACATCAAACTCATTGACGAAGTACTATCCCAAGGGAAACAGGTTCTCTACCTTTTACCGGAAATCGCCCTCACCTCGCAAATTGTCAATAGGTTGAGAAAATACTTTGGTGAAAAGGTGGGCGTCTATCATTCCCGCTTCAACGAATACGAACGCGTGGAAATCTGGAACCGCGTGCTACAGCAGGAAAATGACGTTTTCCAAAAATACCAACTCATCCTCGGAGCCCGCTCGGCCCTACTACTACCCTACCAGAACCTTGGTTTGATCATTGTGGACGAAGAACACGACAGCTCCTACAAGCAGCAAGATCCTGCACCGCGTTATCAAGCTCGCGACAGCGCCATCGTCCTGGCCGGCATCCACCAGGCAAAGACCCTGCTGGGAACGGCAACTCCCTCATTGGAAAGTTACTACAACGTACAACAACAGAAATACGGCTTGGTGACGCTCCTGCATAGGTATTCCCAAAGCAAGCTCCCCGACATCTGGGTGGTCAATATGGCGGAAGCCGCCAAAAGACATGAATTGCACGGACTGTTTTCCGACTTTCTGATTGAACGAATCGGCGAAGCCCTGGATAAGAAAGAACAGGTTATCCTGTTTCAAAACCGTCGCGGCTATGCCGTGCGCATGATCTGCAACACCTGCCAGACCATGCCCACATGCAAATACTGTGATGTGACACTGACATACCATAAGAAAACCAATCTTCTCAAATGCCACTACTGCGGCTATGCCATTGAGGTTCCTCACGAATGTCCGACCTGCCACAGCACAGACATAGAAATGAAGGGCTTTGGCACCGAAAAGGTGGAAGATACCCTTGCCGAAATCTTTCCTTCTGCCGTCATTGCCCGAATGGATTTGGATACCACCCGCTCGAAAAACGCCTATCAACAGATTATCACCGATTTTGAACAACACAAAACCGATATTCTCGTAGGCACGCAAATGGTCACCAAGGGTTTGGATTTTGACCGCGTGAGCGTGGTGGGCATCCTCAATGCCGATGCGCTGATATCCTTCCCCGACTTTCGTTCTTTTGAGCGAGCCTACCAACTACTGGCACAAGTCAGCGGCCGGGCCGGCCGAAAGGAAGTGCCCGGAAAAGTCGTCATCCAATCCTACCAACCCAACCACCCTGCCCTGAAATACGTGGAAACCAATGACTTTTCGGCCATGTACAATAGCCAGATAGCCGAACGTCGTGAATTTCACTATCCCCCTATCGCCCGACTGATCAAAATCACCCTCAAGCACCCCGACGAGAAAGTGGTGGGCGATGCTGCCAATGCCCTCGCCATTCCCCTCCGACAACATTTCCGAGGACTCGTGCTGGGTCCTGAATCCCCCCTGGTCTCACGTATCCAGAATTACTATCTTAAAGACTTCTGGGTGAAACTGCCCAAAGACAACAACCTTGCCACACAGAAAAAGAAACTCCAACAGGTCATCCACGACTTCCAACAACAGAAAACCTTCAAAAGCATTCGCGTCATCATCAACGTAGATGCTTGATTGATTCAACAAAGAGGTTTTGTTCACAGTACAATGATTACAAATTTATAAAATCAATTTTGGTAAAACTATTTTTTTGTGTAAGTTTGCCGCTTTAAATCAAAAAAACATGAAAGAAGAATCTTCCGAAAATATCCAGAAAGCTCTTGATATTCTGACCAAACACACAGACAGCAAATTACTAACCCATCTCAATGCCTGTGTTCATTGCGGTTTGTGTGAAACATCCTGCCTTTTTTTCAAGACCTTTAACGATCCCAAATATATTCCGGGGAAAAAAGTGGATATGGTTTCCTCCATCTATCGTCGTTACTGTACGTTTTTAGGGAAAACCGCTCCCAAACTCACCCATGCCCGCGAACTCAATGAAGAAACCATTTCCGAAATGGTGGACTCCCTATTCGGTGCCTGCACCATGTGCGGCCGTTGCGTAAAACACTGCTCCATCGGCGTAGACATTCCCTTCGTGGTACGCACAGGCCGAAGAATGCTGGCAGCCATGGGATATGTTCCCCAAACCCTGCAGGCCACGGTGGATGCCGCCATCAACACCGGCAACAATATGGGCATTCCCAAAGAAGATTTTGTGGACACCATAGAATGGATGGAAGAAGATCTTCAGGACGAGCTCGGCGAAGAAGCCAAGATACCGTTAAACAAAGAAGGCGCCGATATTCTCTACACCCTCAACCCGCGGGAACCGAAATTCTTTCCGCTTTCCATTGCCGCCGCAGCCAAAATCTTCCACATCGCAGGTGCCAATTGGACCCTCTCAACGGAAATGTACGATGTGACGAACTACGGCTACTTCTCCGGCAACGACCAGGAAGCCACGGCCATTGCCAAACACATGTTTGATGAAATGCACAAACTCAAATGCAATACCCTTGTGCTCGGCGAGTGCGGTCACGGCTCGCGCGCCCTCCGCTGGGAAGCTCCCAACTACCTCAAAACCCATCCCGATTTCAAGATGGTTACTTTGATAGAATTGCTGGAAGACTACATCAAATCCGGCAGAATAAAAGTCGACAAAAACCTCAACACCAAGAAATACACTATTCACGATCCCTGCAACATCGTTCGTAACGGCGGACTCTACAACTCCCTTAGGTATGTTGTACGACAAGTCGTTCCCGATCTTGTTGAAATGACGCCCACAGGCAGCGACAACTTCTGCTGTGGCGGCGGCGGCGGCATGTTGGCCATGAGTGAATATAACGACCGACGCCTCAAAATAGGCGAAATCAAAGCCGAACAAATCCGAAAAACCGGTGCCAACGTGGTGATTACCCCCTGCCACAACTGCGCCGACCAACTTACCCAGATTAATCATACCTATCAACTGAATGTGGAAATAAAGTCTCTCGCAGAAGTAGTTGCAGACGCTTTATGCCTATCCTAATAACAAACATTTGCCTGTTTAGATTTTTTTTTCCCACTATTTTGATTTTTATATATCTTTGCAGCCGTAAATTAATTTATTAACTAAAATTCATAATTATGAAAAAGATTTTTACACTTGCATTGATTTGCTTCGCAGTCGTTGCTGCTAACGCACAAACGGTTGTGCTTTCTGAAGATTTTGAAGGCGGTGCCCTTCCTACCGGTTGGACAACCAACGACGCCGATGGCGATGGTTTTGACTGGATGAGCAGTAGTGAAATGTTAGGTGAAGGCTATGGCCACAATAGCAATTACTGCATGCTTTCTCAATCCTATGACAACACCTATGGTGCTCTTCTTCCTAACAACTGGTTGATTACTCCGGCTATCAACCTTACTGCTGGTGCTGAATTAAAAGTTTATGTTTGCGGCCAAGACGCAAGCTGGTGCAATGAACACTGGGGCGTTTTCGTTTCCACAACAGGTACCAATCCTTCTGATTTCGCAGAAGTTTATGTTGAAGACATTCCTGGTAAAGATCAATCTCCTTGGCGCGAAGTTACTGTTGACTTAGGTCAATACACTGGCAACGTTTATGTTGCTTTTAGACATTTCGACATTACCGATATGTTCTATATTGACTTAGACGATGTTACCATTACCTGCAGCGGTGTTGGTATCAACGAAAACGAAGCTGAAGCTATCCGCGTTTATCCTAACCCTGCTAACAACGTTCTCACCGTTGAAGGCGAAGGCGCTCTCGAAATCTGCAATATCCTTGGTCAGGTTGTTATGACTGACAACGTTAACGGCGTTGCTCAAATCAACATCAGCAACTTGGAAAATGGTGTTTATTTCGTACGCATCAACGGAGCTACTCAAAAATTCATCAAGAAATAATTTTTGAAAAAATCCTATAAAAAAGGTGTTCCTATGGGGACACCTTTTTTTGTTTTCGTATTTTTGCAGCCATGAAAAAACTATATATTGAAACGTATGGATGTCAAATGAATTTCGCTGACAGCGAAGTAGTTGTCTCTATTCTTAAAGACAGCTACCAGCTCACCGAAAACATTATGGAGGCTGATCTCATCCTCCTCAACACCTGTTCCATCCGCGACAAGGCGGAACAACGCATCCACAAACGACTACAAGAACTGGAATCCCTTAAGAAAAAACACCATTACCTCCAAGTGGGATTATTAGGTTGTATGGCCGAACGCATGAAGGAAGAACTCCTGCAAACGGAACCCGTCCTCGACTTCATCGCCGGTCCCGATGCATACCGCTCCCTGCCCGACCTCATTGAACAATCCCTACAAAAGGGACCTCAATTCAATGTCTTGCTTTCGGAAGAGGAAACCTACGACAACATCATGCCCATCCGCTATGATGTCAATGGCGTATCTGCGTTTGTCTCCATCATGCGCGGATGCAATAACTTCTGTTCCTACTGCGTAGTTCCCTATACCCGCGGTCGCGAACGCAGCCGTAGCCCGAAAACCATCCTCATGGAAGTGGAACAACTTCTAAAAGACGGCTTTAAGGAAGTTACCCTGTTGGGACAAAACGTCAATTCCTATTTCTGGGAAGAGGAATCCATGACTTTTGCCAAATTGATGGCCACCGTGGCCGAAATGTCGCCCGATCTAAGAGTACGTTTTGCTACCTCCCATCCCAAAGACATTTCCGATGAACTGATAGAAACCATCGCACGCTACGACAACATTTGCAAATATATCCACCTGCCCGTACAATCTGGCAGCAACAATATGCTGAAGAAGATGAATCGCAGCTATACCCGTGAATACTATCTGCAACGTGTCCAAAAAATAAAGGAACTGATTCCCACGTGCGCCATTTCCACCGACATCATTGCCGGTTTCTGCGGGGAAACCCTGGAAGACCACCAGCTGACATTGGACATCATGCGCGAAGTGAGCTACGAATATGCCTATATGTTCAAATATTCCGAACGCGGTGGAACCATGTCTGCCAAACGTTTTGAAGACGACATTCCCGATGCAGAGAAAACCCGCCGTTTGGAAGAGATTATCGCCCTGCAGGGAGAATTGTCCTTGGCCAGCAACCAACGCGACATCGGCAAGACGTTCCGCGTACTCATTGAAGGCACCTCCAAACGATCCTCCGAACAACTTTACGGCAGAAACAGCCAAAACAAAGTCATCATCTTCCCTCGTGAAAAATACCAGATTGGGGAATACGCCGATGTAACGGTGAAAAGCTGTACGGCGGCCACCCTATTCGCCTAATATAAGATAATCAAAACTAATGAAAAGGGCGGGATTGTTTCCCGCCCTTTCTGTTATCATCTATTTTCCAATAATCGCAGTCAGCTCATCCACACCCTTTGGCAAGTGCGGACCAAGCACTCGATGACCCGTTTCCGTAATCAACAGATCATCCTCAATACGAATACCACCGAAATCTCGATATTTATCCACCACATCGTAGTTGATGAAGTCGGCAAACTTGTTATCCTTTTTCCAAATGTCAATCAAATGGGGAATGAAATAAATACCCGGTTCAATGGAAACCACAAAACCCGGTTTCAGTTCTCGAGCCATACGCAAAGAGGCCCAACCGAAGATATTGCTCGGACGAACCGTTTCGTCATAACCGACGTGAATCTGTCCAAGGCCTTCCATATCATGCACATCCAATCCTATTTGGTGACCAAGGCCATGAACCATGAAGAGGGCATGCGCACCCAGTTCCACAGCTTCTTTTACATCCCCTTTCATCAATCCTAAATCTTTCAAACCTTGTGCTATAACCTCACAAGAGAGGCGATGCAATTCCTTATTGTACATACCCGGATGAGCAGCGTCAATAGCATCCATATTGGCTTTTAATACGATTTCATAGATTTCCTGCTGCTTTGTAGTGAACTTGCCGCCCACAGGCATCGTACGCGTGTAGTCGGAGCAGTAGTTCATCAGGCCTTCGGCACCTGCGTCCATCAAGAGCATATTGCCTTCTTGGAGGATACCGTTGTGCAGATGGTTATGCAGTGTTTCACCATGCTGTGACAGGATGACAGGGAAAGAAATACCATTGCCATACGAAAGCGCAATGCCTTCGGCGATGCCGGCGAGTTCGTGTTCGGAGGCACCAGCCACGCAGCGACGCATCACCGCCGTATGCATCTTCACACCGATTTCGCAAGCCTTGTCCATTTCTTCAATTTCGCACTGCTCCTTGGCAGAACGCAAAGCAACAATGCCCTTGATGAGTTCCAAAGAGGCGGCCTCGCGAATGTTGTTCACGTTAATACTCGTCATATTGGACATCCAGATCTGGTTGTCGCCGCGATATTGCGGGGTGAAATGCACTTTACGACCCTTTGCCTGCGCCTCATGGATGTATTCTTCTAATTTGGCCATCGGCATGGTTTCGCTCACGCCGACTTTCTCAGCCAGAGAGGCAATCGTAGGTTGGTCGCCCATCCAAATAATATCATCAATTTCAAAGTCGTTGCCGAAGATAATGGAACGATGCGCGTCAAAGTCGATAACGGCGGCAATATCGGCGATAGAAAGGCCGAAGAAATACAGAAAATCACTATCCTGACGAAAGTTATAAGTGTTGTCAGGATAATTCATCGGTGCTTCGTGATTGCCCAAAAAAACAGCGATACCGCTGCTCACGCTCTGCGTAAGCCTTTCTCTACGGCTTTGATAAACGGAAGGATTGAATAATGGATTCATTGTATTATTGTGTTAATGTGATAATGCGATAATAAGATGACGTACCCTTGAAACTTGAAACCTGAAACTTCAAAGCGAGGTGCAAAGATACAAAATATTGATTATTGAAAAAGATCGCCTATGGCAACTTTTCTTTCACAAATCCTACGATTATCTGTCGTTATTTCATAAAATGGCGACTAATAATTGTAATCACAAGCTATAAACAAAGAACCGTGAATAGAAGATGTAATAAAATTACTATAAATAAATATATTTACTATTTTTGCAACCGAATCTGAAATTTTATTTTTTTTAAAAAACGCTATGATAATTTAGTTGCGGAATATGAAAAAACAGCTATTTCTGCTCCGTGCGCTGCTTGAAAAATTAAACATATTTAATTCACAAACATAGTATTAACTTTTTCTGCAATACAATATTAATAAACTTACATATTTATGAAAAAACTATTTTCCCTTTTCGTTGTTTTGGTATTATCCATTACAGTCTGGGCACAAAGTCCGAAATTGAATTATCAAGCCGTTGTACGTGACAGCGAGAACAAGCTAGTTGTGGAACAACCCATCACAGTTACGGTGAACGTGCTAGACGCCGCCAACGCATCACAGTTCGAGCAGACACTCAATGCAACCACCAACCGCAACGGCCTTATGTCGTTGGAGATCGGCGATGAGACTGCTGCTTGGAACAACATCAACTGGAATGGCGCCAAAATCCGTACCGCCGTTACTTTCGACGGCGTTGAAATGGTAGATACCACCCTGGTGAACGCCGTACCGTCTGCCCTGTACGCAAATAGCATAGATGCCAAGGCCATTCCGCAAAGCGACTGGGCCGAAACAGACAACGACACCTGCACGTTCATCCTCAACAAACCGAGTATTTCCGACACAGTAAACGACATCCTCACCAACGGAAACTATGTTACCACCACTATGATGGACGCTCGCATTAAGGACACCCTGAGCAAATACACTACAACAGACCAACTCTGCAACGTGGTAAACACCTGCGACCTGTCTGGCAATGCCTCTCTCCAAAGTGTGCTGCAAGGCTTCTCCGACCAAATTGATGCTATGAATGCTAAAATTGACAGCTTGGGACACATCGTTGACTCATTAACATTTGTCTGCGGTACAAGCAAGGTGAAAGACATTGACGGAAACAAATATGCCACAGTACAAATTGGCGAACAATGCTGGATGGCACAGAACTTAAGAACAAAGATTGGTGAGACAGGAGATTACGGATATCCATTAGATATTGCTAACGATAGTCTGTTGTATGGTCGTATGTACAGTTGGGATATCGCTACAAATAGCACAGCCGCAGAAGCTACTGATTCTAAAATACAAGGTATCTGCCCGGCTGGTTGGCATATACCAACAACCACAGATATTAACAATATTCAAGGTGGTGTGGAGGCTTTAAATCTTCCAAAAGCTGGTTTCTACAACACTGTCAGCCTTTCGTCATTTGGTAGTTTAGGATTAATTTGGACAGCAACGACCATTGAAAACGATGGGTATAATAGTGTGCTTGGACATAGCCCTAAAGTATATGGCTATCCCGTCCGCTGCCTCAAAAACTAATTGACAATTGATAATTGATAATTGATAAAAAAAGGCTTCGTGCGAGTGTTCGTGCGAAGCCTTTTTTTATGATAGTGAATATACGTATGCCGTTCAGGCAGGCCCGACGGGAATAAAACAGCGATTCTGACATTCAAAATTTATTGCACCAGCATTAAGTGTCAATCACTACTGTTGCGATAATTTTTTGAAAATTTATATAATTTCACTGATATTTATATATTTACAAACGTTTTTAACCTGAGAACATCATCTGTCCACTTCACAAAGACACGAAGCTATTATCATCAATCATTTTGCGCAAACGCAAACTTTGCGCAATCATAAATTCCCCTTCTTTTAGAAGGGGTGCCCGGAGGGCGGGGTAGTGATATGGGTGTTTGCGAAGCATCCTTATGGGTTTGATATACTAAATGGTACGGCTACGCCGTGATCACCGATATTACTACCCCGGCTTTCAGCCACCCCTTCTAAGAGAAGGGGAATGGGCGCCTCCGTTCGGGCAGACCCGACGGGAATAAAACAGCGATTCTGACATTCAAAATTTATATAATACATTGACATTTATATATTTATAAACGTTTTTGACTCGGGTTATCTGTCCACATCACAAAGACACGAAGCTATTATCATCAATCATTTTTGCGC